>NZ_CEETRO010000014.1:0-66992 GCF_979366545.1 Vogesella perlucida
GCTGCCGGTGGTGTCGCTGCGGTTTTGTGCAGACTGCAGGGTGATGTCGCGGGCGGCGTCCAGCGTGACGTTCTGAGCCTTGATGCTGCTGCCGATCACCGCCAGGTCGCCGTTTTGGGCGACGCCGTCGGCGCCTTTGCTGCCGTCGCCGGTGGCGGTGATGTGCACGTTGCGGCCAGCGTTGAGCTCGCTGCTGCTGGCGTTGCTGCTGCTGGTCTGGCTTTGGCTCTGGCTGCGCTGGCTGCCCAGCGAGACCGACACGCCGACAAAGGACGGGTCGGCCACCTCGCCGTTGCCGCCGCCCTGCTGCGCGGTTTGTACCGCCTGGTAGCCCGCCAGCCCGGCCTTGACGCTTTGCAGTGCGGCCAAGCGGCTGTTGTTGCTGTTACCTGCAGCCTGGGTGGCGCTGACGGCGGTTTGTGCGGCGTCTACCACGCCACCGCTGAGCGCCACGGTGACGCCGCTTTGCTTGCTGTAGCTGGATGTCTGCTGGGTTTGCGTGTGCTCGGCGTGTTCGATGCGCACGTTTTGTGCGGCCAGCGTGATGTCTTGCCCGGCGATGACGTCGCTGCCTTTGAGCTGCAGGTCTTTGCCGGCCTGTATGGACACATCGCCCTGCACGCTGCCGATAGTGCTGCCCACCGCCCGGGTGGTGGTGACGGTGTTGGCGTTGCCTTGCTGGGCTTTGCCCACGGTAACGCCCAAGCCGCCGCTGCTCATCAGGCCGGATTTTTTCTCGTCGCGGCTGTGGCTGTAGCTATCGCTGGCGGTGGCGCTGGTGATGGCGATGTTGCCGCCGGCTTGCAGGCTAGTGGCCTGGTCGCTGACCACTTGGCTGGCCTGGATGGCCATATTGCTGCCGGCCTGCAGGCTAATGCTGTGGCCGGACACGCTGCTGCTAACGATGTCGGTTTGCTGGCGTTGCTCGCTTTCGTTGGTGGTTTTACGGCTGAAGGTGCCTTTTTTGCTGCTCTGCGTTTGCCAATCCACGCTGCTGGTATTTTCACCGTTCACCAGGCTAAGGTCGCGCCCGGCTTGCAGGGTAACGGCACCTTTGTCGCTGACCAGGTTGGCCGCACGGGCGCTCAGGTCTTGCCCGGCTACCAGGGTAAGGTCGCCGGTGGTACGGATGCTGGTACCAGTTTCGGCGTGCTGGCTGCTGTGCAGGCGGTCGGTGGCGTTCCAGCGTATGTCGCGGCTTTCGCCGCTGCTGACAGTGGCCAGATCAACGTTGCGGCCGGCTTGCAGGTGGGTGCTGCCGCCATCGGCCTGGTTGACGAGCCGGGCACCGGCCAGGGTGAGGTCGCGCCCGGCGCTGGCCAGCAATAGCCCGGTGCCGCCGTCTACGTACAAGCCGGCCACGCGCTCTACGGTGGTTTGCTGCAGGCGGTTACCGCCGCTGCCGTATTGCTGGCTATGGGTAGTGCTGCTAACGGCAATATCGCGCCCGGCGGCCAGCTGCAGGCTGCTGCCGGCGCGTATCTGCCCGCCCAGGTTGTTGATGTCGGTGCGCGCTTGCAGGGCAATGTCTTGCCCTTGCAGCTTGCCACCCAGGTTGTGCAGGTTGTCGGCGCTGATAGTGAGTAATTGGCGGCCGGCAATCTGGCCCTGATTGGTCAGGTTGACATCCAGCTTCAGCTGCAGTTGGTCTGCGGCCAACAGGGCGCCGTCTGCACCCATATCGCCAGGCTTGAGCTTGACGTACACCTGCGGCACCAGCGCGGTTTGCTGGCTGCCATCCGGCAGGGTAACGGTTTGGGCTACCAGCCACACGATATCGCTGGTGAGGCGGGCCATTTGCTCGGGGCTCAGGGCGATACCGGGGCGCAGGCCGTACTGGCTGGCAAAGGTGAGGCCGTTGTCCATCAGCGCGCGGTATTGCGCTTCGTCATTGCTGTAACCCGCCAGGAAGCGGCGGCCGGTGAGCTGGGCGACCTGGTCGCGGATGAGCTTTTGTTCGTAGTAGCCATCGCCCAGGCGTTGCTGCGCGGTGGCGGGGTCGATGGCCATGGCTTGCAGCATGTAGTCGCTGCCCAGCCACTGCCGGTACTGGGTAAAGGCGGGGTCGGTCTGGATAAGGTAGGGGCTGCTGGCAGCGCTGCGGTGGTACAGGCTGCTGCGCGGCAGCGTCACGTTGACACTGCCGGTTTGCACCAGCCCCGGCATGGCGCCAGCTGGCGGGGTAACGCGGATGATACCGTCGCTGCCGCCGCGCACGTTGGCCGCCCCGGCGCCAGGGGCGGCGGGTGTTTGGACATGCGGCGCGTGGCGGCCTTGGTCCAGGTTGCTGACATCGCCACCGTTGATCACCAGCGCCTGGTTGGCAGTAATGCTGGCGGCCACGCTGCCCAGCTCGGTGCGGATGTCGGGTGCCGCGCCCTGGTAGCTGCCGAAACCATAGGTAATGTGGGTATTGCTGAACTGGTGCAGGCGGTACAGCGTGGCGGCGGTGTTCACTACCTTGCTGCTACCCTGCCCTTCGCTGCTGCCATCCACCAGCAGGCTGCCACCGGCAGCGATCTGGCTGTAGCGGTTGTCCAGTAGCTGGCCGGGGGCCAGCTGCATATTGCCACCGGACCGGATAACAGCGGCGGCGCCGGCGTCGGCGGCCAGTACGTCGTCGATGGCGGTGTGGTGGGCGATGCGGGCGGCTTCGTTACCGGGCTCCTGGCTGGGATGGTTCAGACGGTGGACGATGGTACGGGTCGGGTCATCCAGTTGATAAGGCGTTACCAGCTGGACGCAGTTGCTGGTACAGGTACCGTATTGCGGGCTGTACTGCACACCGTCGTACTGATAGGCAAAAGCTGGTGCCCCGCCACCACCGGTAGGCGTCAGCTCGACAAAGGGGTCGTCCCCCCCGGCAAGCTGATCCGGGTTAGCTTGCGCATCTTGCCGCCACAGGTAGTAAATGGTGCGGGTGGTTTCAACCGGCACACTGGTACGCCAGCGCTCGCCTGTAGCGCTCCAGCCCCGACCACGGGCAAAGAAGAAACTGCTGGTTTGCGGGGTAAGTTTGACCACAGCACGCCCCAGCTGCTTGCCATCCGGGGTGATGAAGGTATCGTTGCTGACGATGTCGGCAGGGTTCAGGTACAGGATTTCATAAGCACGGTAGTTGGCCGAGCTACGCAGGTCGTGTCCGTTATGCCCATTACCCTGCCAGCTGGCCACCTGCATGTAGGCGGTGTCGTCGATGCTGTTTTGCTGGGTGATGCTGGTGCGCAGCCGCTCATTACGAATGGTGTCGGCGGCGATGGCTAGATCGCCTTTGGCCTCGATGGTGGCGGACTGGTTGTGTACCAGCTGGGCGCTACCGGTGGCCTGGTGCTGGCTATCCAGCTGGCCGCCAATAGCCAGACTGCCATCGCTGTAGATCAGGCTGTTTTCTGCGTTGATTAACTGCCCCACGCCCAGCTGCAGGTCTTGGCGGGCAGCAATAGTGGCGGCTCGGCTGGCGTCGGACTGGTTGTGCAGGCTGGCGCTGGCCAGGGCGATGCGGTCGCCGTACAGGCGGCCACCCGGCTGGTTGGTGATGGCATCCGGCGCGCTGATGGTCAGCAGCCCGGCGTCGATCAGGCCAGCGTTGTCCACCCGGCTGGCGACGGTGATGGCCAGTGCCTGGGCGCTGATTTCGGCCCCTGCCTGGTTATGCAGCGCTGCCGCCTGCAAGCTGGCCTGTCCACCGGTGCGCAGCGTGCCTGCGTGCGTGAGTGCCCCAGGCGTAGCAATGCGCAGATCACGCCCTGCCTGGGTGCTGCCGGCTAGCGTCAGGCCGGTTTGCAGCTGCAGGGCCAGGTCGCGCCCGGCAGCCAGGGTGCCGCTGCCTGCCAGGCTATCTGCCACCAGCTGCAGGTCTTGCCCGGCTTGCAGTTGGCCGCGGCTGTTGTCTACGCCGGTAGCGGCCAGCTGCAGGCTTCCTCCGCTGGCCAGCGTGCCGTCGTAGTTGTCCAGCTGTGCAGCCAGCCGGATATGGGTATCGCCGGCGCTGCGCAGCTGGCCCTGGGTGTTATCCAGGCTGGCTGCGGCCAACGCCAGCTGGCCGGCCTGCAGGCCATGCGCCGTGCCGCTGGTAAGACGGTTGTCGATATCGCCGGCCTGTACATCCAGACGCTGGCTGCCCAAGAGCAGGCCCTGGCGGTTGTCCAGCGTGCCATTAGCCAGCTGGATGTCCAGCGTGGCCGCCTGCACCTGGCCGCTGCGGTTATCCAGGCTTTGCGCCTGTAGCTGCAGTGCTGTCTGGCCCGCCAGCAGGCCAGCATTGCGCACGCTATCGGCCTGTAGCTGCAGGCTTTGCAGGCTGCCGATGGTACTGCCGGTACCGTTGACCAGCGCGGCGCTACGCATAGTGAGCGGGCCGGCGCTAACGATGCTGGCGCCAGTGTCGTTAGTGAGCGCCTGACCGTGGGTGTCGATACTGAGCGGGCCGCCGGCCTGAATCCGCCCGCCTTGGTTGTGCAGCGCGCCGCCGTACAGCACCACGTCGTCGCCGCTGATGACGGCCTGCTGGTTGTGTACGCCGCTACTTTCCAGCTGTAGGTTGCCCGCCGCCTGGATGCGCCCGCCCGCCAGATTGGCCAGCTCGCCCACTTGCAGCTGTAGCTGGCCGCCAGACAGGATGCCGCGCTGGTGACCGCTATCGGCGTTGTGTAGTGCCTGGCCATGGGTGTCGATAGCCAGTTGCTGGCTGGCCTGAATCAAGCCGCCGCTGTTATCCAGCGCGCCGCTACGGCTGGACAAGGTGTCGGCGACCAACGTGCCGCCACGGTTATCTACGCTGGCGGCCTGCAGCTGTAGCGAGCTGGCCTGCATGCTGCCCAGGCGGTTATCCAGTGCGCCCTCCGATGTCAGCTGCAAAGCGCTGGCGGCCAAGAGTTGGCCGCGCTGGTTGTTCACTGCGGCCAACTGTAGGCTGGCGCTACCCTGCCGGCTGGCCAGCACGCCATCACGGTTATCCAGCTGCGCCGCTTGTACCGTTAGGGCCTGCTCGGCCAGCACGCTGCCGCGCTGGTTATCCAACTGGCCGCTGTGTAGCTTCAGGCTGCCACCGGCACCGACCTTGCCATCCTGATTCATGAAGCCCTGGCTCTGCAGGGTAGCGTCGCCCAGCACTTGCAGCTTGCCCTGCTGGTTGTTGATAGCCGTGGTAGCAATGTTGGCCGCATGGGCACGGATACTGCCCTGGCTGTTGTCGAAGCTGTCACCACGGACTTGCAGTTGGCGCAGTGCCAGTGTGCCGTGGTTCACCAGGCCACCCTGGCTATCCAGATCTACCCCGCCATTGGCCAGGATGCTGCCACGGTTATCGAGCACGCCGCTTACCCGCACGGCGCCATCCGGCAACACTGCCACCGGCGCGGGCTGTACGGTGGTGCTATCGGTCTGGCCACCCAAGGGTAGCGGCAACGCGGCTGCCTGCCCGCCACTGCCCGTGCCGCCCTCGGCTGGCGGGGTAAGGCCGCCGTCTGTGGCTGTGCCCGCAGGCATGGCCCCGATGCTGCCGCTGTTCTGCAACTGACCTGCTTGCAGCGCCAGGCCCTGGCTGCCGCTTTGCCGCAGTTGGCCGCTATTGGCCAGCGCAGCGGTGGTGATAGCCAGCCGCTGGGCGTCAATGGCACCACTGCTGGCGTTATCCACCTGCGCTGTCGTCAGCGTTAACTGGCGGGCAGCGCTGAGAGTGCCCAGGTTGTCCAGCGCCCCGCTGCTGTCTAGCTGTAGATCCTGCGCCGACGACAGCGTGCCGTCGTTACGTACTGACGTGGCTTGCAGCTGCAAGGCCGCCGCTGTGTCGGTACTGGCGATGGTGCCGCTATTGAGCAACTGCCCATCGGCCTGCAACAGCAAGCCGCCACTGCCTGCCACCAGCTTGCCGGCATTGCGCACGCCCAAGCCATGCTCGGTGCCGATCAGCGTGATCTTGCCGGCGTACATGCCGCCCAGCGCGGCCACATCCAGCGCAAAGACGGGTGCCGTGCCACGGTCGGCAAGGGCACCTTGCCGCGTGGTATCTGCCGCGTAGGCGTTACTGCCGGTGCCCACCTGCAGCTGCTGCGCCCAGACACCGGCGTTGGCCTGCACACTGCGCGCCAGAATGGCGGTGTAGTCACTGCTGCTGGTATCCAGCCCTGCGCCGTCGATACGCACCTGCCCGCCGCTCACGCGGTAGCCTTCCAGGCTGCCGCCGTTGAGAACCGGCGTGCCGCTGGTCAGTATGGTGCGGCTGGCATTCAGGAAGGTTGCGCCGCTCACCTGCAGGCCGGCGGGGTTGGCAATGATGACCTCGGCACGTTGCCCGGCTACCTCCAGCGTGCCGCGCAGTAGCGACGGGTTCTGGCTATTGACCTGGTTCACGATAACGCGGGCGCTGCCGGTGGCCAGCCACGGGTTGGATGCTATCCAGCCGCCGCTTTGCGTCTGTACGCTGACGCGGCTGTTATTAAGGATGGTGCCGGCGGTGCCGGTATCAAACTGCCGGTACTGATTAAGTGACACGCCACCGGCAGACGGTGTCTGGATATTGACCTGCACCGCCCCGCTGCTGGTGCTCAGCACCGTGGGGCGCTGGCTGCCCGGTGCAGATGGGTCAGCCACGATTTGCGCCTGCGCCTGCAGCGGCCACAACATGCCCATGGCCAGCAACAGGCAGGCGGCAAAGGGGCGCAGGGCGTGCGCCAGCGGCCTGGCGCTGGCGGCGCGTACTGGCCCGCGTGCCGGGCTACCGTGTGCCGGTGTGGTTTCGGCGACGGCCATCAGCATATGGCGATGGCGATTGAAAACAAGGCGATAGCAATGCTGGTTCATGGTGGCGTTCCTGTGCGGCGGCCTGCTGCTGTGCACCTTTGGCAACACATCACCGGGCCTGGCCGGACTATCGCGGTAAAACGATAGTTATTTAATAGTTTTTGCTAAATCTGTTAATGGAAAAACTAGCAAATACCACCGTAGCAGAACGCATCACGCCATGACAACATCAATATCTTATTGGCATCACAAGCAGAATCAGCCCTAGAGAGTTGGCCGCAGGTAAACGCCAGGCCAGGCATGCCCAGCAAAACACCGGTACGCTGCGCCACCGGGAAGAGTCGCGCGCACGCAAACAGCCCCCGCCTGGCTTTGCCAGAGGGGGGCTGTTGTGAATCAGGGCACCGGCTACGCGGTACCCTGGCTAGCGGGTGTTAACCGACGATCGCGCTGGCGTCCACCACGCCAGCTTCGTGGGCTTGTACGTCGGCGTGGTAGCTGGAGCGCACCATGGCACCGACGGCAGCGTGCTTGAAGCCGATATCGTAAGCCTTGTTCTCGAAGGCCTTGAATAGGTCCGGGTGAACGTAGCGCAGCACCGGCAGGTGGCCGTCGGTAGGCTGCAGATACTGGCCGATGGTGATCATGTCGATATTGTAACGGCGCATATCGGCCATCACTTCGTACACTTCTTCGTCGGTTTCACCCAGGCCGACCATGATGCCGGATTTGGTCGGCACGTCCGGGCACAGCGCCTTGAACTGCTTGAGCAGCTCCAGCGAGTGGATGTAGTCGGCACCCGGGCGGGCCTGCTTGTACAGGCGCGGCGCGGTTTCCAGGTTGTGGTTCATCACGTCCGGCGGGTTTTTGCTGAGGATGTCCAGCGCGACGTCCAGGCGGCCGCGGAAGTCCGGCACCAGCACTTCGATCTGGGTATCGGGCGACAGTTTGCGGATTTCGCTGATGCAGTCGGCAAAGTGCTGGGCACCGCCGTCGCGCAGGTCGTCACGGTCTACCGAGGTGATGACCACATAGCGCAGCTTGAGCGCGGCCACGGTTTCGGCCAGGTGGCGCGGCTCGTTCACGTCCAGCGGGTTCGGGCGGCCGTGGCCTACGTCGCAGAACGGGCAGCGGCGGGTGCAGATGTCACCCATGATCATGAAGGTGGCGGTGCCTTTGCTGAAGCATTCGCCGATGTTCGGGCAGGTGGCTTCTTCACAGACGGTGTGCAGCTTCTGCTCGCGCAGGATTTGCTTGATCTCGTTGAAGCGCTGGCCATTGGGCAGCTTGGCACGAATCCACTCCGGCTTTTTGAGCTTTTCGTCTAGCGGCACGATCTTGATGGGAATGCGTGCGGTCTTGTCGGCGCCTTTGTGTTTTACGCCTGCCTGGTTGTCCAGTTTCATGCTGTCTCCTTCATCACCGTCAGGTTGCGCTCCAGATGGGGCAGCAGTTGTGCGGCGGTTTCTGCCACGGTAAGGGTGGCTCCGTGGTTTTTGAGTTGCGTCACCTTGAGGCCGGCATAGCCGCAAGGGTTAATCCAGCTGAACGGTGTCAGGTCCATGTCCACATTCAGGCTTAGCCCGTGGTACACCGCACCGTTTTTGATTCTTAGCCCCAGCGAAGCGATTTTCTCGCCCGCGACATACACCCCCGGCGCGTTGACGTCGCCGTAGGCGGTAATGCCTAGTTCGGCCAGCAGGTCGATCACCGATTGCTCGATACGACGCACCAGCTCGCGCACGCCAATACCCATGCGCTTGAAATCGATCATCAGGTACACCACCAGCTGGCCGGGGCCGTGGTAGGTGACCTGGCCGCCGCGGTCGCACTTTACCACCTCGATGCTGCTGGGCATGATCAGGTGTTCCGGCTTGCCGGCCAGACCCAGGGTGTATACCGGCGGGTGCTCCAGGCACCACAGCTCGTCTGGCGTGGTGTCGGTACGGGCTTCGGTAAACGCCTGCATGGCGTGCCAGGTGGGCGTGTAGTCAACCTGCCCCAGGTGTTTGACGATGCGGCTCATGTTTTACAGGGCCCACTTCACCAGCGGGTGGCCGGACAGCGCGCGGTAGATGTTGTCCAGCTGCTCTTTCGAGGTAGCGGTCACGGTCACGGTCAGCGACACGTATTTGCCACTGGAACTATCACGCGACACGATATGCGCCAGCTCCAGGTCTGGCGCGTGCAGGCGCACTACTTCGAAGATGGTCGGTAAGAAGGCGTCGGTGCGCTCGCCCATTACCTTGATGGGGAAGCGTGCCGGGAATTCCAGCAGGTCTTTGATATCGCTTGTCGGGTTGCTCATATGCACATCCTGAATACAAAAAGGGTTGGCCGCATACATGCGGCCAACCATTCAAATTACCAGCCCAGCCACAGCTTGATGCTATCCCACAGGCGGCTGAAGAAACCGCCCTCTTCCACTGCCTGCAGCGCAACGACAGGGCGCTCCAGCACCACTTTGCCTGCCAGGCTCACGGTCAGCTTGCCAACTGTCTGGCCGGCGGCTACCGGGGCAATCATGGGCTGCGTGGTGGTCAGGTCGGCTTTCAGCTGGCTGGCCTGGCCTTTGGGCACGGTGATGTAGACATCACTGGCAAAACCTACCGGCAGCTTGCTGCTGTCACCTTTATAAACGGCAACTTCCGATACCGGCTTTTTGGCGTCGTACAGTTTGGGCGTTTCAAAGAACTGCAGTGCGTAATTCAGCAGCTTGGAGCTTTCTACCGCACGGGCTTCTTCGCTGGCTGTGCCCACTACAACCGATACCACACGGCGGCCATCGCGCTTGCTGGAAGCAATCAGGTTGTAGCCGGCGCTGGCAGTGTGGCCGGTTTTCATGCCGTCTACGTTCGGGTCGCGGTACAGCAGCAGGTTGCGGTTTGGCTGGGTGATGTTGTTATAGCTGAACGACTTCATCGAGTAGATAGGGTAAAACTCGGGGAAGTCATGAATGATGGCGGTAGACAGCGTGGCCAGGTCGCGCGTGGTGGTGTAGTGCTCGGGGTGCGGCAGGCCAGTAGAGTTCTTGAAGCTGGTAGCACTCATGCCCAGGCGCTTGGCCTCGGTCGTCATCATCTGCGCAAACACTTCTTCGCTACCGGCAATGGCTTCGGCCAGCGTGACGCAGGCGTCGTTACCGGACTGCACAATCATGCCTTTGATGAGGTTGTCCACCGACACCGGCACTTTCGGGTCGAGGAACATGCGCGAGCCTTCCTGCTTCCAGCCCACCTGGGACACGGTCAGCATCTGGTCCAGCGTCAGGCGTTTTTCCTTCAATGCCTTGAAGGTGAGATACGCCGTCATCAGCTTGGTCAGCGACGCAGGCTCGATGCGGGTATCCGGGTCACGGGCGGCAACGACCTGCCCGCTGTAGAAATCGGTAATGAAGTAAGCCTTGCCGGCGATTTCCGGTACAGGCGGCACAAACGGTGTGGTGGCGTGTGCAAGGGTGGACAGCGACAAGGCTGCCGTCAGCAAAAGCGAGGTAGTTTTTTTCATTGAAACAATAGACGGTGGGTTTGTCGCAAAACAGCCGGGCATTATACACGCCGGGCCAACGGAGGTTGCGCAGCGGGATACAAAATATTGCCCGCACTGCACCGGCGCTAGCGGGTACAGGCCCGCCGCGCAAAGCCTTTTATACCCTTCGCAGCTCGCTTAGTTCCTGTTAATCTGCCCCGTCAGGGACAAAAAAATTACTCGGAATATATCGCCATGCCACACCCCAAGGACTATCTGGAGCGCATCCTCACCTCCAACGTCTACGACGTTGCCATCGAAAGCCCGCTGGAGCTGGCCACCAACCTAAGCCGCCGTACCGGCAATACCATTTTGCTGAAGCGCGAAGACCTGCAGCCGGTGTTCTCGTTCAAGCTGCGCGGCGCTTACAACAAAATGTCCAAACTTACCGCCGAGCAGCGCGCGCGCGGCGTGATCACCGCCAGCGCCGGCAACCACGCCCAGGGCGTGGCACTGTCGGCCAGCAAGCTGGGCCTGGAAGCCACCATCGTGATGCCCGCCACCACCCCGGCCATCAAGATCGACGGCGTGACCCGCCGTGGCGGCAAGGTAGTACTGGCCGGCGAATCGTTCAGCGATGCCTTCCAGCACGCCATGACGCTGGTGGAAGAAACCGGCAAGACCTACATCCCGCCGTTTGACGACCCGGACGTAATCGCCGGCCAGGGCACCATCGGCATGGAAATCCTGCGCCAGCACCCGGGCGACATCGAAGCAGTATTCGTTGCCATCGGCGGTGGCGGCCTGGCCGCTGGCGTGGCCAGCTACATCAAACGCCTGAAACCGCAAATCAAGATCATCGGCGTGCAGCCGGTGGATTCCAGCGCCATGAAGCAGTCCATCGACGCCGGCTACCGCGTAGAGCTGAAAGACGTGGGCCTGTTTGCCGATGGCGTGGCGGTGAAGCTGGTGGGCGAAGAAACCTTCCGCATCTGCCGCGAGCTGCTGGATGAAATCATGCTGGTGGATACCGACGCCATCTGTGCGGCGATCAAGGACATTTTCGAGGACACCCGCTCCATTACCGAACCGGCCGGCGCACTGGCCGTGGCGGCAGCCAAAGCTTATGTAGAGCGCGAAGGCTGCAGCGGCAAAACGCTGGTAGCCATTAACTGCGGCGCCAACATGAACTTTGACCGCCTGCGCCACGTGTCCGAGCGCTCCGAGCTGGGCGAGCGCCGCGAGGCGGTGATTGCCGTGACCATCCCCGAAAAACCGGGCAGCTTTAAAAAGTTCTGCAGCGTGATTGGCAACCGCAACATCACCGAATTCAACTACCGCTTTGCCGACCCCGGCACCGCGCATGTATTTGTGGGCGTGCAGATTACCGGCCGCGAGGACGTTGGCCGCATCGTGGCCGACCTGCAAGCCAACGGGCTGGACGGCCTGGACCTGACCGACAACGAGCTGGCCAAGCTGCATATCCGTCACCTGGTAGGCGGCCATGCACCACAGCTCAAAGACGAACGCGTGCTGCGCTTCGAGTTCCCCGAGCGCCCGGGCGCGCTGATGCGCTTCCTGGAAGCCATGCAGACTGGCTGGAACATCAGCCTGTTCCACTACCGCAACCACGGCGCCGACTACGGCCGCGTGCTGATCGGCATCCAGGTGCCGCACGAAGACAACGCCGCGTTCCAGACTTTCCTGGCGCAGCTGGGCTACCCGTATGTAGAAGAAACCGACAACCCGGCCTACAAGCTGTTCCTCGGCAAGACAGTACGCTGAGGCTCACGTAAACTTGCGGCCAACCTTTCATTAAAAAGGTTGGCCGCATTTCTTTGGAGAACGCTTGCATGATCAAGGCAGTACTGTTTGACCTGGACGGCACCCTGGCCGACACCGCCCGCGACCTGGGCGCCGCCCTTAACCGCCTGCTGGCCGAAGAAAACGTGCCGCCACAGCCCTACGAAGCGGTGCGCCCCATCGCCAGCCACGGCGCGCGCGGCCTGGTGAGCCTGGGCTTTGGCATAGACAAGACCCACCCGCGTTTCGAGGAATACCGTCTGCGCTTTCTGGAACAATACGACCACGACTTCTCCAGCCACACTACGCTGTTTGACGGCATCAACGAGCTGATCCTGGCGCTGGAGGCACGCGGCCTGAAGTGGGGCATCATCACCAACAAACCCATGCGCTTTACCGACCGCCTGGTACCGGTACTACCGTTTGCCACCCCGCCAGCCGTAGTGGTAAGCGGCGACACCGTAGGCGTGGCCAAGCCGGACCCGGCCCCCATGCTGCACGCCTGCCAGCTGATCGACACCGACCCGCGCCACTGCCTGTACGTGGGCGATGCCGAGCGCGACATTCAGGCCGGTCGTGCCGTGGGCATGAAAACCGTACTGGTGAAGTGGGGCTATATTGCTGACAGCGACGACACCGCCAGCTGGCAAGCCGACATCACCATCAACCAGCCAGCCGAGCTGCTGGCTCACCTGTAAGCAAGGCATGGCGCGGCTCGCACGCCGCCACCCGCAGCACGCCATGCCAGCCGGTGCTTTTACTGCACGGTACAGTTAAAAGTTTTACAATTGTCATTTTATAATTGCTGCGAATCAATTTTGGCCACCCGCCACCGCCCGCCATGCACGCCAAACGCCTGATAGCCCTAACACTCTGCCTAGCCGGCACCAGCCATGCAGATGGCAACGACTGGCAATACACCGTCAAACCCGGCGATACGCTGTGGAGCATTGCCCGTGCACATTTGGGCAGCCTGGCGCATGCCCCCGCACTGCAAAAGCTGAACGCCATACGCAACCCGTACGCACTCAAGCCGGACACCACGCTGCGCATCCCGCTGCAGCTGATGCGCCAGCACGGCGCCAGCGCCACCGTCACCGACCTGGTCGGCGAGGCCACGCTGGACGGCCAGGCACTGGATGCCGGCAGGCGCTATCCGCTGGAGGCAGGCAAGATTATCCGCACCGGCCCCAACAGTGCGCTGAAGCTGCTGATGGAAGAAGGCAGCCTGGTGAGCATTGGCCCCAATGCCCGCTTCGTTATCAAAGAAGCCACGCACTTCCCCAGCACCGGCGCCAGCACCACCTGGCTCAGCATAGAAAGCGGCAGCCTGGACAATAGCGTGGTGAAAAACCCGCTCATGCAAAACCGGCATACCATCCAGACACCCAGCGCCATCACCGCCGTACGTGGCACCGGGTTTCGTGTGAACGTGGCCGACAGCGACAGCTCGGCCACCGAAGTGGTAGAAGGCCAGGTAGAAGTCAGCGGCCACAGCGGCAGCCAGGCCGTAGCGGCAGGCTTCGGCAGTGTAACCCGCCGTGGCGAAGCGCCCAGCGGCAGCATCAAGCTACCCGCCGCCCCCGATCTGAGCCCGCTGCCGGCCGTGCAGGCTTTTTCGCCCGCCATATTGCAATGGGTGCCTGCCGAAGGCATGGCCGCCTACCAGGTTAACCTGATGCGCACCCAGCCAAGCCGCCGCATGGTGGATGACAAGCTGCTGAAAGCCGCACAGTGGCACCCCGCTCTGGAAAACGGCCAATACCAGCTTACCGTGCGCAGCCAGCTGCCCAACGGGCTGCAGGGCTACCCGGCAAAGCAAGACTTTGTCGTACACGCTCACCCCACCCCGCCACTGGTGATGAGCCCGGCAGACGGCAGCCGCCTGGCGGGCCGCCAGGTCAGCTTCCGTTTCAGTGGAGACACCGGCACACGCTACCGCGTAGCGCTGTCGCGCCGGCCAGACATGCAGCCGCTGGCTGCCAGCTGGGATATCAGCCAGCCCGACACCACCCGCCAGCTGGAAGACGGTGGCCAGTGGTACTGGCAGGTAGCCCGCCTGGACAAACAAGGCAAGCCCGGCCCCTACAGCCAGACCTACAGCCTGCAAGCCGATGCCGGCCTGTGGCGCGCCACCTACCAGCGCGGCATGCAGCTAAGCGGCCGCCCCTACCCGCTGGCCAATGCGCGCTACCAGCTCACACTGCAACTACTGGGGCGCGACAGCCAGGCCTTTGTCTACAGCAACGATAAGCCCGCATGGCAAGACAGCGAGCGCCTGTATAGCGGCCGCTACCGGGTAAGCTATAAAGTCAGCACGCCGGATGGCTACCAGGCCACCGAACTGGAAGACATCCTGCAGGTCGACTAACCATGCCCACCCCCACATCACGTACCCTGCCTGGCATCCTGCTGCCACTCGCCGCCGTCTGGCTAGGCATGGCCCCCTCGACGCTGGACTACCGCGCACAGGACCTGATCAATCAGACCCTGGCGCCGGACGCCAGCGAACAGATCGTGATCGTGGCCATTGATGAAAAAAGCCTGGCCCAGCTGGGGCGTTGGCCCTGGCCACGCGAGCTGGTTGCCGAAGCCATCAGCAAGCTGGGCCACGCCAGGGCGGTAGGGCTCAACCTGCTGCTGGCCGAGCATTCCGAACACCCTGAATCCGACCAGGCACTGGCACGCGCCATTGCGCAAAATGGCAAAGTCTACCTGCCCGCCTTCCCCGAGCCCGATGGCAACACCCTGCGGCCAACCTTGCCCTTGCCCATGCTGGCGCACGCGGCTCGCGGTGTCGGCATCAGCGACTTCCCGGCCCAGAGCAATGGCGAAATCCGCCTCACCTACCTGGCGAGCGGGCCCGGCGATACGCGGCTGCCCTCGTTTGCCGCCCTGGTGGCCGGCAGCCCGGTTGCCGCCACCACCGGCACCGGGCAAGGCGACTGGGGCCGCAGCCAGCCACGCTTGCTGCCCTACCTGGCCAGCGACACGGCCTTTACCACGCTATCCATGGCAGAGCTGCTGTCGTCCAGCCACCCAGATCCACGCCTGCAAGACAAAACCGTGTTTATCGGCGTAACTGCCGCGGGCAGCGGCGACGAGCACTTCACCGCCATCCAGCGTAGCCAGCCCAAAACCAGCGGCGTCTTCATCAACGCCGCCCTGGCGCAAGGCCTGCAGCAAAACCGGCTGGCCAGCCCTTTACCACCCGCCTGGCGGGCCGGCCTGCTACTCGGGCTGGCGCTAGGCTGGCAGCTACTGGCCAGCCGCCGCAAAAGCCAGCACCCCATCCGCCAGGCCGCCCTGTTTGTTGGCGCCATGCTGTTGGGCGACACCCTGCTTTACCAGCTGCTGCACATCGAGCTGGGCACTGCCACACTGGGCCTGCTGATCTTGCTGGCCGCCACCAGCAACTTCTTCCTGCTGCAAAGCCACTTCAAAAAGCTGGCGTTTACCGACAAGCTTACCGGCCTGGCCAACCGCCACCACTTTGACGAGCGCATTGTGATGGCACTGCAGCACAGCCAGCTGGAGCAGCAAGCACTGGCACTGCTGATTCTGGATGTAGACCACTTCAAGCGCTACAACGACCACTACGGCCACGCCGCCGGCGACGACATCCTGCGCCAGATCGCCCAGGTTATCGCCAGCATGGTGCGCAACCCGCAAGACACCGTGGCCCGGATTGGCGGTGAAGAATTTGCCCTATTGCTACCCAATACCTCGCAAAAACAAGCCGAGGCCATGGCCAACGAGCTGCGTTTTCGCCTGCTGGGCCGCCAGATCCCCCACCACAGCAGCCCGCTAGGCCGCGTCAGCTGCAGTATCGGCATCTATGCCGGCACACCCGAGCCGGATGCCACTGTACGCAGCATCTTCGAACAGGCCGACCAGGCCCTGTACCAGGCCAAACGCAATGGTCGCGACCAAGCCTGCGTAGCCGACGGCCTGCTGGCCACCCGCGTTTAGGGCCTGTTAACACTATTGCTTGCCAAGGCGCAGGCTCGAGAAGTTTTCCAATGTCAGGCGGAGGAGAATGCGCCGGGTGGCGACCCACGCAAGCCTGACAAGCACCGCCACATTCAAATTAGCCTTAACAAGCCCTCACCCACCCAACCACTGCTTGCGGCCAACCTTTTGCCTGCCACAGCATGAAAAATGCCGCCGCGGCTTGCACCGGGGCGGCATGGTCAGCAGGCTAAACGCTGCTTAGCTTTCTTGCTTGGACATACGGCGACGCTCGTGCTCTTGCAGGAAGCGCTTGCGGATACGGATGGATTTCGGGGTGATTTCCACCAGTTCGTCGTCGTCAATGAACTCTACGGCCGATTCCAGCGTCAGCTTGATCGGGGTAGTCAGGCGCACGGCTTCGTCAGTACCGGAGGCACGAACGTTGGTCAGCTTCTTGCCTTTCAGCGGGTTCACCACCAGGTCGTTATCACGGCTGTGAATACCGATGATCATGCCTTCGTACAGCTTGTCGCCTGGGGACACAAACATACGGCCGCGGTCTTCCAGGTTCCACAGTGCGTAGGCTACGGCTTCGCCGTTATCCTGCGAGATCAGCACGCCATTGTGACGGCCTGGCAGGTCGGCTTTTACCGGACCGTAGTCGTCAAATACGTGGCTCATCAGGCCGGTACCGCGGGTCATGGTCATGAAATCGGACTGGAAGCCGATCAGGCCACGTGCAGGAATGTGGTATTCCAGACGGGTACGACCCTGACCATCAGATTCCATATTGGTCAGCTCGCCACGACGACGGCCGATTTCTTCCATCACGCCACCCTGGTGCGAATCTTCCAGGTCGATGGTCAGGTTCTCGTACGGCTCGCACTTCTCGCCGTTCACTTCCTTGAACACCACGCGCGGCTTGGCCACAGCCATTTCAAAGCCTTCGCGACGCATGTTTTCCAGCAGAATGGTCAGGTGCAGCTCGCCACGGCCCGATACACGGAACACGTCGGAATCTTCGGTATCTTCCACACGCAGAGCCACGTTGGTCAGCAGCTCTTTGGTCAGACGGTCGCGAATCTGGCGGCTGGTCACGAACTTGCCTTCAGTACCGGCCAGCGGGGACGAGTTCACCATGAAGTCCATGGTCAGGGTAGGCTCATCCACCGACAGCATAGGCAGGCCAACTGGCTGCTCTTTGTCGCAGATGGTCACACCGATACCGATATCTTCGATACCGGAAATAATGATGATGTCGCCAGCCTCGGCACCTTCTACCGGCACGCGATCCAGGCCTTTGTAACCCAGCACCTGGTTGATACGGCCCGAAGCCACCTGGTCGTCATGGTTCATCACCACCACAGCCTGGCCTGGCTTGATACGGCCGTTCAGTACGCGGCCCACACCCAGACGGCCGGTATAAGTGGAGTAATCGAGTGCAGAAATCTGCAGCTGCAGCGGCGCGTCCGGGCTACCCGGCGGGGTAGGCACGTGCTTGAGCACGGTTTCGAACAGCGGGCGCATGTTGTCGGATTCTTCTTCCAGCTCCAGCTTGGCAAAGCCGTTCAGGCCGGAAGCGTAGATGATCGGGAAGTCCAGCTGCTCGTCGGTCGCACCCAGTTTGTCGAACAGGTCGAAAGTCTGATCCACCACCCAGTCAGGGCGTGCGCCCGGGCGGTCTACCTTGTTGATGACCACGATAGGGCGCAGGCCCAGGGCCAGGGCTTTCTTGGTCACAAAGCGGGTTTGCGGCATCGGGCCTTCTACAGCATCCACCAGCAGCAGTACGCCATCCACCATGCCCAGAACGCGCTCTACTTCACCGCCGAAGTCGGCGTGGCCCGGGGTGTCAACGATGTTGATGTGAACACCTTCGTATTCGATGGCGGTGTTCTTGGCCAGAATGGTAATGCCGCGTTCTTTTTCCAGATCATTGGAATCCATTACGCGCTCGTCAACCTGCTGGTTTTCGCGGAAAGTGCCGGATTGGCGCAGCAGTTGGTCAACCAGCGTGGTCTTGCCGTGGTCAACGTGAGCAATAATGGCGATGTTACGAATTTGTCGGGTCATGGGGATACGTCATTTTAAAAAGTCGCGCGGATTCTACCATGCCGCGGCCAACTCTACAGTTCTCACGTGATTTTTTCTGTACACTGGCGCCGTTTTCTAGCAAGAAAGAACACATATGTACGACTGGAACGCACTGTGGCACGCCCACCTTGACTATCGCACCAGCTACGGTGCGCCAGACACCGACATAAACCAGCTGGCCAGCCAGCTAAACGGCATACTCAGCAAGAGCGCGCGCGATGCGCATGACCTCGCCGTGTACGACACCGGCAGCAGCTACACCCTGCTGCGCCACGACAACGGCCTGCAGATCATGACGCTGGCCAAGCAGCACCTGTTCGACATCGCCATCCGCCTGGTCACCGCCGACGAAGGCCAGGCACTGGCCCTGCCCTACCTTGAAGTACTGGTAGACAACCTGGCCACCGAAGAAGAAGGCATCTGGCGCGCCGAAGTTGGCTGCACCGAAGACGGCGAGCTGGCCGCCAACGGTGCCCTGCTCCACCCCGAGCAGCCACCCGCCATGGCCTTTAATCTCAGCTTTGCGGCCAACCCGCAGTTCACCCAGGCCCTGCAGCAAGCCTGGCAAGAAGCCGCCGAAAGCATCACCCTGGACGCCGCCGCCTGGTACAACGCCGAAGCACTGGAAGACGCCCCCGCCGAACCGCCGCTCGACGCGCGCATCCAGGAAATGTGCGACCGCTACGCCGAAATCATCCGCCGCGAGCAAGCCATGCTGTCGCGCCGCTTCAGCGACAACGAGCTGCGCCTGGTGGCCGAAGTATTGCGCAGCACCCGCTTTGAAACCGCCGAATCGTGCCGCGGCCTGTGGCTGGCCGTAGAAAGCCGCATCCTGCACGACGAGCTGGACCAAAAGCACCAGGCCGACGGCGACGCCCTACTAGAGCGCCTGAAAGCCCTGAGCTACACCCAGGAAGTCGCCCTGATCGAAGCGCTGTCCCCCGTACAATAAGCCCCGCACGCTAGCGCCGGCGCGGGAATAGCGCTATACTCTGCACTCTTATCTGGGGGCGACCTGGTTTCGACGGGGGTTGCGAAGCGGATGAGGGCATACCGGGATTTCAGTCATCCCGTTAAACACTGAATTTATTTAGTCGCAAACGACGAAACTTACGCTCTAGCCGCTTAATCGCCGCTAGACTCTACAGCAGCTTGCTGATGGGCTGTGGGGGCAACCCCGGTAGAGTCATTTCACATCAGATCGCCTTTGACCGGGTTACTTGATCAGGGGCTAAACTTAAGGTAACTCGCCAATACCCAGCCTGTCCGTCGGCGTGGTAGCGGTTAAATCCAAATGACACGACTAAGTATGTAGATCTCTTCGTAGAGGATTTCCGGACGCGGGTTCGATTCCCGCCGCCTCCACCAGAAACCCAACGCCCTGAAACGGCGATAGACGGCAGCAAACGCAGCACAGGCAAAGTTTTAGCCAAACTGCAAACCGTCTAAGACCGTTTCGGGGCGTTTCAATTTCCGCACGTTTTTCGCACTCGCATCGCACTTTTATCGCACGTGCGATTACGCACTCTTTTCTGTACCTGGGGCTTGCGGCAGCGCCCAGTCATTCACCAGCTTGTAACCAGTCTTGGACGAGTCTGGAATCCAGCGGCCATAGTGCCGCATGATCATCTCAATGTTTACATGCCCCATTTGCGTGGCAAGCCACCATGGGTTCTCACCGCGCGACAGCAGCATCGAGGCATAGGTGTGCCGCGTCTGGTAGGGATTCCGGTACCGCACACCGGCCCGCTTCAGTGCGTGCGTCCATAGCGTTTTGCGGATCTGGGCATCCGTTTCCCATGGCTCGCCGGTCCTGGGGTTGTAGAAAACACGCCCGCCAGCCAGAAAGGTGTGTTCCTTCTGTCGTAGCAGCGCCTGCCGCGCAGGTTCAAGCATCAGCACATCACGCACACCGGCATTGGTTTTGGGGGTATCCACCTTTTTCATGACCTGGCCGCGCTGCACGCGAATCAGCCCGTCAATCCAGTTGATGTCCTGCCATTCCAGCGCAATCAGCTCATTGGTACGCAAGCCCGAGTAGAAAGCAAACTGCAGAAGGTTCCCACCCTGACCGTCTCCGCATTGCTCCAGAATGGCCACGATCTCAGCCTCATTAAACGGGTCTACCTCGTAATCGGTTTTTGCCGTTTCCCGGCTAATCAGCTTGTTGATCACCACCTGGTCTAACGGGCTCTTCTGGATAAGGCCATCGACGATGGCCTGCTCCAGCACGTTGCGCAGCGGAGTAAGGATGTTTCGGATGCGTTTGGCGGTCACGGCCTTGGATACCACCCAATCACGTATGTCCGCCGCAGTCAGGTCAACAATCCGTTTTGCACCAAAGGCTGCCTGCAGATCACCCTGGATAGACTTGCGGTAGTCATTCACCGTGCTTGCCTTTAGCGTCCTCTCTGCCAGTTTAAGGTACTCCTCCAGCAACTTTCCCACCGTGATAGTCGCCCTCGCCTGCCCGAAAATCGCCGCCCGTTTGGAGTCTGGAAAGTACTCCGGATAGCTGAAGGTGCCGAAAGCGATCTTCTTTTCGATCTCAGCCTTGAGACCCGCAGCGGCCTTGATATTCCCCTTGGTCACCTCCCAGCCTTTAAGCGTCTCCCGGCATTCCACGCCACGAAACTGGAAGTGAATGACGAGGCTTTGCGCACCAGTGCTGTACTGCCGAATGCTTATGCCGCGCGGCGTTTCAATGGCTGGCTTGTCTCTGCCCATTTCTGCACCTCCTCCATATTTACCCAGACACGGCCATCTGCCGGAATGCGCCAGTGCACGCCCTCGACCCATTTTCCGGACCGGCGTTTATTCTCTACGGCATCAGGGCTATCTCCTGACAGCTCGCAATACTTTTCCAGCTTTACCCACTTCAGCATGATCATCATGTCACGTTCCTTTCTGCATTTGTCATGACAGGCTGATGCCGCCATCAAGCCACCTTGGCCATCTGCAGCACATTGTCCAGACTGCCGGACGGTAGCCCCCTTAGCACCAGGGCCGCTTCCAGTTCCTTGATGCGCTTGTCGGCGGCTTCCAGCTGTTGCTCTTGCAGTGTTACGCGCTCATCCAGGGCGTCAGCTGCCGTGCGCAGGCGGGCGTTTTCCTCCTGCTGCACCTCGCTTTGTCGCTCGATGGCGGCATACTCCCGATCCACATCACGGTAGATGGCCAGCTTCTGCGTGAGGTCGCGTACCTCGGCACGAGCATTCTGGATAAGGGTCCAGTAATGCCGGCTGGTTTCGTCTGCGCTGGCCACGCGGTTTTCCAGCTCGACGATGCGGCCTTTCTGCTGCGCGCAAACCGCCTTGATACGCTCGTAACCGGCGGCGCGCCATTCCATCTGTTGCAGCTTGCGGGTGATTTCAGCCAGTTGGGTGGCACTCATGATCACCAGAGTAGTGTTGCTATCAGCCATTCATGCGGTCTCCAGATAAGGGAAAACTGTTCATGCAGCCTGCTGCTCGCCGGTGGCCACGGTACGGATGTGGGCCATCAGTGCGCGGCAGATGGGGATAAAGTCCGCCTCGTGGTACAGCCGTGCCGAGCCTTCCTGTGTGGCGGTAAAGCCCAGGTTGGCCAGCAGTTGTACCGATACGGCAAAGCCAAGACGGTCGTTGATCATGCCCAGGCGCAGGGTGGGTACGCCGCGTGGTGCGGCGGTGACGCTGGCCGCTGCGGGTACTGCGGCAAACAAATCGGCGGTCGGCGCTTCGCCGGTATCGGTAAACAGCACCACCGGGGTGGCCGGCTCGAGCTTGGCCGCGGCGGTGGCAGCCTCTTGCTGTTGCCGTTCGCGCTCGGCTTGCAGATGGCTGTCGATACGTGACTTGATCAACAGGGCCAGGTCGTCGGGCGACTTGTGCACGATCTGGGCCTCGTCAGCGAACAGGAACAGCTGGTCGGCGGCTAGCGCATGCAGCGTCTTGAGGTTGGCCGCCAGTTTGTCGGCAATGGCGTTGGCTTCCACCTTCACGCGGGCCAGCTCGGTGTTGGCCGCATCGCGCAGGCTGGCCAGCGTGCGCTTGCCCTTAATGGCGCCGGCAAAGTCACCGGCCATGGTGGGCATGTAGGCCTTGCCGATGGTGGCATTCAGGCTGGCGACGTGGGCGGCCAGCTGGTTCTTCGCATCCAGGATGATGCTGTCGCGGATGGTTTCCTTGCGCTGCTTGACCAGCTTTTCCAGATCCAGCCGCACTTTGCGCGCCTCGGCGCTGATGTCGTCGATGGCCTTGAACAGCTGGTCGATGCTGGCGGTCTGGCTGAGGGCGTGCTCTTTGGCGGCCTTGAGGCGGGTTTCTACATCTTCGCACCACTTCACCGATTGCTCGGCGTCGGCAAAATCCTGGTCGGTATCCAGCGTGCGGTTCACGCTGCGGATGGCGGCCAACGCCGTCTCTTTGAATTCGGCCAGGTTGGACGCCGTCACCATGCCGGTGACCTCGATGCGTAACGCCGGCAACGTATCCGGTGCTTTGCCGGTCACGTTGGCCGGCTGCCCGGCGTCCGGCTTGTACTCGGCCAGGTCTTTGGCAAACTGCTTCCAGCCGCCAATCAGCTGGGCGCGGCGCTCCGGCCTGGACTCATACCACAGCTCTGCCAGGCGGCTGTCGGTACCGTCGCTGACGGTGAACAGCACGCGCGTGGCGCCGCTTACCAGCAGTTGTTGCTCCAGCTGCGGCCAGTGGGTGGCCGGTGCGTCCTGATGGGTCTGGATGTACGCCACCAGGCTGGCGTTCCACAGCTTGTTTTCCCAGCAGGTATCTTCCAGCATGGTGATGCCGTCAAAGCTGGCCAGCAGCGGCAGGCCTTCTACCTCGGCAGCGCCGGTGGTCGGGTAAAGGTCTTCACCCAGACGCCCCTCGATGATCACGCGGGTGGCGGCTTCCACCTCGTGGCCCTTGTCCAGCAGGTTCTTCTGCACCCAGTCGGAAAACTCGCGCTCGGTACCGGTGGCCTTCATGTGCAGCAGCTCGGTGCGCCCCACCTTGTCGCTCTGGCCCAGCATGGCGGCGGCCTCGCTGGCGGTGAAGTGCCGGGCGCGGGCGGCCAGCCATTCTGGCGTGCCCTGTCTCAGATCAAGCGTTTTCATAGACAGCTCCTTGTTCGCCGTCGCAGGCGCGCAGTTGCGTTTCCTGCTGTTCGGTCAGGGCATAGCGGGTTTTGATGGTGGCGATGATGTCTGCTGCCTTGCGTCGGCCGCTGTCGATCAGGCCTTGCCACTCCGGGAAATTGGTGTCGAACTTGTCCTGCGGGTAGGTCTCCAGCGGCTGTGGCTCGGCGATGACCTCGGCCTCGGCGGTGATGTTGACCTCGCCGCGCGGTGCTAGCAGTTCGTCGGGGGTGTAAACGCCCAGCAGCACATCCGGCGCGTGCAGCCGTGCCCAGCGCTTGGTGCACAGATAGGCCAGCTGCTGCTTGGGGTCATGCTCCCAGTTGGGCGAGTTGCGCACGCCAACCTGCGCCATGCTGATAGTGAGGCTGCGCGGGGCTGGCTCGCCGCGTAGCTGGGCGGATACCGTTACCGTCAGATTCGGGCTTTTGTCGTTCTTGCCGTTGCTGCAGCCTGCCCAGTCGCCCTCCCACACGTAGCTGAGGCGCGAGATAAGCAGCGGCGAAGAAGACACCACCGCATTGACCAGCTGCGCCTCGTAGCCCAGCGTGCCGTTGACGATGTGGGTTTTCTGGGCCACGGCAAACGGGTTCATCTGCCATTGCATGGCCTGCATGACCACGGCCATGCAGTCACCCGGGTTATTGCGCAGGTGCTGCGGAATGGTGGATTTACCGGTGGCCATGATCTCGGCCACCCGCATCACGCTATCGATAGTGGCGGTGTCCAATACCATGGCGGTGGGTGAGCGCAGCGCACTGCTGCTGGCCATATCCGGCGCGGCCGGTCGTTCGATGATGCTGTTCATGCTGCCTCCTTCAAAAGACCGGCCACACGCTGGTCTACCTGCGCCAGCGCCCAGCCACAAAAAACGGGGTGCGTGCGGCCAACCTCAGCCAGCGGTTTGCCCTCATGCGCGGCGCGCACTGCACTGCCCAACAGGCCGGCCAGGCTTTCGCGCACGCTTTCCGGTGTGTCTCGGTCGCCGATGCGCTCCAGCAGCAGCGTGCCGATACCTACGGTGTCTGCCAGCTGTAGCGCCAGCGCGTGTTCGTGCGCCAGCTGGTTCAGCTCTGCCCTGTTCTGGGCGGTCTGGTACGCGGCCAGGTCGGTGATAACGGGGTCTGTCATGTCAGGTGCTCCACGTAGTTGGTCACGGCTAGCAGCAGGTAGAAGGCCGCCACGGCCAGCAGGCCGCGCAGGGTGGCAATGGCAAGGTGTTTCAGCATGGAAAGTGGCCTTTCATCTGGTCGATCAGCGCTGCGGCTTCGTCGAGGCTGGATAGCCGCTCGAACTGGCCGCCAGGTGCCAGCGCATGCCACGGCGCCATATCGCCATTCATGTGGAAGCCGGCCACGCCGATGCTTTCTTCCATCAAGCCCTGCACCTCGTTCACCAGGCTGGTCAGGGTGCCCAGCAGCTGGGCGCACTGCTGTTCCAGCTGCTGTTTGCGCTGGTTTTCCGCGAAGAGGCTGGCGCGCTCGGCGTCAAGCTGGGTCATGGCATCCATCACGCCACCCCCGGCAGTTCAGGGCAAAGGCTGACACGGGTGGCAGTGCCCTCCTCGCGCAGGCGCAGCTGCAGCGCCGGCACCATGCGGATGACCGTGCTGCCCTGGCTGCGTACCGCCACCAGGCCGGTTTCCTGTTCACACGCTTCGATATCGTCGGGGCTGCTGGCGCAGCCAGGAAAAAGCAGGATGTTGTTCATGGCGGTACTCCTGAAAAAAAGAACCCCGCACAAGGCGGGGTAAAAGGCTGCCCAAGGAAGGCTGCTCACGACATCAAGACGAATGGCCGCTGTAGTCAGTGCCCATTCGTGTTGCCGCTGTCGTCTGCGGCACACTGGCCGGCAGTATCACGCCACCCTCCCCTACGTCTTGGCTCCCCGAGCCCCCCCGCTGCCGGCGCGCACTGCGCCGACCCGCTGGCCGTATCTGGTGGTGTACTGCTGGCCGCCCCGGTTGGCAGACTGCTTGCCTGCAGTGCTGCGCCGGCCGGGGACCGTCTGGCTTGTGTAAAGAGCGGTGCACTGGTGGGGTGCTGGTGATGCAATTAAACACGGCGTTTATGCACAAGTCAACGCAATGTGTAAACACTGTGTGTAAAAAATCCACGCCCCTGTGGCTGAAATACAAAAATCAAGAAGCCTTTTATGCAGACTGGCACGTCCACCGACAATGAATGACAACAGAAATAACTGGGTGACTAAGGATGAAAGACATAGGCAAGGTTATGGTGGCAGCTGCTGTCATACTTGGTTTGTATGCACTGGGAATGGATACCACCGTGTTATCCGAGAGCGGTGACCGGGTTCACAACTTTGGCCTGATGCAGCGGCAGAACGCACTGCTGTGGGTGGCGGGGGTGGCATTCGTGACGGGTGTCGTCCTGCTGCTGAAATACCGACCGCAGCCAGAAGACGTACAACAAGGTGGGCCCCAGGAAAAAACGCAGGTTATTGAGCAGTATGCACAAGCCTTGCGGCTGATTCGTGCTGATGATGCCGATGGCCTGCGCGCCTTGCTTCGACAAAACGATGCGGTGATCCAGGGCGAAGATGCACAGCGGCAAACCCTTCTACACCATGCGGCGGCTGAACAATCGCTGGATTGTGTTTGCGTGCTACTGAAATACGGTGCATCACCATCCCGCTTCGATGCCGCAGGCAAGTTGCCGGAGGATTACGCCACCACAGAAGGCCCCGGCTTGACCGTGCGGACAGTGTTGCGCGCGGCGGTCTGAGACAACCGAACCGTAAAACTTGGCAACGCGATATCCATACGGGGGATAAATGGCTAATAAAAGTGGCGGCACCCTCGCACAGGGTATGGTGGTATTTGTCATCGGACTGGTAGCGATTGCCATCCTTAAGGGGGATGGCTTTGGACTGGCCGTGCTGTGGCTCGTCGGTGGCTTGGGGCTGCCGGTCCTTCTGATCGGGTATTTATTGGCAGCATCCCGCCGAAAGACTGAGCAACACCGTTTGGCTGTACGGACCGCTAAGCTGACGCAAAAAGCTACGCCAGCGATAAGCTCATTGCCCCTTGCACAACATATGCCTACTGCAGAAGAATCACAGCAGGACAAGTGGTGTCTGGAAGAAAAAGAGCATCTGCGGGCACGCCAGTTCGGTCTCTATCGGAACGTCCAGCTAAGTCGGGCACAAAGTCTCCTAAAGCGCCAACGCGATCATCCCGAGGCGCTGTCCTATTTATTGAGGCTTTTTGTCCTTGATGTGAATGATAAGGATGACCCCTTTGTGGCCCCATGGGTCGTTGAGAAGATAGCGCTTTACGAAATAGACAACAAGCTGCTACGAGCCATGCTGTCTGAGCAGATCGAATTTCTATCGGGCAAGGTTCCGGTGAGGCTGACGCCGGAAGGAACATGGAGAAAGCTCAGGAAAGCGATGGCCGAGTAGAACTTGAACAGGTACATACAGGAGTGACACATGAACATACTGAATGAAAGGCTGACCAGCCAGCCTGGCCACGCACGCAGCCTCGCCGAAGAGGAGCTGATCGTGGATGTGTCAGAAGAGATCTGGGCAGCGCTGAATGACGCAGGACTCAGCAAGGCCGAGCTGGCAGAGAAACTCGGTGTTTCCCAGCCACGCATGACTCATCTGCTGAATGGCTCTGCCAACATGACCCTGCGGACGCTGGCCGATATTGCCTACGTGCTGGGCAAGCACGTATCTGTTTCCGTGCAAGACCGGCATGTCGTGAATTCGTGAGCAAGTCCTGTCCCTCACGGCAAGGCGCGTCTTCGGCCCATTGATGCTGCCCACAGTCAACTTCCTGGATCACAAGCAACCCAAATCAAGCTGATGCCAGCAGTCGTAATAACCCGCCACCCGGCGGGTTTTGTTTTTGTACCAGCTTTATCGAAACAGCAGCCTTCTATCCAGATGACACACTGGCCACTTGATAGCCGATCAAGTGCCGTGAGTAGCGGTTATACGTAGAACTACGTATATTCGTGCAGGTGACAGAACTTAAAGACAGATTGCGACAGCTGCTGGCCAGAAAACGGTGCACGCAGAAAGAGATCGCGCTGGTTTGCGGGGTGAGCAACCAGGCGGTAAACGGCTGGCTGTCTGGCGCAAAGCCTAAACCCGAGCATATTGCCATCATGGCTGCATATCTTGGTGTCAGTAGCGACTACCTGGCCAATGGCCATGTGGCTTTGGCGCGTACGCTGAAAATTGAGGCGCTGATGGCCGAAATCCCCACGCTGACCGATGAAGAAATCAATACCCTTGTCATTGTTGCAAAACAACTGAACAAGCCACGCAGTTGATTTTTATCAGTATTTTTACGCTTCCAGCTGCTGCCATCGAATGACAGCCTGCACATCCCAAGTGCGCCTCACGCAGGAGCTGCCATGTCTAGCCCACCACCCGCCCCATCACCCGATTGCCGGGCTTATCTGCTGATCGAGCTGCTGACAGATGGCAGCATGAATATCTACATGCACGGCGAACATGCCCAGCTGTGGGCCTACCTGATGGCAACCGAAGAGACCGTGCCGCCGGAGACTCCGCGCGAGGCTGCCTGAGCCTGGCCGCAACCACAAAAACGGCCTAGCGGCCGTCGAATTTGTCCTTGTGCGTGAGCAACAGCTGGATGATGCGGGCAATTTCCTCGTTACCCTTCTCGGCCAGCTTGACGGCAAGATCCTCCGGGCTGCTGGCATGGATATAGAAACTCTCCCCCGTGGCCGTGTTAGTGTCCGCCACGGCATCGGTAGCATAGCCATCACGTTCCTGAGGCGTCATCGGCCCGCTGCCATCCAGCAGCCATTCCGGCGTGACACCTATCGCCTTGGCCACATCCAGGATTTTTGCACGCGGCAAGCCACGAGACTGCCAGTTGGTGATGGTCTGTGGTGACTCGTTCAAAAACTTGGCAAGGTCACTCTTCCCGGCAATTACGCCAGGCTTCAGCTGTATGGCCGCATTAAGCAGCCTGTCAAATGCAGTCTCCATATCGCGCAAGGCTACAGCAGCTAAACAAACTGTTGTTTCACGAAATGTTGATTTATTTGTAAACATGGCGTTTAATTGCGATCGATACGTTTAATCAGGATTGGCCAACATGGACCCACAGGAAAGTGCCCGCATCATTGCGCTTGCTGGCGGCGACGCTGCCTTTGCCAAGCTTATCGGGCTGGACACGGCCAAGCCTGGTAGCGCCCAGCGTGTAAACAACTGGAAGCGCCGCGGCATTCCGGCCTCGGTAGTGCTGGCCAACCTGCGAACCATCCGGCTACTAGAACGCAAGGCTGCCTGCATGGAAAGCAGCATCCCCAAGTCTGCTTGAGAAAAGCATAACGCCACCGCGCAACGCATACGCCATAAGAGATGGGGGCCAATCATGAACCGCAACCCGTACCAGCACGTCACCGCCGCAGCCCAGGGCATCGCCAAGCAGTTTCACAACGGCATAGCCGGCCTGGCGCTGGCCATGCACAAGAACCCCATCGTGCTGGCCAACAAGCTGAACCCCCATTGCGACAGCAACCAGCTGACACTGGAAGAAGCCGCCGACATCACCGACCGCACACAGCAAGCCGCCATTGCAGATGCGCTGGCCGCGCTGCTGAACCGGGTAACGGTACCGCTACCGGATGGCCACCCGTCCCTGCACGAGCTGTCACGCGAGCTGTGCCGCTTGTCCAAGGAGCTGGGTGATGTGGGGAATGAAGTCTATGTTGCCGGGCAGGCCGACAGCGAATGGGGCGAGCGGCTCAGCCCGGGCGAGCGCAAGCGCATTGCCGGCGAGCTGCGGCAGCTGCTATCGGTAGCGGCCAGCATGCTGATGCAGGTGGAGGGATAAGCACCATGAAGCGCCCGTCTTTCCAGTTCTACCCCTCTGACTGGCTTGGAAACGCCAACCTGCGTCGGTGTACCCATGCTGAAAAAGGCGTATGGATTGACGTGATGTGCCTGATGCACGACTCCGAGGAATACGGCGTGCTGCGCTGGTCGCTCAAGGAAATTGCCGCTGCCATCGGCTGCAAACCGGCCGAGCTCAAATGCCTGATTACCAAGGGTGTTCTCAAGGGGAGCGACACGATGCTTGACGAGGCGCTGACCTACACCCCCGTATCCGGCCGCCGCAAGGGCCCTACCGTGATGCTGATCGACGTCACCCAAGGCCCGCTCTGGTACTCGTCGCGCATGGTGATAGACGAGTACAAAAGGCTGGTCCGCGGGGGCAAGGATGAATCACCCAACCCGTCACCCAAGGGGGGCAATGGTGATGGCTTTGATGACACACCCAACCCCTCACCCTCTCGTGCGGGCGCACACGCGGGCGGACGTCCATCTACATCTTCATCTACTACTACCTCACTACGTTCGGTAGTGGAGAGAGAAAACCCCACACACGACAGCGTGCCCGTACCCGCCGACCTGCAGCCAGACCGCAGCACCGTGGCCAGCATGCAAACCCTGAACGTGGAGCCCGCCATCGAGCTGGCCAAGTTCATTGCCCACTACGAGGCACAGGGCACCATGCTGGCGGACAGAAAAGCCTGGCAGGCCAGGTTCCGCAAGTGGCTGCTGGATGCCCACCAGTACAACACCGACCGCCACCGTGTGACCCAGGCCCGGGTAGACGCCGCCCAGCGTGCCACCCCGCCACCCGATGCCCGCAGCGCCGCCGCCGACACCCTGGGTGTTGGCAGCCAGTATCTCGCCACCCAACCGCCGGAGCCGCCCCATGCCATCGACCCCTGACACCGCGCTGCCACGCGAGCTGGTGGCCGCCGTTTTCCGCAGCCTGCGTGGCCGCTTCGGTAACGCCTTCATCGACAAATTCCGTACCGGCCGCACGGTGCCGGAAGGCCATCCGCACGCCGGCAAAGACACCGGGCTACTGGAGGCCATGGACGTGTGGGCCTACGAGCTGCGCCACCTCAGCCAGGCCGATATCCGGCACGGCCTGGCCAGCCGCTTCAAGTACCCGCCCAGCGCCGACGAGTTCATCACCGCTTGCTGCAACCGCGACTACAGCACCCACCCGGCCAACGTGCTGCCCGCACTGACCCAGGCACCACCGGACGCCCTGGAGCGCGAGCTGGCCGCCAAACACCTGGCCACCGTGGCCGGCACCGTCAAACGCCTGGCCATGCCGCCCTCGCGGCTACGCATTGACTGGGCCGAGCGCATAGCCCGCCAGGTGGCCACCGGCCACTACAAGGGCGGCCACTACGGCGCCCGGCTCGCTGCCGAGGCCCTGCTGGCGGCACGCCAGCCGATACCGCCCGCGCTGGTACCCTACCTGCCCGCACCGGCCAACGATCACGACGACGGGGCCGCAGCATGAGCCCGACCATCGCCTTTACCGTACCCGGCCTGCCGCGTGGCAAAGCCCGCCCACGGCTGGGCTACAAGCGGGTCTACACCCCCGCCACCACCGTGCGCTACGAACAAACCGTGGCACTCATGGCACGGCTGGCACTGGCCGGGCGGCCGCTTCTACAGGGGGCGCTGCAGGTGCAGCTGGAGATCCGCCTGCCGGTACCGGCCAGCTGGCCCAGACAACGCCGCACCGACGCCCTGACCGGCCGCAGCTACCCCACGGGCAAGCCGGACATCGACAACGTGGCCAAGGCCCTGCTGGACGGCCTGAACCGCGTGCTGTGGCACGACGACGCCCAGGTCGTCACGCTGCAAGCCAGCAAGTGCTACGCCGCCGAGCCCGGGGTGCGGGTAACGGTTCGCAGCTTGGGCGGCGCCGATACCGCATGATGCCCGCCACCACCGCCCTGCAGCACTGGGGCCGCTGGGCCGTGGATACCGGCAACTGGCGGCTAACCTGCGCCAGCATGGAACGCCACTACCTGACCCAGCGCCATCGACATTTACATCCTGATGACATAGCGCGGGCGCAGCGTTTCCGATACGATCAGCATATAGGCGAAACGGTAGAAGCCCTGGTCAACACTCTGCCCGGCCACGAACGGCGCGTGCTACGCGCCCGCTACGTGACCTGGCCGCACCTGGCCGACGAGCTGATTGCCCGCCGCCTGGGCCTGCCAGCCCGCAACCTGGACACCCTGCTGCTGGCCGCGCACCTGCACTTCGGCCAATACTGGCTGCAGTGGCAACAGGGGGCGGCATGAACAACGCAGACAAGCCCTTACCGGCCAAGGTGTGCGACGTACTGGCCGTAGCCCCCAGGCCGCTGTTTCTGGGTGAAATCGAGGCCGCGCTGGAATTTGCCTACGACAAGGCCGAGATCATGAGCGTCCTGGTGAAGCTGCAGGCGCAAGGCAAGGTGACCAGCACGCTGCGCTCAAGGCAAGGGCCGGGGCCGAAGGTGGCGAAGGGGTATGCCCTGGTAACGGCTGGAGACTAGCAGGCCAAACTAGCTTGTTGGCTGAGTTGTGCAAACAACGAACGCGGAGGGTGCCGAGATGAAGTTCAAGACCTTTGTGTTATGCAGGCTTCTGCGTCGTCATCAGTGGAAACGCCTTCCGCCCACAATTGAGTTCGAACTTATATTTGAGTGTAAGCGGTGTGGGATGGTTTGGGTGCCGGGCGCAGGGGTGATTGATTGGGGGTCTGAATAGCAGCTGAGGGTTAAAAATTCTTCTTGTCCCGATATGGGAACTGTTTGCCAAAAGCGGACGGTTGAGAGTGAGGTCGCAAAGCCTCCGTTGAGAGCCTCCACGAATCCTACATAGAGGTTCTTGGGGATATAATAGCGATGGCTGTTGTTATACGGACGCAGCCGCTGGAATATCAAGACTGGATGCGGGCTTGAGCCGTGAAATATGCTAAATTCATATTAATTGCCATCCTGACCGATAGGTTTGCATAGTCAAATTTTGACTATGAAGTGAATATGCCTGAAACAAGATAGTTGATGTAAGGAACAATGGGATGGCTGCAGAGACGCAGAACGCAAGTCTGAGTAGGGCGAAGGCGAATAAGGAAGATGAGTTCTACACGCAGCAGGAAGATGTCGAGCGGGAACTCAAGCACTATCGGAAGCACTTCGAGGGCAAGGTCGTCTACCTCAATTGCGATGACCCTAGGGTCAGCGCATTCTTCCACTTCTTCTCTTACAACTTCGAGAAGTTTGGTCTCAAGAAGTTGATCGCAACCTGCTATAAGAACCAGGAGCGTGACCTATTTAGCGAACATGAAAGTAAGCGTGCGATCTTCTTGGAGTACGAGGGCGACAAGGACGGTGACCGCATCCCAGGAGATGCCGAGATCGCTGTCAATTTCTTGGAAGGCGACGGAGACTTCCGCAGCGCGGAAGCTATCGAACTTTTGAAGCAGGCGGACATCGTGGTAACGAATCCGCCTTTCTCCCTCTTTCGGGAATATATCGCACAGCTCATTGAGCATGATAAGAAGTTCATCATTCTGGCTAACCAAAACGCCATTACCTTGAAAGAGATCTTCCCACTCCTCAAGGACGAGAAGATGTGGTTGGGTGCCAACAGCGGGGAGATGAGTTTCAGAGTTCCAGACCACTACAGGGAACGTGCAACTCGTTTCTGGATTGATGAAACGGGGCAGAAGTGGCGGAGTTTTGGAAACATGTGCTGGTTCACAAACTTGGACTACAAGAAACGCCACGAGGATTTGATTCTCTATAAAACCTACAGCCCTGACGAATACCCCGCTTACGACAACTTCAATGCCATAGAAGTCGGTACAGTCGCTAACATTCCCAAGGACTACGAAGGTGTCATGGGCGTCACTCCCGGATTTTTCGCGAAGCACAACCCAGACCAGTTCGAGATTGTCGGTATCACCAAGACGTGGTTCGGCATCGCAACCAAGACCTATCCACAGCAAGAGCAAGTGAGCGCGAACGGCGAGGTTAGCCTCGTGGGGAAACTGAACGATGGTGCAGTGATCAAGGTGGCAACACCTCCCATTGGCAAGACCTACTACAGAGTAGACGGTGAGTTCTTCACTCAGACATATCCTCGCATCCTAATCCGCAATAAGAAGGTAGAAGCCTGATGGAAATCGCTCTCAAAAAGATTCGCGTCGTAGACTTAGTCACAGGTTACGAGGATGACGCCGAGGGCGGTGTACGCGGATACAGAGGGAAGCTCGACATTCGTCCGCCCTACCAACGTGAATTTGTCTACGACGCCAAAGAACGCAATAAGGTCATTAATACGCTGACCCAAAGTTTCCCACTGAATGTCATGTACTGGTCTGTGCGAGACGATGGAACCTATGAAGTTATCGACGGCCAACAGCGAACCATATCCATCTGCCAGTACGTTGATGGCGAGTTCGCGTGGAATGACCTTTACTTTCATAACCTGACCGACGACCAACAAAAGCAAATCCTCGACTATGAGTTGATGGTCTATTTTTGCAAAGGCACCGATAGCGAGCGATTAGCATGGTTCGAGACCATCAACATAGCAGGCAAGGTTCTTACCGAACAGGAGCTACGCAACGCTACCTACGCAGGTCCGTGGCTCTCGGACGCGAAGAAGCTCTTCAGCAAGACGGGATGCCCTGCCTATGCTGTTGGCGGCGACCTCATGAAAGGATCGCCGATCCGACAAGACTACCTTGAAACCGTACTCGACTGGATTAGCGATGGCAACATTCGGGAGTACATGGGAAAGCACCAGCACGACTCGAAGGCGCACGAGTTGTGGTTGTACTTCCAAAAAGTGATCGCATGGGTGAAAGCGACGTTCTACATCGAGCGCAAGAAGGAGATGAAGGGCCAACCGTGGGGTGATCTCTACAACAAATACAAGGACGTAACCCTCGACCCTGACTACCTTGAGGAACGCATCTCAGCGCTTATCCAAGACCCAGACGTAACGAACCATCGTGGTATCTATCACTACGTGCTGGACGGCAAGGAGAAGCATCTAAACATTCGCCAATTCGATGAGAGAATGCGCCGCTCAGCATTTGAACGACAGAAGGGTGTGTGTCCGGACTGCGGCAAGACCTTCAAGATCGAGGAGATGGAAGCTGATCACATCACGCCGTGGCACGCGGGTGGCAAGACTGAAGCAGATAACTGTCAAATGCTCTGCATCGAGGACAATCGAAAAAAAGGCGGGAAATGACGTAGTCTAACAATCGGTTGCAGCGGACGATCCCCTTCGCTGCCCGCCGCTGAGCCGGTGCATTGACTGTCTACTCTTCCTTCGTGCTAAAAGCTGCATCGGCTAGAGAGCTGGCGTTGACATGGTGCCTATAATCGTCTGTTTTTTGCCGCAATAAGCAACTTCCTACACCACCGGCAACTCCCCCCAACAGGTCGTCCATCGTGGCGACCTTTTTTCTTGCCGCATCGCCCAGCCGCTGTGCAGCTTCTCGCTGGCCAGGCGTAGCGTGCCGCGGCCGTATTCGCGGTTGATGTGGTCCATTACTGCCATCACCCTGCCCCGGCGTGGGTCGGGCGTGGGGGCGAACAGGTCGGGCTGCACGCGGTCGGCGGGGCCAATTTCCAGCAGCACCACGCCTGCTTTCTTATAGCTGTAGCCCGGGCGGTAGACCCGGCGCAGGCCGGCCAGGGCGGCGGCGGTGATGGTGGCGCTGTCGGATGAGGGGTGGATCAGCGGGTAGACCTCCCAGCCGGCGTACTGGGCATCCTGCTGACGAAAGCGGTTGGTGCGGATGCTGACTGCCACCAGCCGGGCGTGGCTGTGCTGGCGGCGCAGCTTTTCGGCGGCGCGGCAGGCGTGGTGACTGATGGCGCTGGCCAGGGTGTCGAAGTCGTGCACCAGCTCGGCAAAGCTGCGGCTGGCGATGATCTGCTGCTTGACCGGCGCCACGTCTTCCATTGCCAGGCAGCTGACGCCGTTTAGCTCGGCCACGGTGCGCTCCACCACCACATTGAACTGGCGCTTGATGTCGCGCGGGTCGGCGTGCTTCAGGTCCAGCGCGGTGTGGATGCCCATGGCGGCAAACCTTTCCGCGATGCGGCGCCCTATTCCCCATACCTCACCCACGGCGATGCGCGCCATCAGCTTGTCTTGCCATTCCGGCGTCAGCCAGTGCCAGGCAAACACGCCCTGCGCCCGCGGGTAGACCTTGCCCACGTGGTTGGCCAGCTTGGCCAGCGTCTTGCTGGGGCCGATGCCGACACAGGTGGGGATGCCCACCCGTTGTAGCACGTCGGCGCGCAGCCGCGTGGCGTGCTCGCGCAGGTCGGGGATGCCGTCCAGCGTGATGAAGGATTCGTCCACGCTATACACCTCCTGGTCGATACCCCAGCGGCAGATCACCTGCATCATGCGCTGGCTCATGTCGCCGTACAGCGCGTAGTTGGAGCTGAACACCGCCACGTCGTGTTTCTGGCACAGGTGGCGGATTTCGAAGAACGGCACAAAGCCCTTGATGCCCAGCGCCTTGGCCTCGGCGCTGCGCGCCACCACGCAGCCATCGTTGTTGCTGAGCACCACGATGGGCTTGCCGATCAGGTCGGGGCGGAACACTCGCTCGCAGCTGGCGTAAAAGCTGTTGCCGTCCACCAGGGCAAACAGCGGCATGGCTAGCAGAACTGCTTGATGCAGGACTTGATCACGCCCCAGATCTGCAGCTCCTGGCCGTCGTGCAGCTCGATGGGCTGGTAATGGGGGTTTTCCGGGATCAGCGCCACGCGGGTTCCGCGCCTGTACAGGCGCTTGACAGTGAACTCGCCGTCCACAATGGCCAGCACGATCATGCCGTGCGCCGGGGTAATGCTGCGGTCCACGATCAGGATGTCGCCGGTACCAATGCCCGCCCCGCTCATGCTGTCGCCGCGCACCCGCACCATGAAGGTGGCGGCCGGGTCGGACACCAGCAGCTCCACCAGGTCGAGCTTGGCTTCCAGATAGTCGTCGGCCGGCGACGGAAAACCGGCCGGCACACGGCTACAGAACAGGGGCAGCAACAGCTGCGGCCGGCTGGCGGCCTGGTACGAGATGGGGATCATGGCGGTACTCCTTGCTGAGGATTTGATTATGTACAAATTCAAATCGATAGCCAAGGGGTGAAGGTTGGAGTATCGAAGAGCCAAGCCTAGAAATACCAATCACCACCTTGATGACATACGTTCGGCCGGTTGTCATAATGCGCCAATCCTCTTCGCTACAGACTATCTATCATGACGCCCATTGAAAAAGCACGCGCCTACGTCCACAGCAACGTCCAGGAACCCGCTATGCGTCACCCTGACTTGCCCGAGAAGATCAAGAACAAAGTGAAAAGCTCTGATGTATGGCTTGATCACTTTGAGCGTGTAGGCGATTTGCTTGCGTACCTGAAGCGATTTGAGGTGGATCGCTCGGATCCGATCTATCTAGCAATGCATGAAGTAGGTCTGCGTACCTTCGAAGACATCGTGCATGACTTTGAGCGTGAATTTTCTCTATGGGCCAACGACTGTACCCGTGCCGCTGACTTCATCATTGGCGACACATACGATACCTATCAGATTCTGATCTTCTCAAAAAACTACGACACCCGTTCCGGAGGGATGTTTGTGTTGGAATCTGGAGGACAGCCATCGTATGTCGTGATCAAAGCAACGCTCTCCAATGGTGACTACCCGAATGAATGGATTGAAGCACCACGCAGAATTAAATACTATTTGAAGAGCATTGACGGCAAGTTCGGCGAACACTACAAAACAAACGCCGCAATATTAAACGATCACAATATCCCTATCTTGACTTTTGTCAGAGACAACAAGGAGGGACCATTTACCTATCAAGGCATTTTTAAATTCAAGGACATTACGCGAGAGGTAGATGGCACCAAATGGTTCGACCTAGTCCGGAATGATTCTGCCACTGAGGTAATTGAAAGCAGCCAACACACTGCAAAGACATTTGCTGACGAGGTCGCTGAATCAAGGCAACGCACAAAAGCAGAACGCCAGGCGCGATTGGCGCTAGCAAATAAAAAACCTGCTCCGATCCAAGTAGTCACTTCGAACTTCCGGCGGAACCCTGATGTGGTGGTAGAAGTATTAGAGCGTGCCAACGGGTACTGTGAAGGCTGCAAGTCGCCCGCCCCCTTCATTCGAAAGTCCGACAACACACCATATCTTGAAGTACACCATAGTGTGCCATTGGCTCTAGGTGGGGAAGACACGGTGGCGAATGCTGTTGCGCTTTGCCCTAACTGCCACCGGAAATTTCATTTTGGATGAAATGCCAAGCAGCAATCGAATTGAATTCACACATAAAGAAAAATCAACACTAAAAGTAGGCAGGCATGAAAAACTCCACCGGAAAAAAAAGAATTAAAATGCAAACCATGGGAATATGGAGAATATTTAAAATTATTATTCCCATAGCTATTATAATGGCAGCTCTCCTTTTCGCCACAACAATAGAGTCAGTATATGTTTATGAAAATGAATCCCAAACTAACCATAATTACATACCACTCTTCAAATATATAATCACGTATACATTTGTCATTATTGCAATGGTGATGTTATTAAATGGCGGCAAAAACTATAAACATTCGAAAATCACACTAAAAGCGCATGAACATCTTGCCGAACTGACAGGCTTTGCGATTGTCTTACTCGCATTATATTTGGCCCCCAATGCATTTGAAAGCTTATCAAAAAGTCATCCGTACATTTACTTGGCCACACTCGTAACCCCAATAGTTTTACTTTTTCCACACACTCTAAAATTTCAAAAAGTTCGACAGGAGTTTATGGACGAAAGAAAAATCGTAGCAGATGGAAAGTACGCAGCCATTATATCCAGCATAATAAACAGCACGGAACTATTCCTAAATGACCCACCTGCAAGATCAAAGCTAAATCAAATCTATTCAATCCTGCAAAAACCACTTAACTATGAGTGCAAAAATGGAGCTGCATTTCAATCAGCGCTAATAATTGCCAATGAAGTAGAGTGGGAAGTAAATAATAATAAACCAAATAATCAGGAACTCATCACCACTCATAACAAAAAAACCGAATTCGCAAGAAACCTCTGCATGTTACTAGAAGAATGTATAGTACTTGAAAGTCGCTGGAAGGTGTACTTCTACAATGTATCCGACCTAGCCTAACAAGGCCTTAAAATATAAAACTCGAGCAGTATTTTTTGCTGGCGATATACCGCATATATGCGCCCGGCCCGCCTTCGCCCCAACAAAACCAAGGCTCTGGTATCTTGACGGTGTGACGGGCAAGTTGCGCCCGCTGTACTTCTACCCTACCCCGCATGGTTCGCCCTGCGGGGTTTTGCTTTTGGAGCGTGCCATGTTCAAGTTCACCCCCATCGAGCAGCCCATGGTGTTCAACATCATGCCGATCAGCGTTAACCCGGATGGCTCGATGTCCGCCACGGTCAGCGTGGGCTTTATCGCCAACGAGGCGTTTACGCCGGTAGCGCAGCAGCCGCATTACCTGGGCGCGGACGAGGCACGCGAAGTGCTACAGACGCTGCCTACTGAAGGTGAAACCGCTTTCGAGGCGCTGGGCCGGGCGGTATACACCAAGCTCAAGGCCAAGGGCGCGATTCAGTTCTGAGGGAGCCCGGCGCATGGCTGGCATGACAAAACTGACACCTGAAAAGAAGGCGGCATTCCTTGAGCGGCTATCCGAGACCGCCAATGTGTCTGCAGCTGCCAGACGGGTGAAGATCAGCCGGCAATCCCTCTATGAAGCGAAACGGGTTGATCCGGCTTTTGGTGATGCCTGGCATCAGGCTGTGGATCTTGGCACTGCCGCCCTTGAGGACGAAGCGGTACGCCGTGCCAAGGATGGCACTTTGAAGCCGGTGTTTTATCAAGGGGTGAAGGTCGGCACGGTGCGCGAGTACAGCGACACCCTGCTGATTTTCCTGCTGAAGGCCCGCGACCCGGACAAGTACGCCGATCGGGTCAGGAAAGAGCTCACGGGCCCGGGCGGTGGTCCGCTGCAGCATGCGGATGTATCCCTTGAGGAATACCGTACTGCCAGAAGCCAGATCCTGGATGAGTTCTGACGCCGCCCGCCAGCTGGCCATCCGGCTGGAGGCGCAGGAAGACCTGTATTTTTTCAGCCGCTACCTGTTCCAGCGCCGCAAGGGCTACCGCTGGCAGCACAACTGGCACCACCGTGCGGTATGCGATGCGCTGATGCAGGTGTTTCGCGGCGAGTGCCGGCGGCTGATCATCAACATCCCGCCGCGCTACAGCAAGACCGAGCTGGCGGTGGTGAACTTTGTTGCCTGGGCAATGGGCAAGGCGCCGGATAGCGAGTTCATCCATGTGAGCTATGCCACACCGCTGGCGCGTAACAACAGCGTGAACGCCCGTACGCTGATGCAGCACGAAGCCTACGCCGGCGTGTTCCCGGGCGTGGCGCTGAACAGCGATGCCGGCGCGCACTGGTCTACCACCCACGGCGGCGTGATGTACGCCACCGGCGCGGGCGGCACCATTACCGGCTTTGGCGCGGGCAAGCTGCGCGAGGGGTTTGGCGGCTGCATCATCGTGGATGACCCGCACAAGGCGGACGAGGCGCGCTCGGACACCATTCGCGCGGGGGTGATCGACTGGTTCCAGAACACGCTGGAAAGCCGCTGCAACAGCCCGCATACGCCCATCATCGTGATCATGCAGCGCCTGCACGAGCGCGACCTGGCGGGCTGGCTGGCCGAGGGCGGCAACGGCGAAAACTGGACGGTACTGAAGCTGGCCGCGCTACAGCCGGATGGCAGCGCGCTATGGCCCGCCAAACACAGCGCCGAGCGGCTGGCCACCCTACGCCAGGCCAACGCCTACGTGTTTGCCGGCCAGTACCAGCAGGTGCCATCGCCTGGCGAGGGCAATACCTTTCGCCCCGATGCCATACCGGTGGTGGACGCGGTACCGGCCGGCACACGCTGGGTACGCGGCTGGGATCTGGCCGCCAGCGTGCCCAAGCCCGGCTACGCGCCCGACTGGACCGTGGGCGCGCGGCTGGGTATCACGCCGGACAACCGCTTCATCATTGGCGACATCGTGCGCATGCAGGGCGCACCGCACGAGGTAGAGGCCACGCTGAAACACACGGCCAACCGCGACGGCAACGAGGTGCGCATCAGCATCCCGCAGGACCCGGGCCAGGCCGGCAAAAGCCAGGTGGCGGCCTTCACCCGGCTGCTGGCTGGCAAGGCGGTGAGCTCGTCGGTGGAAACCGGCGACAAGGTGACACGCGCCGAGCCGTTTGCCGCGCAGGTGAACGTGGGCAACGTGATGATGCTGCGCGCACCGTGGAACGATGCGCTGGTAAGCGAGCTGCGCGTGTTTCCCAACGGTAGCAACGATGACCAGGTAGACGCGCTGTCGCGTGCCTTCCATGAACTGTTCGGCGGCAATACCGGCCTGCTGGACTACCTGCAGCAAGTGGCCGCCGACACCGAGACGCGGGCGGCCGGAGACGCAGCGCAACAGGAAACCAACGCATGGCTGAACCACTCAAGACCCCGATAGAGCCGGGCCTGGTCGCCCGCGTTGCCGCCGGGGTACGTTACGCCGTCACCGGCAAGGTGCCGGACTGGTTCGGCCCGCAGGACCCGCTGCCCGCCGTGGCACCGCCCGAGGTGGCCGGCCGCCAGCTGGACTACCCCACCGGCTACAACCTGCACAGCCGGCCGCGCCAGGAAGAAGCCATCAGCTTTGCCCAGATGCGGGCGCTGGCAGACAGCTACGACCTGATGCGGCTGGTGATCGAAAGCCGCAAGGACCAGCTGGCCAAGCTGAAATGGACGATCAAGCCGCGCGAAAGCGCCAATGCACCGGCCACGCCAGCCAGCGCGCCGGATGCCCGCTGCCAGGCGTTGATCGCTTTTTTCCAGTCACCGGACAAAGAGCACGACTGGCACACCTGGCTGCGCATGCTGCTGGAAGACCTGTTGGTGATCGACGCGGCCACGCTGTACCCGCGCCAGACGCGTGGCGGCGAGCTGTACGCGCTGGAGCCGATGGACGGTGCCACCATCAAGCGGGTGCTGGACCAGTACGGCCGTACCCCGCTACCACCGCAACCGGCCTATCAGCAGATATTGAAGGGCCTGCCCGCAGTGGACTACACGCGCGAGCAGCTGCTTTACCTGCCGCGCAACCCGCGCACGCACAAGGTGTACGGCTACAGCCCGGTGGAGCAGGTGATCGTCAGCGTCAACATCGCGCTACGGCGCCAGGCGCACCAGCTGTCGTTCTATACCGAGGGCAGCACGCCGGACCTGATATTCCAGGTACCGGAAACCTGGCAGGCCGAGCAGATCCGCCAGTTCGAGGACTGGTGGAACAGCGTGCTGAGTGGCGACAGCGCCGAGCGGCGCAAGACGCGCTTTGTGCCCAAGGGCGTGGAGCCATTCAATACCAAGGCCGCCGCGCTGAAAGACGAGATGGACGAATGGCTGGCACGCATTGTCTGCTACGCGTTTTCGGTGAGCCCGCAACCGTTCGTCAAGGAGATGAACCGTGCCACGGCACAAACCGGGCAGGAAGCCGCGCTGGCCGAAGGCCTGGCCCCGCTGCAGCAATGGGTGAAAGCACTGCTGGACCAGATCCTGGCGCTGCACTGCGGCCAACCCGGGCTGGAATTCGTATGGCAGGAAGAAGAGGCCATCAAACCGCTGGAGCAGGCGCAGATCGACAAGAACTATGTCGAGGCCAAGGTGCTGCACCCCGACGAGATACGTAACCGCCGCTTTGGCCTGCCGCCAATGACCGCCGAGCAGAAAGCCGACCTGCAGCCGCCGCCGGCACAGCCAGACGGTGAGAAACCCGACGCCAAGGACAAGGACGGCAAGCCGGTACCGCCCAAGCGCGGCAGCGCCCCGCCGGGCGAGGCAGCAAACAAACGGGCCGACCCGCTAAAAAAGCCCCTGCGCCCGATACCCCGCGAACGGGCGGCGGTCATTCGGGCGCGCACGGCACTGAGCCGGATTATTGAACACTGCCACCGCCAGCTGGCAAACCGCCTGGCCGCCGCCGCGCGCGGCGATGAGCTGGGCAAGGAAGAAGGCGGGCCTGCACGGCATAGCCAGCGCTTTGAGGACATCATCAGCGACGCCTACCGCACCCTGCTGGGCAAGCGGGTACGCAAGCAGCTGCAAGCGCTGGCGCGTGATGGCGTGGTGGCAGGCTTTGGCCAGCTACAGCTGGATACCGACGCCCTGCCCGACAGCGTGCTGACCCAGGCCAGCAACGAGGCCATCGCCTACGCCGCGCAACGCGCCGCCGAGCTGGTGGGCATGCGCGAGGTCGCCGGGCAGTGGGTAGACAACCCCGACGCGCGCTGGCGCATCGACAGCACCACACGGCGCGCCGTCAACGCACTGGTGATACAGGCCACGCAGGAAGGCTGGAGCAGCGACACGCTGGCCGAGGCGCTACAGGCGGCGCCGGCACTCGGCGAGGCCCGCGCCGCGATGATCGCCCGCACCGAATGCGCCTTTGCCGACGCCGAGGGCAACCTGGCTGCCTACCGCGCCAGCGGGCTGGTCAGCCGGCTGCAATGGCAAACCGCCAGTGGCTGCTGCCCCGACTGCGCCGCTATGGACGGCGAGCAGATTGCCCTGGACCAGACCTTCGCCCATGGCCGCGGTACCGCACCGGCGCACCCCAACTGCCGCTGTGACGTACTGCCTCTGCTGCTAGACGAAGTAGAACTGCTGGCCAAGGGCTACAACCCGCGCCAGCCGCGTGATGCCCGCGGGCGGTTTGCCAGCACGGGGCCATTCATTGCAGGGCCTGCGCCCGTTTCGCTGATCAATGCCACGCTAGGTAAAAACCTGACGCCCGGCAAAGTACGTTTCAGCGCGAAAATGCACGAGAAGTTGCAGTCCAAACATGCAGACGACTATCAAGCGGTGATGAAACACATGGCGGCATGCATCAACCGGCCGGATTACATCGGCGAGCACCCTAAGCACCCGGGAAAGATCATGCTGGTAAAAAAGGTAGGCGGACTGAGTAACGGAAAACCCGCAATCATCATCGCTATCGTCGGCGGAAAAGATACTCACGGTGATTACCCTGGTGCATCGGCATATGGATTGAAACAGAGCCAGCTGGATGGACACCTGTTAAATGGCACGCTCAGAAAAACCAAAAGCCCGCAATAAGCGGGCTTTGGTATTGAATCTGTGACAGATGCCATCCTGTATCTCTTGGGGAATCCTGACGGACCCTTAGTTACCAGCCTGGTGACTGGCGCGGTGGTAGGCTGTTCCACCCTCAGCAAATTCACTTGCATTATTGACCACCGTGCAGGCGATTGCAAGTCGTCCGTCATCCCCGTATCGGACGAAAGAAAAACCAAAGGCCGACAGATAGTCGGCCTTGGGGCGCTGTTCACGGCGGAGCTCAGCTTCCGCTTCACCTGGTCGGCTTTCGCCTAGCAGCCACTCGGAGATTTGGAGAGGGTCTCATGTTCAGCCATTGCATTATGGCGCAGCCCTGCCCGTACCGCAAGCCGCCCTTTGGCGGCTTTTTCCTTTGGAGTCAATAACATGAAGCACAAAATCCGCTACGGCGAGATCAGCAAGATCGAGGCGCAGGAGGACGGCACGCTGCTGGTATGGGGTGTGGCCTCCAGCGAAAGCGAAGACAGCGACGGCGAAACCATTACCGCTACCGCGATGAAAGCCGCCCTGCCCGACTACATGCGCTTTGGCGCGGTACGCGAGATGCACCAGCCCAAGGCCGCCGGTACCGCGCTGGCCATAGAGGTGGGCGACGACGGTGTCACCAATATCTGCGCCCATATCGTGGACAGCGAGGCCATCCGCAAGGTGAACGCGGGGGTGTACAAGGGTTTCAGCATTGGCGGGCGCGTTACCGCGCGCGACGAGCTGAAAAAAACCACCATCACCGGCCTGCGCCTGACCGAAATCAGCCTGGTAGACCGCCCGGCCAACCCTGACGCGGTGATTACCTGCTACAAGGCCGACGGCATCGAGCCCGCGGACGACAAGGAAACGACTAGCACCGCTGCGGACGAGGCGCAAAAAGCCGGCCGCCGCAACAACGCACGCGACCAGGCCACGCTGAACCAGATCTTTACCCTGTTGAAGTCGCTGGGTGCTGCCGGGGACGACGAACCGGACACTGCAGACAAGCTGGCCACCCCCGCCCCCGCACCGCTGGCCAAGCTGGCCGCCGAGCTGGACCTGGCCAAAAGCAGCCTGCGCCAGATGCAGGATGAACGCGACGACCTGAAACAGCAGCTGGCCAAGCTGGCCGCCGAGCCCGCCCCGTCCCCCGCCGTGCTGAAAGCCATCGCCAAGGGCGACGACCTGGGCGAGGCCGCCCCTGCGGTCAGCCCGGTGCAAAACGGCGACGGCAGCGTGAACGATGCCGCCAGCCTGATCAAGATGATTCACGCCGGCAAAGCCGCATGAGCGGCCCCGCCACCCCACCCCGACACACCCGCCGCCGGCGGGTTTTTTCATGCACCGGAGCCTAGCGCCATGACTGCACAAACCACGCAAGACACCCTGGACCTGATGAAGACCGCGCAGATGAAAACCCTGCCGGACGACATCCTGAAAGCCTTCATCCAGCCCGGCAGCCCCACCACCGGCCTGCAGGCCTATGACCTGGAAGCGCCATCCAAGAAGCTGTACCCGATCATGACCCCGCTGCGTAACAGCATCCCGCGCGTTGGCGGCGGCTTCGCCACCCAGTCCAACTGGAAAGTGATCAACGGCATCAATATCGGCAACCAGCGCGCTGGCGTGTCCGAAGGGCGCCGTGGCGGGGTTATCCAGCACCAGACCGCAGACTACTTTGCCGCCTACCGCGGCTACGGCCTGGAAAACAACGTCACCTTCGAGGCCAACTATGCCAGCAAGAACTACGAAGACGTCAAAGCACTGGCGGTAAGCCAGACGCTGGAAGCCACCATGGTGGAAGAAGAACGCCTGATCCTGGGCGGCAATACCTCGCTGCCGCTGGGCGTGACGCCAACCCCCACTGCGGTGGCCTACTACGGCCAGGGCGAATTGGCCCAGGGCACCTGGTCGGTGATCTGCGTAGCCCTGGGCCTGCAGGCCTGGCTGGACGTATCCGGCCCCAATAACGGTGCCATCGGGCAAGCATTCGACCCGGCCACCAGCCGCGTACCCGGTCTGGTTCAACGCCAGAACGCTGACGGCACCGTCGAAACCTTTGGCGGGGGTTCGGCCCAGCCATCACAAGCCGCAACGGTCCTGTACCAGGGCCCGCCGCAAGGCATGATGAGTGTCAGCGTGACCCCGGTACCGGGCGCCGTAGGTTACGCCTGGTATCTGGGCAGCCCCGGACAGGAACGTCTGGCCGAGCTATCTACCGTCAACTGCACCTTCTTGAAAGCAGCCCCGCCCACTGGCGCACAAGCCGCCAGCGAACTGGGCGGCGGCGATCACTCTACCAGCACGCTGGATTTTGACGGCCTGCTGGTACAGGCCTTCAAGCCCGGCTCCGGTAGCTATATCAAGATCATGCCGAGTGGACAGTGGATGAACGGTACCCCACTCAGCAGCGACGGTGCCGGCGGCATTACGGAGTTCGAAGAAGCTTTCAGCTGGTTTTACAGCCGCTACCGCCTGAGCCCCTCCACCCTGTACGTCAGCACGCAGGAGCTGCTGAACATCAGCAAGAAGATCATCGCCAACGGCGGCGCCCCCCTGCTGCGCCTGACCACCGATGCGGCCAACCCCGCCACGCTGTCTGCCGGCATGGTGGTGGGCGACTACCTGAACAAGATCACCGGCCAGCGCGTGAACCTGCGCGTGCACCCCAATATGCCCGCCGGCACGGTGTTTTTCTTTACCGAGCGCCTGCCCTACCCGCTGGCCAACGTGGGCAACATCGTGCAGATGCGCATGCGCCAGGACTACTACCAGATCGAATGGCCCCTTCGTAGCCGCCGTTATGAATACGGCGTGTACGCCGATGGCGTGCTGCAGCACTACGCCCCGTTCAGCATGGGCGTCATCACCAATATCGGTAACGGCTAATCCCCCAACGGCCCACAAACGGGCCATCTTGCTTTGGAGCACATCATGGCAACTTTCCAGACCCCAGAAGGCACCGTTTCCGTCAGCGTTGGCGGCGAGCAATACAACGTGGACGAGAACGGCCAGATCACGGTACCCGATGGCCAGGCGGCGCTGCTGCTGCCGCACGGCTTTACTCCCGTCCAGACAGCACGGCCAGCAGCCGAAGCCGAGACAGCGCCAGCAACCGCCAAGGCCCCACGCAAGGCCGAGGCTGGCAAAGCGCCGGAGTAAGCATGCTGACCACGCTAGGCAACGTGAAGCAGTGGCTGAATCTGACCACCCCGGACGACGACGCGCTGCTGACCCGCCTGATCGAGGCGGCTAGTGCCTTTGTCGAAGGCTGGGTTGGCCGCACGCTACGACTGCAGACGTACAGCGAAGAGCGCACGGGTAGCGGCCAGCACCGGCTGCTACTGGCGCACTACCCGCCATGCGAGCTGTACGCGGTAACGGTGGCCGGGCAGCACCTGCCACCGGGCGAGGTGTTCACCCAAGGGCGCTGGCTGAACCGGCGCAGCGGCGTTTTTGCACGCGGCTGCCCGGTGCAGCTGCGCTACAGCGCCGGCTACGCCAGCATCCCGCCCGATATCGAGCAGGCCGTCATCGACCTGGTGGCGCTGCGCTACCGTGAACGCGACCGCATCGGCCACCAGTCCAAAAGCCTGGCCGGCGAAACGGTGACTTTTTTCATCGGCGAACTCAGCCCGGCCGCCCGCGCCGTGCTGATCCGCTACCGAGACGTGGTACCGCTATGATCCATGCCCGCATCGAAGACGAAGCAGCCCGGCGCTACCTGGCCAGCATCCACCCGCAGGTACAGCAACGCTTGGCCAGCAGCATCGGCCGTCTGACCCTGCAACTGCTGCGCGAGGTGAAGGCCGGCAAACTCAGCGGTCAGGTGCTGCAGGTCCGCACCGGCCGGCTGCGTCGCAGCATCAACCAGCGCCTTGAACAGCGTGACCCGCTGCAGATTGCCGGCTATGTCGGTACCAATGTGGCCTACGGCCGCCGCCACGAGCTGGGCTTTAACGGCAGTGAAAGCGTACGCCAGCACCTGCGTACCATCACGCAGGCCTGGGGCCGGGCGCTACGCTCGCCGCGCAGCATCACCGTGCGCGAACACAGCCGCCACATCAGTGTGCCGCCCCGCTCTTTCCTGCGTAGCGCCCTGCAGGACATGGCACCGGCGATCCGCCAGACACTGCAGGCTGCTGTGGCACAAGGCCTGCGGCGATGAAGCGCGAAGCCCTGTACAGCGCGCTGTTTGCCTTGCTGGAACAAGTACCCGGCGTGGTAACGCGCAGCCGGCGCCTGCGCCACTGGTCCGACGTGGGGCCCAGCGAGCAGCCCGCGCTGTTTCTGGCCCAGGGGCGGCAAAACGCCACCCCCGGCGACCCGGCACGCGGCGTGCCCACCAAATGGCTACTGCATGCCGACGTGTACCTGTACGTGCGTACCGGCAGCCATGGCGTGCCCGGTAGCCAGCTCAACCCGCTGCTGGATGCCATCGAGGCAGCACTGGCCCCCGCCGGCCCGCTGCAGCGCACCCAGACCCTGGGCGGCCTGGCCGAACACTGCTGGATAGAAGGCGATATCGACACCGACGAAGGCACGCTGGGCGACCAGGCCGTGGCCATCGTCCCCATCCGCATCCTGGCCACCTGACTTCCCCATGCGGCCAACCCTTACAGCCCGGCACACGCCGGGCTTTTCTTTCAGGAGAACACCATGGCGCAATACGGCTTTGGCTCGGGCATGCTCTGGGCCACCCCGCAAACCGACGCACTGGGCAACGCCCTCGCCAACCCTACCCCCATCATGATCGGGGTGATGCAGGAAGGCAGCATCGACATCAACTTTGAAAACAAGACCCTGCACGGCCAGAACCAGTTTCCGGTGGCAGTGGGGCGCGGCAAGGGCAAGATCGGCGGCAAGTGCAAATTTGCCCAGCTGTTCGGCGCCCTGTTCAACAGCGTGCTGTTTGGCCAGACGCTCACCAGCGGCCTGGTGGCCGTGGCCTACGACACCAGCGGGCGTACCGTACCGGCCAGCCCCTACCAGCTCACCGTCACCCCGCCGGGTAGCGGCAGTTTCAGCCGCGACATGGGTGTCATCAGCGACAAGGGGCTACCACTGGCGCGTGTGGCCAATGCACCGGCCAGCGGCCAGTACAGCGTGACCCCTGCCGGCCTGTACACCTTTGCCGCCGCCGATACCGGCCGTACCGTCTTCATCAATTACGAGTACACCGTGGCCGGCGCCAGCGCCGGTGGCGCGACCCAGTCCACCGTAATGAACCTGCCCATGGGCTCTGCCCCCACCTTCACCGCCGACCTGTTCCTGCCCTACCAGGGCAAGAGCATGAAAATCACCCTGTACAGCTGCATCGCCGGCAAGCTGGCCCTGTCCACCAAACAGGACGATTTTCTGGTACCGGACTTCGACTTTGACGCCTTCGCCGACCCCGTGGGCCGCGTGATGAACTACAGCCTGAGCGAGTAAACCATGGCCGACACCGTGAAAGTGAAAGGCATCACCCTGCACCTGGGTGGCCGCAACTGGGTGATACCGCCGCTGAACCTGGCCGCGCTGGAGCAGCTGCAAGACCAGCTGGCGCAGTTCAGTGGCGGTATCGATGCGGCCAGCGTGGCAGCCGTGCTGGACGCCACCACCGCCGCGCTGAGCCGCAATTACCCGAACATCACCCGCGAGCAGGTCGCCGAGATGGTAGACCTGGCCAATATGGCCGAAGTGATGGAAGCCGTGATGGACGTGTCCGGCCTGAAGCGCCAGGCGCAGGAGGCCGACACGCCGGGGGAAGCCTGAACTGGGGTGAGCTGTACGCTCACCTCATCGCCTGTACCGGCTGGCACTGGGACGACGTTGGCCAACAGCTGGACCTGCCAAGGCTGGCCGCCATGAACGCCTACTGGCAGGACAACCCGCCGCTGCACCTGCTGGTGAAAGGCTTTGTCGGCTACAAAGGCAGCGGGCGCAGCGAAAGCGATACAACGAAACCGGAGGAGGATTTATTGCAAGCGCTGTCGGCGTTCTCTTGAGCCCTGCATGATGGCTACGATCACCCTGTTATCCCACAGGAATACGCCATGAAACGGTTACTCGCCTTGATATCGCTTTGCGCTGCCCTGCTCGGCTGTGCCGGTACGCCCTTCAGCTGGGAAAGTGCCCGCCAGGTAAAGCTGGGCATGACGACCAAGCAGGTCGTGGAGATCATGGGGCAACCCACCACCGCCAGCTGGCGCGATAACAACACACAGGTCTATGTCTGGGTGGATAGCAATGCCTTTACCGGCATGAAGACATTCAGCGTGCACTTTACCGACCGCAAGGCCACCTCGGTACCACCGATACCGGACGGCTACTGACCGCCCACGGTTCACATCATCCAACCCGCCCCAGAGGCGGGTTTTTTCATTCTGGAGGCCGTATGCAAGAACCCGAAAAAGGCGTGCTGTACCTGCTGATCATTGGCGCCGCACTGGGTATCGGCAAGCTGCTGGTGGGCCCGGAGCGGCTCACCATGCGCCTTATCCTTGGCCGCGCCATCCTGGGCAGTGGCGCCAGCATGGTGGCAGGCGTGGCACTGCTGCAGTTCCCTGCCATGCCGCTGCCGGTGCTGGTGGGTATCGGCTCGGGGCTGGGCATACTCGGCGCGCAGTTCATGGAGCTATGGCTGAAACACCGTATGGAGCACCTGAACCATGATCAATAGCCGCGACCTCAACGACCTGCACCCTGCCGTGGCCGCCCGCTGCCGTGATTTTGTCGCCCGCTGCCGTGCTGCCGGCATTGACGTGCTGATTACCAGCACCTACCGCGACGCTGCCAGCCAGGCGGCGCTGTACGCCCAGGGCCGCACCACCCCCGGCAATATCGTTACCTACGCCCGCGCGGGCGAAAGCTGGCACAACTGGCGCGTAGCCTTCGATTTCGTGCCACTGGTCAACGGCAAGGCACAGTGGCAGGACACCGCGCTGTTTACCCGCTGCGGCGTGCTGGCCGAGGCTGCCGGGCTGGAATGGGCCGGCCGCTGGCGCCGCTTTCGCGAGCTGGCGCACTGCCAGTACACCGGCGGCCTGACGCTGGCCGACTTCCGCGCCGGCAAAACCCTGCCCGGAGGCAAGCCATGAGCCAGAACGATATCGAAGTCCGCATCGGTGCCCGCACCGACGGCCTGCAGGACGGCATGGCGCGGGCTAACCGCGTCATTGCCGAATCCATGAGCCAGCTGCAGCAGCAATTTGCCGGCATCGGCCAGACATTCAGCCGGCTGCAGGGGCTGATCGGCGGGCTGACTCTGGGCGCGCTGGCACAGCAGGCGGTCAGCACCATGTCGGCGTTCGAGCAGCTGCAAATCCGCCTGGATTCGGTCATGGGCAGTGCCGCGCAAGGCCAGGAAGCCTTTGCCTGGATTCAGAAGTTTGCCAAGGACACCCCGTATCAGGTCAGCGAAGTCACCCAGAGCTTCATGCTGCTGAAAAACATGGGGCTGGACCCGATGGACGGCAGCCTGCAGGCCATTGCCGACCAGGCCGCCAAGACCGGCGGCGGCTTCGAAACGCTGCAACGCATTTCGCTGGCGCTGGGTCAGGCCTGGACCAAGGGCAAGCTGCAAGGCGAGGAAGCCATGCAGCTGCTGGAGGCCGGCGTACCGGTATGGGACATGCTGGCCAAGGTCACCGGCAAGACCACCGCCGAGATCCAGGCGCTGTCCGAAAAAGGCGCGCTAGGCCGCGACGTGATCAAAGCGCTGATCGACGAGATCGGCCGCAGCGCAGATGGCGCCGCCGTGGCGCAGATGCAGAGTTTGTCCGGCATGTGGTCCAACTTTGTCGACAATATGGAAGGCGCACTAAACCGCCTGCGCCAGGACGGCGCACTGGAACCGCTAAAACAGATGCTGGGCGAACTGAATGCCGCGTTTGAGCGGCTGGACAGCAACGGCACGCTGGCGCAATGGTCCGCCGACATTGCCAGCAGCCTGAAAGCCGTTGGTGATGGGCTGATGAGTACCGCCGAGTTCGTCAGCGAGTACGGCGAACAGCTGCGTTTTCTCGCCGAAGCCTATCTGACGGTAAAAGCGGCGCAAGCGGGTAGCCAGATCGTCGGGCAGCTCACCGAGGAAATGCAGAAGCGCGTCGCCGCCATGTCCGCCGCCAAGGAGAAAGCCGCAGCGGACCTCGCGGCAGCCAATGCCGCTAGCGTGGCCGCACGGCAAACGCAGCTGCTGGCAGAGAGCGAGCACGTGGCCGCGCAGACCTCACTGCGCCGCGCCGCCGCACAAGTCGAATCATGGCAGGCAGCGCTACGTCAGGCTCAGGCCGAAACCGACCTGGCTACCCGTACCCGCCTGACCGCCCAGGCGCAAACCGAACTGACCGCCGCACTGGATGCCCGCCAGGCCGCCACCGCCCGTGCGGCCGTGGCCACTGCGGCGTTGAATACTGCCACCGTCAACGCAGCGGCCAGTACCGCCGCAGCGGCAACCGCACAAATCGCTTTCGAGCGTGCTACCACACTGGCAGGGTTGGCCGCACGCGGGTTTGCCGCCGTGATGGCGGCATTGGGCGGGCCGCTGGGCATTGCCATCATCGGCCTGATTGCACTGGTAACGCATTGGGATGCTGTCGCCTCCGCGGCGGGTAATGCGGCGGCCAAATCGCGCCAGGCGGCGGCAGACATCAAGCAATCGCTCAATGATATCGACGTGTCGCGCATGCGACAGGGCCTGCGTGAGGCCACCGACGAATACAACCGGCTGAAACTCAAGGAGCAAACAACCGGCGGAAACCTAACGCGTAACCAGCACGGACTGACTCAGGCCGTGGACAATGCCCGAGGGCGCATGCTGCAGTACCAAAAGGGGCTGGACGATGTAAAAGCGGCACAGGCCGCCACCGCCCCAGGCGCCAGCTACAGCAACGAGGGTGGCCAGCGTAGCGCCGTGCCAAAAAGTGCCCTGCCGTCAGCGCCCAAACTCACCCTGTCCGGTGGTAAAGCTACCGGCCGCCGCGGTGGCCGCCAGGGCAGTGCCGAGACTTCGCGCTTTGGCAACTGGCAAACCCAGCTGGACAAGCAACGGCTGGACGCGGAAAGCAGCGGTGGCCAGCTGTCGCAGCAGCAGGAAGCCGAGTTCTGGGCGCAAAAACTGGCCATCGCCAAACCGCGCAGCCAGGAATACGAGCAGGTACTGCGCCAGCACCAGCGCGTGAAACTGGCCATCGCGCGAGACGGGGCCAAAAACGCACACGAGCTGGCGCTGGCCGAGATCGACATCCAGACCCGCGCCAATCACGATGCGCTGGCCGCAGACGAGGCCGCCTTGCAGCGCGAGGCAGCGCTAAACGGCCTGTCGCACAGCCAGCAGGAGGCCGCGCTGATCGGCTTTGAACAACGGCGCCTGGCCATCCAGAAAGCCGCCATCGAGGCCCGTATCGCCGAGATGGAACGCGACCCCGATCACAATATCGCCGAGAAACGCCGGCTGGATGCCAGCCTGGAGGAAGCCGAACGCGAACACCAGGCACGGCTGGCCGCGATACGCGGGCAAAGCGGCGCCGAACAGGCGGCACCCGGCCAGCAGCGCTGGGAAGGCATCGAGGGCGACACCGGTCAGCTGTACCAGCAAGGGCTGGAGCGCATGCTGCAAGGCACCCTGTCATTCAAGCAAGCGGTACAGCAGGTATGGGCTGAGATCGGCCGCATTATGCTGCAGCATCTGGTGCTGCGCCCTGCCGCCGAGCTGGCGGCGAAGTACACCCGCGAGGTAGCACAGGAAGGCGTGCACCAGGCAGCGATGTTTGCCATCAAACAAGGGTGGCTAGGGCGTGAACTGGCACAAAAGCTGGGGCTACTCAAGAAGGAAGCCACGGAAGCCACGGCAACAGAATTAGCCAAAACAGGTGCCGTGGTCGCCGGGGAAACTGCCCGATCAGGCGCCGTTGCCACGGCCTCCGGTGCAACCAAGACTATCAAGGGTGCCGAAGCCACCGTCGTTGTCGGTGCCAACGCTGCAGAAGCCGCCTCCGGTGCCGCCGCCTCGGTCGCCGCCATCCCTTACGTGGGCTGGGCCATGGCGGCCGGTGTCTTTGCCGCCACCATGGCCATGGTGATGGGCGCCAAGTCCAGTATCAAATCCGCCTCCGGCGGCTACAGCATCCCGCGCGGACTTAACCCGATCACCCAGCTGCACGAAGAAGAAATGGTGCTGCCGCGCCCCTACGCCAACGCCATCCGCGACATGGCCGCCGGCCGCAGCGGCGAGGCCGGCACCGCTAGCAACGGCAACGCGGGTGACAGCTACGCCGTGCATTACAACGACAACAGCGGCCGCCTGTCGCGCGAGCAGATCCGTGACAACGCACGCACCATTGCCGAAGAGCTAAGCCGGCTGCACCGCCACAACTGGAAACCGGCATGAGCAACGCCATCCTGCCCATGTTCCCCGGCCTGGCCTGGGGCGTCAGCAAGGCACCACAGTTCACCACGCGGGTGCAGGTGGCCGCCAGCGGGCGCGAGCTGCGCGCCAATTTCAGCGCTTACCCCAAGTACACCTTCAAGCTGGCCTACGAGGTACTGCGCCGCCAGGAGTACGAGCAGTTGCTGGGTTTTTTCCTGGCACGGCGCGGCAGCTGGGACAGCTTCCTGTTTACCGACCCGGACGACAATCGCGCCAGCAACCAGCTGCTGGGCACCGGCGATGGCAACCGCACCCGGTTCCAGCTGCTGCGCACCCTGGGCGGCTTTGTCGAGCCGGTGGAAAACGTGAATGCCATCACCACTGTCACCGCCGGCGGCGTCGTCCAGTACCCCGGCACGCACTACAACCTGAGCCCCACCGGCATATTGCTGTTTCGCAGTGCGCCGCTACTCGGTGCCGAGGTGCGCTGGAGTGGCAGCTTTTACTACCGCTGCCGCTTTACCACGGATGTGACCGAGTACAACAAATTCATGACCGAGCTATGGGACATGAAACGGCTGGAGCTGATCGGCGCCACCGGCAACAAGGTATGAACCATGAAAACTGCCAGCCCTGCACTGCGCGCCCTGCTGGAAACCAGCCGGACGTTTTATATGGCCGACCTGTATACCTTCACGCTCACCAATGGCACCACGCTGCGCTATACCAGCGCAGACGTGTCCTTAACCGTGGACGGCCTGACCTACGTACACGACGGCCCGCTGATCAAACGCGGGCGTACCCGGCTAACGCTGGGGCTGGAGGTGGACACGCTGGATATCACCCTGCTGGCCAACGAGCACCACCTGATTCGCGAGACCCCCTGGCTGCAGGCCGCACGCAGCGGTGCACTGGACGGGGCCAGCGTGCGGCTGGACCGGCTGTTTCTGGACGACTGGGCCGGCAGCAACGGCGGTAGTGTCGCCATGTTCCAGGGCGTGGTAGCCGAGGTAGACACCGGGCGTACAGAGCTGAGCCTGACAGTGAAAAACGCGCTGCTCACGCTACTGGACACCCCGCTGCCGCGCAATGTGTACCAAAGCGGCTGTCTGCATACCGTGTACCAGGGCGGCTGCGGCCTGAACCGGGCAGCATTCAGCAGCGGCGGTACCGTTACCAGCGGCGACCTGCTCACGCTGGCCACCCCGTTATCGCAGCCCGCCGGCTACTTCACCCTGGGCAACATCACCTTTACCAGCGGGCCCAATAACGGGACAAGCCGTGCCGTGCGCGAGCACGCGCTGGGGCAGCTCACGCTGGCCGCCCCGCTGGCGCAGCCCTGCCAGACAGGCGATACCTTCAGCATCAGCCCCGGCTGCGACGGCCAGCGCGAAACCTGCCGCACGCGCTTTGGCAATGAGCCCAACTTTCGCGGTTTCCCGTTCATCCCCACGCCGGAAACGGCCTTGTGATGTGCGACACGCGCACCAGAACGGCAGTTCTCACTCAACAGGCACCCCGGGGTGCTTTTTTCATGGGCAAATGCATGAGCGAGCAAGCACAACGTCAGGCCGTGGTCGCCGAGGCCCGCAGCTGGCTGGGCACCCCGTACCACCATCAGGGCGGTGTCAAAGGGGCCGGCGTGGATTGCGCCTTCCTGCTGATCCGCGTCTATCACGCCATGGGGCTGATACCCGATATCGACCCGCGCCCCTACCCGCCAGACTGGCACCTGCACCGCGGCGAGGAGCGCTACCTGGGCTGGGTGCAGCAGTACGCGCACCCGGTAGACACGCCACAGCCCGGCGACATCGTGCTGTACCAGTTTGGCCGCTGCATCAGCCACGCGGCCATCGTGGTGGACTGGCCGCTGATCCTGCACGCCTATAGCGGCGAGGGCTGCGTGCTGTCCGACGCCTGCAATACACCGCGTCTGGCCGAGCGCCAGTGCGGCTTCTACTCGGTCTGGGGGTAAGCCATGGGTGGTTTGTTCGGCGGTAGCCCGCAAAAAGTCTCCAGCACGGCGCCCGAGGTATCCGGCCTGCGCATGCAAACCTCCGCGCGCGGGCGCGCCATTCCGCTGGTTTACGGCAAGACCCGCGTGGCCGCCAATGTGATCTGGTACGGCGACTTCCGGGCCGTAGAACACCGCAGCCGGCAATCCGCCGGTGGCAAGGGCGGCGGTGGCGGCAGCCCGATCGAAACGGTGAGCTATAGCTACGAGGTGGCCGTACAGCTAGCCTTGTGCGAAGGCCCGGTGCGCGGCATTGGTACCGTCTGGGTCGGCAAAAACGTGGGCACCCTGGGTACCTGGAACCTGTCGCAGTTTACCGGCGACCCGGGCCAGCAGCCCATGCCCTACCTGCTGTCGCGCCCCGCGCTGGCCGATGCGGCGCTGTCTTACCGTGGTACGGCCTACGTTGGTACCGGCTTGCTGGCGCTGGGTGATGATCCCTCGCTGCCCAATATGAGCTTCGAGGTGGATAGCACCTTCGGGCTCAGCGACAGCATCCGCGATGCCAACCCTGCCGATGTGCTGGCCGACCTGCTGGGCAACACGCGCTATGGTCTGGGGGCACGCGCCGATGCCCTGGGCGACCTGACGGCACTGCGGCAATGGTGCCTGGCCGCTGGCTTGCTGGTCTCCCCGGCCTATACCGAGCAGCAGCCGGCACGCGAGCTGCTGAGCCGCCTGCTGCAGATCGCTGCTGCCGGCGTGTACTACTCGGAAGGAAGGATCAAGGCCGTACCGCTGGCCAACAGCCCGGCAAGCGGCAACGGTGTGCAGTACAGCCCGGACCTCACCCCCGCCTACGACCTGGGGGATGACGACTTCCTGCAAGACGGTGACAGCGACCCGGTACAGTGCCGGCGCACCGCCACAGCCGACGTGTACAACTGTGTACGGGTGAAGTTCGTTAACCGCGCCAGCGGGTATAACGACGAAACGGTCGAGGCCAAAGACCCCGGTGCCATCGCACGCGACGGCCTGCGGCTGCAAGAGCTGGATCTGCACGAGCTGGCCGATGCCAATGTAGCGCGTCTGGTGGCGCAGCTGGCGCTACAGCGCGGCTACGTACGCAACCGTTACCAGTTCCGCCTCGGCTGGCGCTTTGCCCTGCTGGAACCCACCGACCTGGTGACCCTCAGCGATGCCGGTCTGGGCCTGACAAGGGCACTGGTCCGCATTACCGAGATCGAGGAAGACGAAGACGGCACCCTGAGCGTACAGGCCGAAGAGGTCCCCATCGGCACCGTCAACGCCACCCGCTACCCTACCCAGGCCAGCAACGGCTACGCCGTCAACCACAACACCCCGCCCGGTGCGGCCAACCGCCCGGTCATTTTCGAGCCACCGCTGGCCCTGGCCGGGGCCCCGGAAATCTGGCTGGCCGCCAGCGGCAGCAGCGACACCTGGGGCGGCTGCGACGTGTGGGTCAGCGACGACAACGCCACCTACCAGCGCCTGGGCCGCCTGAACGGCAAATGCCGGCACGGCGTGCTGGCCGCGCCGCTGCCTGCCAGTGTGGGCATCGATACGGCCAACCTGCTGCGCGTAGACGTGGCCGCCGCCGGCGGTGTCCTGCTGGCGGCCACCCAGCAAAACGCCGACCAGCTGGTTAGCCTGTGCTACGTGGATGGCGAGCTGCTGGCCTACCGCGACGCCACCCTCACCGCACCGGGGCGCTACGACCTGGGCTATCTGGTACGCGGTGCCTGGGGCACCCCCATCAGCAGCCACGGCACCGGCAGCGCCTTTGCCCGCCTGGACCAGAGCATCGCCAGATTCGGCTACGACAAAGCCCGGGTAGGCCAGACGCTGTACATCAAGCTGCAATCGTTCAATATCTATGGCAACCACACGGAAAGCCTGGCCGAGCTCACCGCCTACCCCTACCAGATCAAGGGCGCGGCGCTGGCCGACGTTACCGGCCTGGCGCTGGAGCAGCCATTTAGTGGCCGCAGCTGCAAAATCCGCTGGAATGCGGTAGACGGCGCCATCGCCTATAGCGTGGAAGTCTGGGGCGGCAGCCCACAAGCCCTGCGCCGCAGCGTCGCCGTAGGTGACACACGCCGCTACGAATACAGCTGGGAAGACGCCACCGCCGACGGCGGACCATGGCGACAGATCAGCCTGCGCGTGCGCGCCATCAGCGCCACCGGTGCCTCGGGCAACTGGGCGACCGTGGTGGCCAATAACCCGGTACCGCCCGCGCTTACCGGCATCAGCGTCAGCCCCGGCTACAACGCCATCTTCTTTGCGTGCAGCCAGCCGGCCGACCTGGACGCCGCCGGCCTGCGGGTATGGCTTTCCACCGTTGCCGGTTTTACCCCTGGCGATGGCAGCCTGGTATACGACGGGCCGGACTACAGCACCACCCTGTACCAGCTGCGCGACGGCACCCCGCTGCAAGCCGGCACCGCGTACTACCTGCGCGCCGCCGCCTTCGATGCGTTCGGCAAAGACGGCCTGCAAATCAGTAGCGAGTACACCATCACCCCTGTTTCGGTCGCGGGCGGCCTCAAACCGGGCGATATCGATGCAGCCATGGTGCGCGCGCTGGACACCGCCAAACTGACCGGCACACTGAAAGACTGGCAGCTGGAGAGCATCAACGCCGCCAAGATCGCCGGCCAGCTGGTAGACGGCCAACTGGCGGCACTGCATGCAGCCAAGCTGGTGGGCCAGCTGCAAGACCCGCAAATCGCCCAGCTGTCGGCGGACAAGCTGCTGGGTAAAGTACAGCTCAACCAGCTGGCTGCCGATGTGCAAGGCCCGCTGGCAAGCGCCGTCAGTACCGCCAATCAGGCACTGATAACGGCCAACAATGCCGCATCAGCTACCAGTGTCAGCCAGCTGTCTGCACAAGTGGATGCCCTGTCCACCAACCTGCTGCCGGTCGCACTATGGAAACCCGGCATGCAGGCCTTGCCGGCGCCGTGGGGCAACAACTGGAACGATACCAGCGAGCAGGTCATCATCACGGCAGCAGGGCCGTACGGCGATGCCGCAACCGTGCTCAAGGCGGTGGCCATCAGCGGGCAGGCCGATGGCGGCTGGAATATATCCACCGCGGTAGACCGCACCAGGGCATACCGTTTTTGCGTGTGGATCAAGGATGTGTCGGGCAGTGCCGGCAGCTTGTATCTGGGTATCGATACGGTTTGCAACCCTGCCGGCGTGCCGGTGTGGAATCCGTACTTCCATGTTCATGCCAAATCTGGCCTGGCAAACGGCCGCTGGTACCTGTTTACCGGCTACATCTACCCCGAAGGCGCCACCTTCCCCGCCCAGGCACAAAGTGCCATTTATGACGGAGAAACCGGCATGGTGGTGGCAACCGGTTCGGACTATGCGTGGCGGCCGGGGGCCGAATTGACCAACCCGCGCTGCTACCAGTACTACGCCGACGCCGGTGCAGAACAGTGGTTTGCCTACCCGCGTTTTGAAGCGCTCGATGGGCGGGAACCCGCCATTGCCGACTTGCTGGCGGGCACCGCCCTGCTCAACGCCAAGGCGGCCATCACACGCGTGGCCAACGTAGAGGTAGCAGTAGCCGGCAAAGCCGCCGCCAGCGATGTCACTACGCTACAGGCCCGCGTGGCCGCAGCAGAAGCCGGCATCAGTGCGGCCAACCAGGCAAGGGCGGACGGCGACGCCGCCAGTGCCAGCAGCATCAATCAGGTCAATGCCCGCATGGCACCGGGCGGTGACATTTACGGGGCCTTGGCCGGCAAAGCAGCGCAGGCCGCGCTGGAGGCCACCAATACACGGGTCAGCACCGTTGAAACCCTCGCCAACAGCAAAGCCTCTGCCGGTACTGTAGATGCCCTGCAAGCACAAGTTAGTCGCCGTAAAAACTACCGGCTAACAAGCTGGGGCCATTCCTACGACTACCGCTTCGGGGCGGAAACCCCGGGGCTGTATAACGGTGACGGCATTCGGCTCACCGGGTACCACCGTTCCTATGTCGTGGTGCGCTTCGCCGCTGACGGCACCGTTGTCACCAGCGTCGCGTTTGATGTGTACGGTGTCGGTCAGGCTCACGGCAACGGCGGAGCAGCCGAGATGGCGGCTCACCTTAACGCCATGCCTCTGGGCACACTGGTGCTGATCTACACCTGCGACGAACCGTTCAACCACCGGCTGGACAGCGGGCTGCCTGACGCCATCTACCGCTGTGGCGGCACCGCGGCGATGTTCCTGTCCGCAGGGGGCGCGACGTTCCATGGCAGGTCTGTTTACGTCTTGCTGGGCAAAATCAGCGGCAAGCAGGGTACGGCTTTCGAGGCGTATCGCGGGGATGGTGTCAACGACCCCGCCGCCTACCTGTCCATAGGCTTCGATATTGTCAGCGGCGAGTTTGTCGGCATCAGCCCCGCTGCCACGGCATCGGCAGGTGCCGTGCTGAACCGCATCCAGCAGGTAGAAGCCACGGTAGCCGGCAAGGCATCCGCTACCGACATCAGCACCTTGCAAGCACGCGTGGGCAGTACCGAAGCGAGCGTCACCACGCTGACATCCGCCCAGGCCAGCCTGGACGGCAGGGTCAGTGGCAAATGGGGGGTGGCCATCGAGGCCACCCTGCCCGACGGCCGCAAAAAGCTCTCCGGCCTGCAGGCATTCAACGATGGCAGTACCGCGTCGTTTGTCATCAGCGCCGACCAGCTGCTGATTCAGGGGGCAGGCTCAGCCATTAATCCAGACCCCTACTTTCAGGACGCGTCGTGCTGGCATACCTACACCGGCAGCTGGGGGATAGCAAAAATCCCTGACGGGCGCGCAGGCGACTATACCCTGCGCAGCCTTAGCCGCCCCGCCGAGATCACCGGTGCAAGGCCGTTACCGTTCGACCCCGGCAAAAACTACCGCGTTAAAGCCTGGGCACGCGGCCTGGAAGGCGCAAACGGCCAGCTATACCTGGGGGTGCAACTGCTCGACAGCAACGGCAACAACCTGTCTGGCAACGGCACCTTCTGGTACACGACCATTACGTCGCTGACATCGGACTGGACCGAGTGCGTGGGTTTCATTGGCCCGGGCCATGCACTGGTACCCCCGTCAGGTGCCAAATCCTTCCGCCCCATTGCCCTGCTGAACTACACAGGCACGGCAGGCTACATGGAGCTGCAGGCATACGAAATAGAAGAAGTACTACCCAGCACCCTTATCCAGAACGGCGCCATTACCACCGACAAGATTGCCGCCAACGCCATACTGGCCGACAAGATTGCAGCGAACAGCATCAGTAGTACCCACATCGTGGTGGGCAGCCTCACTGGCGACCGCCTGGCCGTCAACAGCATCAGCGGTGACAAAATCCAGGCCGGCACACTCACGGCGAACCATATCGACTCCCGCAACCTGACGATCAAGGACGCTGCCGGCAATGTGATTTTCGGTGCAGGGCAAAGCCTGGACGTTGGCCGCATCACCGGCCTGGGTTCACTGGCCACGGCCAACAACGTCGGTGTCAGCCAGGTCAGTGGCCTGGGCCCGTTGGCCACCAAGGCACAGGTCGCCGCCAGCGACATGGCCGTGGGCAGCCTGTCTGCCATCAGCGCCAATCTCGGCACCGTCACCGCCGGCAACCTCAGCATCCAGTCCGATGGCGCTGGTGGCTGGGGCAAGCTGCAATCCGGCAGCAAATGGTGGTACGACGGCCAGAACGGCTGGGTACTGGCGCGCGAACCCGGCGGGGGCTCGCTGCTGGAATTCCAGGGGGGCAGCACGCTGCTACGCATGAGCAGCTGGGGTGATTGCCTGCTGCGTTTCGGTGACAAGATTGAAATGCGCGGTGACGGCTTCGTCAGGGTACGCCGCATTGCGGTTGCCGAGCCGGACATTGTGGCCAGCGGCACACAAGCAGTCAGTAACAGCTGGTGGTTGGGCGAAGACTACTACTGGAGCACCGGCTCAGGTGATAACAGGGAATCCGGCTATGGCGAACGCTCCCGGACACAGGTCATCCTGATCGATACCGGCATCAGCGTTTCCGCCAGCTGGTATACCGCCGCTTCCGATATCTATGCCGCTACCGCGACCATTTCATCCGGTCAATCCAGAAACGGCGGCGGCACCGGCTATGGCGAAACATCCATTGTGATCGGGGATGGCCTGTCCTCGGGCGGTGGGGGCTACATCGATAACCGTGTCTACATCAAATACGTTTATCAGCATGTTGGGCAGCCGATTTTCATTTCTGCCGTGGACTGGAAACTGGTGCGGATATAAACCCTGAAGGAGATGACCATGATTTCCCTGTCCCTGCCCACCCGCTGGCTATGCCTGCTGGCGCTGGCTGCTGCGCTATACGGTACCGGCTGGCTGAAAGGCGCCAGCCATGTCGAGGCGCGGCAACAAGCCGAGCTTGGCGCCCGGCACATTCAACTGGCCCAGACCCGGCAGCGCCAGGCCGAGGCCACCGTGCAGGTCGTCACCCGATACGTCGATCGCGTGCATACCGTGCGCACCGCCGGCCAAACCATCATCAAAGAGGTACCCGTCTATGTTCCGGCTGATTCCCCTGCTCTGCCTGGCGGTTTCCGCCTGCTCCACGACGCCGCCTCCCGTGGTGAGCTACCCGACCCCGCCAACACTGCTGATGCGCCCGCCGTCCCCGCTCCAGACCTTGCCACCACCCTTGCGGCCAACTACCTCAGCTGCCGGGAAAACGCCGAGCAGCTGACGGCGCTGCAGACGTGGATTGAGCTGCAAAGCAGGCAGTAAATTGATAGAATCGCACTTCTGTCGCACTTAAAAAAGATGCGGCATGATAAAGGGTGATATATCAACTGCTTGCGGGCGGTCGGTTTCGGGTTCGATTCCCGCCGCCTCCACCAGAACACCCAAAAGCCCTGCACTCGCGGGGCTTTTTTTTAGGCTTTTTGAGGCCAATTGGCATAATGTTGCGCGGTTTTGGCACAGTTTTGCATCGCTTTAGCCACTCGCAGCCATTAGCGCTTTGCGCGACTATCGGCAAAAGCCACTAAAGCATCAGACCCACCTGCAAAACAGCCCAGCGCCGCGTTAACCCAAGTTGGCCGCAAGTCAAACCGACCACACCGACGAGACCCGCCATGCTGGACGACATCAAAAAAACCCTGTGGGCCGCCGCCGACAAGCTGCGCGCCAATGTGGACGCCGCCGAATACAAGCACATCGTGCTGGGGATGATTTTCCTCAAATTCGTGTCCGACACCTTTCAGGCGCGGCGCGACGAGCTTACCCGCCGCTTTGCCGACGAAGCCGACGACTACTTTCTGCACGACTGCGACGCCGAGCTATTGGCCGAAGAGCTGGAAGAGCGCGACTACTACCGCGAAGTGAACGTGTTCTGGGTGCCCGAAGCCGCCCGCTGGGAAGGCCTGCGCGCCGCCGCCAAGCAAGCCGACATCGGCAAACGCATCGACGACGCGCTGGCCATCATCGAGCAGGAAAACCCGCGCCTAAAAGGCATACTCGACAAACGCTACGCCCGCGCCCCGCTGCCGGACGGCAAGCTGGGCGAGCTGGTGGACCTGGTCTCCACCATCGGCTTTGGCGAAGACCAATCCATCGCCCGCGACATCCTGGGCCAGGTGTACGAATACTTCCTAGGCCAGTTCGCCAGCGCTGAAGGCAAAAAAGGCGGCCAGTTCTACACCCCGCAATCCATCGTCAACACCCTGGTCGCCGTGCTGGACCCGCACCAGGGCAAGGTGTACGACCCGTGCTGCGGTTCTGGCGGCATGTTTGTGCAGTCGGAAAAATTCATCGAAGCCCACGGCGGCAAGCTAGGGGACGTGTCCATCTACGGCCAGGAATCCAACCCCACCACCTAGCGCCTGGCCGCGATGAACCTGGCCATTCGCGGCATCGACTTCAACCTGGGCCGCGAACCGGGCGACACCTTCACCCGCAACCAGCACCCCGACCTGCGCGCCGACTTCATCCTGGCCAACCCGCCATTCAATATCAGCGACTGGTGGCACGGCAGCCTGGAAGGCGACCCGCGCTGGGTGTACGGCACCCCGCCGCAAGGCAACGCCAACTACGCCTGGCTGCAACACATGCTGTACCACCTCAAACCCGGCGGCCGCGCCGGCATCGTGCTGGCCAACGGCAGCATGTCGTCCAGCCAGAACAGCGAAGGCGACATCCGCCGCGCCATGGTAGAGGCCGACGTGGTGGAAGTGATGATCGCCCTGCCCGGCCAGCTGTTCTTCAACACCCAGATTCCCGCCTGCCTGTGGTTCCTGGCCAAGGGCAAGACCACGCGCCAGGGCGAAGTGCTATTTATCGATGCGCGAAAGCTGGGCAGCATGATCAGCCGCGTGCAAGCCGAGCTAGCCGACGACGCCATCGCCCGCATCGCCGCCACCGTGCAAGCCTGGCGCGGCGCGGGTGATGCCAGCTATGAAGACATCCCCGGCTACTGCCGCAGCGTCAAGCTTGCAGAGATTGCCGAGCACGGCTTTGTACTGCCCCCCGGCCGCTACGTGGGCGCGGAAGCAGTTGAAGACGACGACGAGGCGTTCGAGGAAAAGATGCAGGCGCTAACGCAAAGGTTGGCCGCACAGATGGCCAAAGGTGCAGAACTGGACGCGCTGATCCGCCAGAAACTGGGGGGGATTGGGTATGAGTTCTGAAAAGCCAACATGCCTAGTCCTCAAAGATAAGGTACCGGCTGGATGGGACGTTTGTCTGTTGCAGGAGGTTACTGATTTTCAGGAGGGGCCAGGAATTCTTGCCAAGGACTTTCACGAAAGTGGAGTCCCGTTACTGCGTCTGAAAAATATAGAAACACCAACGGTACGGCTCGAAGGGTGCAACTTTCTCGATCCTGAAAAAGTTGCAAAAAAGTGGGCCCACTTCGCTCTTCGCGAGAACGATTTGCTCATCAGTACCAGTGCGTCGCTTGGCCGGGTAAGTGTGGTAGATCCGGCTTCGGCAGGATCGATTGCTTATACAGGGATTATCCGGTTCCGCAGTTCTGATCCTGCGCGATTAGATCGTGGGTACCTGCGAGCATTCTTGTCATCGGCGGCATTTGTCGAGCAGGCAGAGCAGATGGCTACGGGTAGTGTCATTCGCCACTTTGGCCCTAGTCATTTGAAACAAATGGCCATCTCCTTGCCGAGCTTGCCGGAGCAGCACCAGATTGCGGACATATCCGATGCCCTCGACGACCGCATCGCCCTGCTACGCGAGACCAACGCCACGCTGGAGGCGATGGCGCAGGCGCTGTTCAAGTCGTGGTTTGTCGATTTCGACCCTGTGCACGCCAACGCCGGCACCCGCGCCGCCACGCTCCCCGCCGAGCTGCAAGCCCTGTTCCCGCCAACCTTCACCGATACTCCCCAAGGGCTGGTACCGGAGGGGTGGGAGCTTGGCCAACTTGAAGATTTTTTGGTTTTACAGCGTGGATTTGATTTGCCTTCCGCTGAACGTATAGACGGCAATTTTCCTATCATCGCGGCTAGTGGCCCTAGCGGTATGCACCACGTTGCTATGGTTAAAGGACCTGGCGTTGTAACTGGCCGCTCAGGCGTGCTAGGAAAAGTATTTATCACCCTTGAAGACTATTGGCCATTGAACACCACCTTATGGGTTAAACAGTTTCGTCGGGCGACACCTTGTTTCGCATTTGAGCTATTGCGGCGATTGGATTTCTCCAGTTTCAATGCTGGTTCCGCAGTTCCGACCTTGAATCGTAATCATATTCATGGCTTGCCCTATGTATTGCCGCCAGAAAATATTGTTCAGAGATTTGAAGAAGTCGGTATGGATTTGCAGAAACGCCAAGCAGCTAATAACCGGCAAGCCCAAACCCTCGCCAACCTGCGCGACACTCTGCTGCCACGCCTGATCTCCGGCCAGCTACGCCTGCCGGACGCAGCAGCGACCTTGGCGGAGGTGGGAGTATGAGCATGAACAGAACACCCGAGCAGGTCTGGGATGAGTTCTTGCAACGTTGGCCGCAGCAGGCTTTGAACAAAATGACGTTGGCCCAGTACGCGCAAGGGGCCGATGAAGACTGTTTTAGCGGCTGTCTGCGCTACCTGAGTGATGAGCTGGGGTGGCGGCCTGGCGGTGGCACGCATTATCCGCAAATTGGTGTTTCGGCTTTACCCGCAACATCGCTGGACACCTACCGTGGCAACCCTAAATACGGCGTGGACGAACCAAGCCTGCTTGGCTGGCTGCGTGAGCTGGGCAGCAGCGCCGAGGAGGCATTTGCCAACACCCGCGCCAGGCTGTGCCAGATTGCCGAGGCGGCGGCTCGCGGCGATGTGTCGGTATTGGCCCAGCCTGTGCTCTACGACATTTACGAGTGGAAGCTGTTTTTTATCTACCAGAACCGGCAACAGCCGGTGTTGCTGCCGCTGCAGCGTCTGGACGACATACCGCAGTGGTATCACGGCAAATTCGGCACATGGCTGCAGCAGGGCAAGCGTCCCAAGGAAAGCGATCTGGCCTTCGCCTTGCGCTGCAACCAGCAACTGATGGCTGCCCGTGACGGGCTGCCGGTATTTGACTATGAGGCACAGCTCAAACAACTGGTCGAAGCGCGCTATCAGGCGCAGGAAAGCCCGCAAACCGGTGGGGGCTGGACCATGCCATCTTTCATCCCGGAACGAGAGTACAACATGCCTGCGCTGAACCAGATCCTTTACGGCCCGCCGGGCACCGGCAAAACCTACGAAACGGTACAGGCTGCCTTGGCGATTCTCAAGCCTGAGCTGTTGAACACCGCAATCGGCCGCGAGCCTTTGAAATCGGCATTCGATGGTTTTGTGGCCTCGGGGCAGATTGTCTTCACGACCTTTCACCAAAGCTTCAGCTACGAGGATTTTGTCGAGGGGCTGCGGGCTGTAAGCGATGAGACAACGGGTCAGCTACGCTACGAAGTAGCAGATGGCGTGTTCAAAATACTGTGCCGCCGTGCACTGCAAGATGACCCGTTCGAAAAATCCTTGCAGGTGCTGCTTGATAAAGTAGAGCAAGGCAATGGCCGAGTCGTCATGAAAACAGTACGTGGCAATGAGTTTTTTGTGCGCTACGCAGGTGGACCTACTTTCCAGTTTTATACGGCTGCCAACCCGGACCAACGCCCAGAAGCATCCGGCAACTTGAATCAGGTACGTACCCTATACGAAACAGGTAGCACTAAAGGTGTCAACAGGGATTCGTATGTACGTGGAATGTTGAATTTTTTGCGAGAGCATTGTGGCTTGCCCGAATATCCGGCCACGGTCGCTTCAGAGAGAAAGCCCTACGTCCTTATCATCGACGAAATCAACCGTGGCAATATCTCGCGCATTTTCGGCGAGCTGATCACGCTGATCGAGCCGTCCAAGCGCGCCGGCGCCGACGAGGCACTGTCGGTGACGCTGCCGTATTCCAAGGACA
>NZ_CEETRO010000015.1:0-46487 GCF_979366545.1 Vogesella perlucida
CGTTGAAATCGCGGATGGCGAGCAACAAGGCGGCTTGCTGCTCATCGGGCAGGGTTTGAAAGCCGGCAGTGAGCAGCACCTGGCCACCGACAAACTGGGTACGCAGGGCGTCGTTCAGTTGCTGGATACGCAGGGTTTTTGGGAAATGAGCCAGAGCAGTCATAAAGCACTCCTTGGCCACAGCAGCACCCGCAGTGGCGAGCACTGCAGGGCAGATAACGATAGAAAGGGACAGCGTTAAGCGCAGACGCGATTCAATCCAACAAAATCAATGACTTATGCATTGCGCGTTGTTTCAGCGTAGCACCCTGGCCAAACCAGGCCGAGTCCAAACGGTAGTCGCTGCTACGTGCGCGACGGTGATGGTCCACGTATTCGGTCACGGCATTCACCAGCCCCCAGGCGGTGCCACGGGTACCCGTTAGCATCGAGCCCATCCCTGCCCCACTATATAAAGCATGGAGCTGCTGCATCGCTTTGGAAGGTGTGGCGTCTTCTACCGGCATTGGTTCATCCAGTACATCGGCAAAGTACTGCCGCGCTTCTTCGGGCGAGATGGGCCGTTGACTCAACGCTTTGATGTTGCGCATGAACACATCCCAATCACTCAGCCCCAGGCCTAGGGCATCCTTGACCGCCAGAGGGTCGAACACGGTCGAGTGCGGTACCTTTACCGCGCCCGTGTTATCCCCCACAGCAATCTGCAGCGTGTTATTGCATACCACTCGGACAGACGTGAATTGCGCCGTGGTGCACAGTGTGCCGTCGCAACTGGTTGCCAGTAACAGGTAGGCTTTCACACGGTCACCACTACGGACCAAGGTTTCCTGGCCAGTCTTGGCCAATGCCCATAGCTTCTTGCCACCCTTCAACACGCCAGCGGTTTCCAGCTCAAAGCCCCCGGCATGCACCAGGTCGTTATAGAAGTGCAGGACTTCATGTGGCTGAACTACTTTGTAACGCGGGGAAACGACAGACAACGGTGCCAAGGTATCGGAGCGATACAGTACCTTCGCATCGCGGTGCATGCGGATATGCATGCCGTCCGGCGAGACATTGAACAGCACATCGCTTTGCTCGATGGTCCAGTTCATACCTGCTTCGTGCAGCCAGACATCAATCGGCTGCTGTTCGGTGAGCTGGTTACCCAGGCCATGCCAAGGGGTAGCACCGACGTAAGCCATGGTTTCGACAAGATGAGACATATCACAGACTCCATAGAAAAACCCCAGGCTAGGCTGGGGTTTGAGGGGCGAATCCAGGGCATCATCACCCTGCTGACATGGAGGTGATATGTGGGTGAAAAAATTTAGGATCGAGGTCTATATCTAAGCCGTCACATTCTTACCTCATAACCCCAGCTGCCGAAGCGCAGACTAGGCCGTAAGGAGTATTGAGCACCGTTATGTACCTGGCTATATTGCGAAAAAATGATCATGAATGGAGACGTCATGAAGCCCACTCTGAATTCAATTGCGAGTGCCATACTGCTCATACTCAGCAACCTTGCTGCTGCAGGCAATGTGACTGTTTCAGCTGCAGCTAGTCTGACCAATGCCTTCAAAGATCTGGCGCAGTCATTTGAGGGGCAACACCCGGGCACCAAGATCCTATTGAACGTCGGCGCTTCGGGAGCCCTGCTGCAGCAGATAGCCAAAGGAGCACCAGTGGATGTCTTTGCCTCCGCTGATCAGGAAACAATGGATCAGGCCTTCAAGCAGGGCCTGATCGTTGCAAACAGCCGGCATAACTTTGTACGTAACGCCTTAGTGCTTATTGTGCCATTCGACAGCAAACTGGCGATCAAGCGTCTCAGAGACCTGTCCCAATCGCGAATAGACAAAGTCGCTATTGGAAAACCTGCCAGTGTGCCAGTTGGCCGCTATACCCAAGCTGCACTAGAAACTGCCAACCTGTGGTCAGTGATCCGGGCCAAGGCTATCAATACACAGAATGTTCGCCAATCCTTGGACTATGTAGCACGAGGCGAGGTTGAGGCTGGCTTCGTGTACGCAACAGACGCAGCGGTGATGCCGGACAAGGTGAAAGTAGCGTTTACCGTGCCGCTCAATTCAGCAATCAGTTACCCGATTGCTGCGAGCACCAGCAGTAGCAATGCAAAGGAAGCCAAGAGCTTCATCGAATACGTCCTGTCTCCCGCCGGCCAAACCATTCTTGGCAAGTACGGCTTTCTGAAACCCTGACCCGGGAGTAGCACAATCATGGAATCGGTCTGGGTTGCCTTGGCCTTGTCGTTGAAAGTGGCTGGGCTGGCCACTACTGCCACAACAGTACTGGGTGTGACAGCAGGATTTGTGTTGGCCAGGGGTAAGTTTCCGGGGCGTAATGTGCTAGACACGCTGCTAACCCTGCCCATGGTGCTGCCACCCACCGTATTGGGCTATTACCTGCTGGTTCTGCTCGGTCGTCGCAGCCCTTTTGGCGCATGGTTGTTCGATGTGTTCGGCATTAACCTGATCTTTACTTGGCAAGGCGCGGTCATCGCGGCCTCCACAGTTATCTTTCCCTTGGTATTCAAGCCGGCGCGAGCGGCATTCGAGTCTGTGGATGGTCAGCTGGAGCAAGCCGCCAAGGTATTGGGGATCAGCAATGTCGCCGTCTTTTTCCGGGTGACTCTGCCACTAGCGTGGCGCGGCATCCTGGCCGGGCTGCTACTCGCCTTCGCCAGGGCGCTGGGCGAGTTCGGCGCCACGCTCATGGTGGCTGGCAGTATTCCCGGCAAGACCCAGACCCTGTCCGTCGCGGTATACGAGGCGGTGCAGGCCGGGCAGGACGATCTGGCCAACATCCTTGTGTACATCATCTCCGCCGTTTGCATAGCGGTACTGTTGACTGCCGGCTATCTTGCGCCTGGGCGCATTGTTCGGCATTGAGTAAGGCAGGCAATGCAGCTTGATATCGATATCTACAAGACCTTGCACGCAGGCACGCGTAGTTTTACGCTGAACGTGCAATTACAGTCTGGCAGCCAGCGCAATGTGATCTACGGCCCATCCGGCGCCGGGAAGAGCCTGACTCTGAAGGCGATTGCTGGACTGCTTACCCCGGAGCGCGGTCATATCCGTATCAATGGCCAAACGTTTTTTGACCACTCGGCCAGTTTGAACTTGGCTCCGCAAGCGCGGCGTGTCGGTTATCTATTCCAGGACTATGCGCTATTTCCTCACCTCAATGTGCGTCAGAACATTGCTTTCGGCTTGAGTCATGGTTGGCTTAACCCGCGAGCACGAGATCGACACGATAAGGTGGAATACTGGGTACGCACCTTCGGCTTAGCCGCCATGGCACACCAGCTGCCGGATGATCTGTCCGGAGGGCAGCGGCAGCGTGTCGCCCTGGCTCGGACAATCGTTGCCGAACCGCAGGCACTGTTACTGGATGAACCATTCGCAGCACTCGATCCATCACTGCGCAATACCATGCGTCGGGAACTGAGCGATTTACAGCAGCTATTACAAATACCCATGGTGCTGATTACCCATGACCCGCTGGACGTACAAACCTTTGGTGACCATGTCGTCGAGCTGCGCGACGGATATCTGGACCGCCAAGTAACAGCATCTTTCCATCAGAAAACCAATTAGGTCCCAACATGCAAGCGCCAGGACCAATACCTGATTATGTCAAAAAGTTAGCAATAAACAGAGGCAAAGTATGAACGCTAACGACAAGACTATCCGGTTACAGGGTTCGCTCTGGATGACTGTTGACGGTCAGAAATTCGGCGGTGCCGACCGTATCATCCTGCTAAACCGACGAGGAAAGCGCACACCTCCTTCCTGCTATGCTTTAGTCTGAATGTGAACGGCAATCCACTACTAGCTGCGCACCAGTAACCAGCTCAGAGTCCTGAAACAACTGGATGCCAAGGGCTTGGGCCTAAGTCTGTTTGATGTGTGGCATCAAGTCCCAGCCCGTCATGTGCAGCAGGCCTAGCCCGTTGAATTGTCTTGAACGCATGTATCGCTTGATCGCATTAATACAACTTTAGCTGTGATCGCCAATCAATGCTGTCTAACACATTTTTCACCCACAAACCCAGCTCGGTATCGCCGCCGATGTCGATACGGCGCTGGAAAAATAGCGTATCCGGATCTTCCTGCCGCCATAGCAGGGCCAAGTGATCGGCCAAGTCAGCGTGCAAGAAAAAGTCAGGGGCTGCAAGCCGCGGGCAGGCACGAAAGGTACTGCCATCGTGCCTTAGTGATAGCACTAGGCCTGCATCACGTACACCAACAAGGAACGTGCGCTGTTGCAGCATAGGGTCATCCAATGGAATCAGACCGCGCCAACCCATGAGGTTCAATGCCTGTGCCAGCAACTGGCTTGCAACTGCATCAGGACAAGCGCGCAACAAGCGTGCGGCCAACTTACCGAAACGGGGATCAATAGCAGTCATGGCGCACTCCGTGAAATTGCATACCGGGCTGTCGATGCCAGAAGCCATTGACCAGCGGTGCGGGTGCCAGACCAGCTAGCGGCATGCCAGCCGGTTCGCCACGCAAACAGGCGGCTGCCCATTGGACCACCTCAGCAAAGTGCTGGCTATGCGGGCTGAGGCGAATAGCATTCACACCCGACGCAGGCAAGGCATCCAGCTCATCAAGCAGACTGTGGCAGGCGGCCGACTGTGTCTGGGTACCATTAATTTGCAGGAAGCCCTGCTGCTCGCGGGTGAGCAATGACATCCCGTCCGGATGCGCCAAACAACGAAACTCGCAGCTGTCTTTATGGAGTCCTTCATGCCGCGCGGTAAAACAGCGCGATGAAAACGCCAGCGGCATCCGCCCCCATGCAAACACTTCGGTATCGAGCTGCGGCAAGGCATGAGTAATAGCCTGCACTCGCTGTGCCGGCATTTCTAGCGGCGGCACCCAGCGCTGTGCTCCCCAGCGCTGGTACAGTGCCAAGGTAGCGGCGTTATAGATGTTGAGGTGTGGGCCAGCCACAAATGGCAGGCCACGCTGCTGCAGCATGCCGACAGCGCCGGTATCGTTGGCCTCTACCAGTACACCAGCCCCATCGATCAGCCGGCGCAGGCGCTTGAGGTCAGATTCACTCTCAAGCAAACCCTGACTGGACAGCACGGCTTCTTTACCAGCAGCCTGCAGATCCGCCGCCAGACCCAGCCAGTCGTCTACCTTCAATTGCTGGCGGCGCGAGCACACCACCTCACCCAGATAAATGCGGTCCACAGGCCACTCTGCCGCGTCAGCATAAAAGCGCATCACTTCGTCGCGCGGCCAGAAATACAGCAAGGGGCCGATGGCCAGCTGTAGTGGTAATGCGGTATGTCGGCTTACTTCCATGGTCTGCTGTACGCCCCCAGTGTCACTTGTTGTCCTTCGGAAACCCGGCCCAGTTGCTGCATCAGCGCGGCTGGCGGCTGCCAGCCAGACCGGCGTGCCTCGTCCAGCGCCTGGCGCAGCGTGCGCGTTACCTGCGCCACGTAGGCTGGGCTGCGTTGCCGCCCTTCTACCTTGATGGCCGCTACGCCCATGTCGATTAGCCTTGGCAACAAAGGCAGCACGTTGAGGCTGGTAGGCTCTTCCAGCGCGTAGCCCAGGCTGTCGCCCACGTGAAAGCGCCCCTTGCACAGCGTGGGGTAGCCACGCGGCTCGTCGTGGGCAAAATCGTCGATCAGCACCCCGTTCAGACGTGCCTCGGTACCGTTGGCGTGTGGCAACCAGCGCACGTGACGGGCTGGCGAACATACACCGTGGGTATTGGGCGATTCGCCGGTGGCGTAGCTGGACAGATGGCAACGCCCTTCCGCCATCACGCACAGGCTGCCAAAACCGAACACCTCGATTTCCACCGTAGTGCCAGCTATCACCTGCGCCACCTGCTCCAGGCTGAGTACGCGCGGCAACACCGCCCGCTGCACGCCAAACATACGCTGCGCCAGGTTGATGGCTTCGTAATTGCTGGCCGAGCCTTGCACCGACAGATGCAGGCGCAGCTGCGGGTGGCGCTGGCTGGCGTAATCGAGCAAGCCGAAATCGGCCAGGATCACCGCGTCCACCGCCAGTGCTGCCGCCTCGTCAACCGCCGCGCGCCAGCGGGCTTCTTCGCCGGCCTGGGCAAAGGTATTGATGGCCAGCAGCACCTTCACCCCGCGCTGGCGAGCGTAGCGCAGGCCTTCGCGGGCGCTGGCGGCATCAAAGTTGAGCCCGGCGAAATGGCGGGCGTTGGTGTCGTTGTTCAAGCCCAGATAAACGCAGTCGGCGCCGTGATCCACGGCGGCCTTCAGGGCGGGCAGGTTGCCGGCCGGACAGACCAGCTCTGGTAGCTGCATGGTGTAACCCTCCGTTCAAGACGGGGCGACCTTACGCGGCGCGATGGCGGCGCAGCCTTGCCCCATATCAAGACTTTCGGGGAGCCCGCCCTGCGGCGCTAGCACGCTTGATAACGATCAAGAAAACAACATCTAGTAATTCAAAAGAAAAATTTAACTATATATTGCACTTAATTACATCAGGAGCCATGCGAAATGCATTCAAAACCCCTCACCGCCGGCCACGTGGACGCTGTGAGCACCGTGCGGGAATACCTGAGCCGTGCCGACTGGCGGGTTCAGGCCAACGCCAACCAAGGCTACAGCCTGGGCGGTATGATCCTTAACATGGCAGGCAAGCTCAGCGCCGAATACTGGCTGAACGCCGTGTTCAGCGCCGACGCAGCGCAGGCCCACCGCCACGGGGACCTGCATATCCACGACCTGGACATGCTGTCCGGCTACTGCGCCGGCTGGTCGCTACGTACGCTACTGCAGCTGGGGTTTTCCGGCGTCGGTGGCAAAGTAGAGTCGGCCCCACCACGTCACCTTTCCAGTGCCTGCGGCCAGATCGTGAACTTTCTGGGCACGCTGCAGAACGAGTGGGCCGGCGCCCAGGCATTCAGCTCGTTCGATACCTATCTAGCACCGTTCATACGCAGGGATGAGCTTGACTACCTCCAAGTGCGGCAATGCCTGCAGGAGCTGGTATACAACCTGAACGTACCCAGCCGCTGGGGGACGCAAACACCGTTCACTAACCTCACGTTCGACTGGGTGTGCCCCGACGACCTGCGCGAGCAGATTCCGGTGATCGGTGGCGAAGAAATGCCGTTCCGCTACGGCGACTGTGCCGACGAGATGGCAATGATCAACCGCGCTTTCATCGAGGTGATGTTGGCGGGCGATGCCCGTGGCCGCGCGTTTACCTTCCCCATCCCCACCTACAACATCACCCGCGATTTCGACTGGTACGGCGCCAACACCGAGTTGCTGTTTGCCATGACCGCCAAGTACGGCCTGCCCTACTTCCAGAACTTCGTCAACTCCGACCTGCAGCCGCACATGGTGCGCAGCATGTGCTGCCGCCTGCAACTGGATCTGCGCGAACTGGCCAAGCGCGGCAACGGCCTGTTCGGCAGTGCCGAACAAACCGGCTCAGTTGGCGTGGTTACCGTCAACTGCGCACGACTAGGTTACCTGCACGCCGGCGACGAAGCCGCGCTGCTTGCCGCCACCGACCGCCTGCTGGCGCTGGGCAGCGAGGTGCTGGAAGCGCGCCGCGGCGTGGTGCAACAGCACATCGATGCCGGGCTGTATCCGTACACCAAGCATTACCTGGGCAGCCTGCGAAACCACTTTTCCACGCTGGGGGTAAACGGCATCAACGAGATGATCCGCAACTTCAGCGCCGGGCAAGACGACATCAGCAGCAACAGCGGGCACGCCTTTGCTTGCCGCTACCTGGATCATATCCGCCAGCGCATCGTGGCCATCCAGCACGACACCGGCCATCTGTACAACCTGGAAGCCACGCCGGCCGAGGGCACCACCTACCGCTTTGCCCGCGAAGACCGCAAGCGCTACCCCGGCATCCTGCAGGCTGGCAGCGCCAACAAGCCGTACTACACCAACTCCAGCCAGCTGCCGGTCGGCCACACCGACGACCCGTTCGCCGCGCTGGCGCACCAGGAGGCACTGCAATCGCGCTATACCGGCGGCACCGTGCTGCACCTGTACATGACCGAGGCGGTGTCCAGCGCCGACGCCTGCCGCCAGCTGGTGCGCCGGGCGCTGGAAAACTTCCGTTTGCCCTACATCACTATCACTCCCACATTTTCCATCTGCCCGCAACACGGCTATCTGTCTGGCCGCCACGAGTTCTGCCCGCGCTGCGATGCCGAACTTCTGGCGCGCAAGACCACCGCTGCGGCCAACACTGAAGGAGCTATCGCATGACTCAACCTACCACCGATACACGCCCGCTACTGGACGACAGCGAGCGCACTCGCTGTGAAATCTGGACCCGAGTAATGGGCTACCACCGCCCAGTGGCATCGTTCAACACCGGTAAACAAGGCGAATTCTATGAACGCCGTCACTTTGACGAACCAGGACGCCACTAGCGCGCGGCTGGGTGGCTGGCAGCCGTTTTCGGCCTGCGACTGGCCGGGACGGCTATGTGCGGTAGTATTTCTGGCCGGATGCCCATGGCGCTGTGGTTATTGCCACAATCCTCATTTGCTGCGTAGGAAAAATGGGCAAACGGACTGGCCTCGTTTTATTTCCTGGTTGGCAAATCGGTGCGGTTTACTAGATGGCGTAGTATTTTCAGGCGGAGAGCCACTACAGGAACCCTCCCTGCCACTGCTCTTGCAACAAGTTCGCGCGATGGGATTTGCAACAGGCCTACATACTAGCGGCAGCTATCCACACAGATTGGCCAAGGCCTTGCCTCTGCTAGACTGGGTAGGATTAGATATCAAAACGCTACCGTCACATTACGCGGCGCTGACCGGCGTGACCGGCAGCGGCGAGCATGTGCAGAACAGCCTGTCACTACTACTGTCCAGCAATGTGACATTTGAGTGCCGTAGTAGCATTCATCCACACTGGCATAGCCGACAAACGCTGCAGCAGATGGCGGCTTGGCTCTCCACACACGGTGTACGCCACTACGCCTGGCAACTGCTGCGCCCAGCACCGGATCAAATACCACCAGTAGGGGCCGCTCCCCCTGGCTGGCCAGACCTAGCCTTACTGTCCGAGACTAAAACACGCTTTGAGCACTTTTCATTACGAAACAGCTAGCCTGGATGCAGCAGCCATCAAGACACCAGCTGCTGCATACCTTCTACATCCATAAGGACAATGTCACGTCCACGAACCTCTACCAATACCGACTCAACCAGTTGATGCAGGACCCGCGAGAAAGTTTCCGGGGTCAAATTTAGACGTGACGCAATCAGGTTCTTGTTTACAGGCAAGTGCACCACCCTACCATTACATGCTGGCTGACCCTCTTGTAAAAGGTAACTGATCACTCTTTGCAATGAGTTTTCCACCGAATAGCGCTCTACATCACGCACCATGCTGTGCAAACGCAGCGATAGACCGGCTAGCATACGCTGAGCAAAACCTGGGTCACTGGCAATAGCACCAAAGATTACTTCTGCACTGACGTGCAGTAGGAGCCCATCTTCCAGAAACTGTGCCATAACCGGGCAAGGCCGGTTGAGAAACATCACTGCCTCAGCAAAACTCTGCCCAGGATGCAATATTTCCATCACCTTTTCACTGCCATTTTGTGCGGTCAATGCCAGCTTGACTTTACCGAACACCACCACATACATGCCATCGCAAGGGTCACCCTTTTGGAAAATGACCTGTCCTTTCTGACCACGTACCTCATGCGTACCAGGAACCAAAGCTGCACGCTGCGCTGGTGACAGCTGCTGAAACAATGGCTGGTGCTGTAAAAAAGCGCCTATATCAATCTGACTCATGCCAAGCCCCCACAAGACAAAAGTGGCAGCCTAGCGCAGGCGACCATGACTAAGGCACTGGCCAGATGACCTAGTCCTAGTGGCTGGTACCTTCAGAGCGATTGATTTTGTTGTACACATTGTATTTACCGATTGGCTTACTCATGGGCAGGCTAACTACCTCTGCAAAGGTGGTCGCATCAAGCACAACCAGTTCGCCTGGGTTCTCCATGATGCTCAGCAGTACGTAGCGACCATCGCGGGTGAACTCGACGTGGGCGTTGGTCTTGCCCGGGCGCACGCTTAGAGTTTTCACCAGCTGCAAGGTGCCCTTGTCGATGATGCCCAGTGTGTCCTTGCGCGGCGACATCATGGCGTCCACCCAGGCGTAGGGCGAATTTTCGTGGCTACGCAGGAAGAACCCCGGCCCCGGCGTGGCAATCTGACTCACCAACTGCCAGCGGTCCATGTCGATCACCGTTACCTTGCCGCCTTTCAGGTTGGGCGTGGCCATCAGGCGCTGGCCGTCGCGCTCGAAAGTAATGCCCGAGCCCAGGTGCGGCATGCCATCCAGCGCTAGGTCGGCCACTTTCACGCCTGTGTCCAGCTGGATGACCTCGGCGCGGCCCTCGCGCGACGCCGCCATCACGTGGCGGTAAGCCGGGTCGAAAAAGAAGTCGTCCAGTATCATGTCCAGCGCGGTAACACGCGGCTGCAGGAAACCCGACAGCGCCACGCCCTCGCCCATGCGGTAGTCGTGCACCATACCGGGGTAGACCGGCGCCGCCTGCGGGTTGTAGCTGATCTCCCACAGCTCGTCGCTGTCTTTCAGCGCCACGATAAAGCTCTGCCGCGGTGCGGCATCGTAAACCGCCGACACCCGCGACAATCGGCCATGGCGGTCGCGTACCGGCCAGGTCTGGCGCGGCATCAGGCCGTGTGCGTCCAGCAGCACCAGCGTTTCCGGCAGCGTATTGCCGGCCAGTACCCAGCGCCCGTCGGCCGATACCGCCACGTTGCGGGTGTTCAGGCCGACGCGGATCTCGGCCACCATGCGCTGGCTGTACAGGTCGTACTGGCTGACCCAGCCGTCGCGGCTGGCAAAGTAGACAAAACGGCCATCGGGCGAAAACTTCGGCCCGCCGTGCAGGGCAAAGCGGCTCTGGAAGCGCGCCAGCCTCGTGAAGTGGTCGCCCTCCACCACAGACACATGGTGATCGCCCGCCTCCACCACCACAAACAGGTTATGCGGGTCTACCCCGGTAGGCAGCTGCGCACTGGCTGGCAGACTGGCCTCAGCCACGTACTGCACGCGGGACACGGCCATATCGGTAGCCGTCCATTGTGGCGGCTGGGCCGGAGGGGTGCCCAGCCAGGCGGCCAGCTCGTTCAGCTCGGTATCGTCGAGACGACCGGCAAAGGCCGGCATTTGCGTGGCCGCCCGCCCCTGGCGCAGCGTGGCCAGAATCTCACCCGGTTTCAGCCGCTCCAGGCTTTGTGGCAGCAGCGCCGGGCCCATACCGCCCAGCCGGCCGGTACCGTGGCAGGCCAGGCAATGCTGGTCGTACAGGGCTGCGGCGCGCGCGCCAGTGACGGGGGTGACGGGGGTGGCCGCCCACAGTGGCGCAGCCAGCAGCCAGGCCAGCGCGGCGGCAAGGTGGCGGGCGCTCATGATTGCACCTCGCGCAGCAGCGTTTGTGGCCGTTGCCACGGCGACAGCGCCGGCAGCGGATAGGCGCCATCGGGCACGCCGATTTCGGCATCGTGCAGGTAGCAGCCGGGGTCGGCCTGCCAGAAATCGCCGCTCAGCTCCCAGGCGCGGATGCGGGTATTGCCGTTGCAGATGGCCAGGTGCCGGCACGCCCCGCAGCGCCCCGCCACCGGCCGCGGCCGTTGCCGCAGCCCGGCCAGCAAGGGGTTGGCCGCGTCGGCCCAGATGGCCGAAAACGGCCGCTGCCGCACATTGCCCAGCGACACTTTCCACCACATGGTGTCCGGGTGCACATTGCCCAGGTTATCGATATTGGCCACCCCTACGCCGCTGGCGTTACCGCCCCACTGCTGCAGGCGGGCCGCCAATGCATCCGCTTGTAGCGGATAGTGCCGGCGCGCCCACTGCAGCAGGTAGACGGCATCGGCGTCGTTGTTGCCGGTAACGAAATCCTTTTGCCGCCCAGCGCGCACGTGGCCCAGCGCGGCGTCGATCAGCAAGTCCAGCGCCCAGCGGGTACGCTGGTGGCGCGCGTCGCCGTCGCGGTGCTTGTTGCCACGGCCGGCGTAATTGAGGTGCGAAAAGTAGAACTTGTCGATGCCTTCGTCGGCCACCAGCTGCAGCAACGCCGGCAGGTCGTGGGCATTGCCTTCGGTCATGGTGTAGCGCACACCCACCTTCATGCCAGCATCTCGCAGCAGGCGGATAGCCGCTAGTGAGCGGTCGTAAGCCCCTACCAGCCGCCGGAAGTGGTCGTGGGTGGCGCCAATGCCATCCAGGCTGACGCCAACGTAGTCGTAGCCCGTTTCGGCAATGCGGCCAACATTGGCCGCGTCTACCAGCGTGCCATTGCTGGACAGGCCCACGTAGAAGCCCATCGCCTTGGCGCGCTGCCCCAGCTGGTGAATAGCCGGGTGCAGCAGCGGCTCGCCACCGCTCAGGATCAGCACCGACACGCCGCAGGCTTTCAGGTCTTCCATCACCGCGTACAGCTCGTCCAGCGACAGCTCGCCGGCAAAGTCGCGGTCGGCGCTGGTGGCGTAGCAGTGCTGGCAGGTAAGGTTGCAACGACGCAGCAGGTTCCAGATCACCACCGGGCCGGCCGGGCGGCGCGCCGGCGGCAAGGGGGCGGGATGCAGCAAGGTATGCAGGTAATGGCTGAGGCGCAGCATGGCAGGCTCCGCGGATGACAATGGCCTCATGCTCTTCCTGGCGCGGAGCCGGCTCCTTGATGGCTATCAAGCCTTTCCGCACCGGTGCGCAGCTGGGCTGCCCCTTACACCCGCAAGCCGGTTTTCTTGAGGATACGGCTGGAAAACAGCACCTGATGGTCGCCACAAGCTTCGCCCAGCAGGCCGCGCAGCCGGTTTACCGTAGCCGTCACCTGCGCGTGGCTGGCGCCGTGGCACATGGCAAACAGGTTGTAACGCCAGGACGGCAGCTGCCGCGCGCGGCGGTAACAATGGCTGACTTCCGGCTGCGCCCCCAGCAGCGTACCCAGCGCGTCCACTGCCGCGTCGTCCACATCGAACACCGCCATGCCGTTGGCGCCATAGCCCAGCGCGTAGTGGTTGGGTACCACGCCGATGCGGCGGATCACCCCGCCCGCCAGCAAGGCCGCCAGCCGCCTGCAGGCCTCGCCCGGCGCCAGCTGGCAGGTGTCCTCCAGCGCGGCCCACGGCGCATCCAGCAGCGGCAAGCCGGCCTGGGTGGCGCGGATCAGCCGCCAGTCAGCGTCGTCCAGCACTGGCGGGGGCCTGTCGGTGACGGTGACCGTCTGCCGCCCCACCGCGCTGTCGCCACCGGGCAGCAACTGCATGCCCACGTAGTACTCGCGCAGCTTGGGAAAGCCATACACCGGCAGGCCGGTATCCGTCTGGATGCGGGCCATTGCCTCGGCCAGCCCTGCCTGGCTGGTGGTGGCCAGCACAAACCACATGTTCAGGGTGTGCTCGCGCCGGTAATTGTGCGCCACTGCTGGCAGCGCGTTGACCTGCGCCGCTACCGCGTCGTAGCGCGCTTCGGGTACCGCCAGTGCCGCCAGCAAGAAGCAGCCGCCCATGCGTTCTATCTGGTACAGGGGGCCGAAGCGGGTCAGCACACCGCGCTGCAACAAGGCAGCCAGCCGTTGTTGCAGCTGGCTGCCGCTAAGGCCCCAGCGCTGGCCGGCTACCTCGTAGGGGGTATCCTGCAACGGGAAGCCGCCCTGCAGGCCGGCGATGATGGCCGCGTCCAGCGTGTCCAGTACCAATGGAGAAGTCATGGGGTCAGTAGCCCTTGCTGGTAGCGCGCACCGCGCTGGATATAACGACGGGTAGACAGCAGCATGGCCGACGGCATGGCGTGCAAACCGTAATCGGCGCTCAGCCGCCGGTAGTGCGCCGCCGCCTCATCGCTACTGCGGGCGTGCACCATGCAGAACAGGTTGTACGGCCAGTGCGCCCCCTGCGGCGGTCGGGCGTAGCACAGGGTGACGGCGGCATCGGCGGCCAGTTGCGTGCCGATGGCGTCGCGTTGCGCGGCAGGCACTTGCCACACACACATGGCGTTGGCACGGTAGCCCAGTTCGCGGTGGCGCAGCACAAAGCCGAAACGGCGGATCACGCCATCGTCCAGCCACTGCTGCAGGCGCTGGCGCACATGCAGTTCGGACAGCCCACTGGCAGCGGCCAGGGCCAGAAACGGCTGCGGCTGCAGCGGCAAACCCGGTCCCAGCGCAGCCAGCAGGCGCTGCTCGCTGCCCGCCAGCTGCAGCAAGCGCTGCGCTGCCGGCAAGCGCGCACGCCGCGGCGGGCCGTGCCGGCCCAGCGCAAAACCCAGGTCGATGTGGTACTCGCGCTGCAGCGGCAGGTCCAGCGGCGTCAGGCCGGTCACGCTGGCGATGCGTGCCAGCGCGGCGTCCAGCGCCGGGCGGCTATCAGCGGCCAGCACGAACCACAGGTTGTAATGGTGATCGCGTGCGTAATTGTGGTTGACCTCCGGCTGGGCGCTGACCAGCGCAGCAACGGCGTCCAGCTGCGCCGGGGGCACAGCCAGCGCCGCCAGCGTGCTGGCACCCACGGTATTGGGCGCAAACACGGCCCCCAGCCTGGCCAGCAGGCCTTGCTCCTGTACCAAGCGCAGGCGCAGCAGCAATTGCGCCTCGCTCAGCCCGCATTCGGCGGCCAGAAAGCCGAACGGCGATGCCAGCAAGGGGAAGTCGCGCTGGTAGCGGTCCAGCAACTGCAATAACGGGTCGTGTGGCTGCAGCATGTCACATCCCCATGCGGCCGGCACGCCAGCTGAAGAAAATGCCGGACGGGTTGGCCGCAGGCAGTTCGGTGCGTACCGCCAGCGTGCGGGTATCAATAACCACGACCTTGTCGTCGTCGCGGCTGGACAACCATACCGCGTCGCCACGGGCGGTGAACTCCATGTGCAGGATGGCGCGCCCCGGCTTCAGCGTGTGCACCACCTGCATGCTGGGCACGTCGATCACCTGCACGGTGTCATTGTGTGGAAAGGCAAAGTTCACCCACACGCGGCGCCCGCCCGGTTCGGCCATCACGAACACCGGCTGGCCGTATACCGGCACCTTGGCCACCGACTGCCAGCTGCGGCTATCGGCCACCAGCACCTGTGACTGGCCGATGGCGGGAAAGAACGCATAATCGCCGGCCAGGCTCCAGCCGCGCAGGTGCGGCATCTTGTACACCGGCAGCCGGGTCTCGCCCTGGCCGTACGCCGGCAGGATGCGGCGCACGCCGGCATCGAGGTGCCAGGTGTCCAGCAAGGCCAGGCCGTCTTCGCCGAACAGGCCGGCGATGTAGTAGCGGCCATCGCTACTGGCCAGACCGTCGTAAGGCTGCCGCCCGATGCCGCGGTAACGGGTGATGGCCGGCTGGCACGGGTTGGCCGCGTCTAGTAGCCAGATTTCGCCGGCGTCAAACAGCGCAAAGGCAAAGCGGTTACCCGGCAAGTCGGCCAGGCCCACCACACGCGACGACTGCCCGGCGGCGTCCTGCGCCGGGATGTCGGCCAGCAGCGTCAGCGTGTCGGCATCGAACAGCTTCACCCCGCCGGGGCTGTAGTTCTGTGCCGCCACGATGCGGCCATCGCTGGAAATGGCCCCGCCAATGCTGTTGCCGGCCTGCAGCACGCGGGCCTGCAAGGTACCGGTGAGCAGGTCCACTTTGGACAAGCCGCCGTCGCGGGCAAACACGTAGACATAGCGGGCATCACGGCTATACACCAGCGAAGCGTGCGACAGGTCGCCCAGGCCTCTGACGCGTGCCAGGCTGGCCGGCGGCTGTTGCTGCACCACCTGCAGGCTGCCGGCGGCACGTTCGATTACCACCCCCAGATCGCCGCTGCCGCGTAGCGTGGGGGTGGCGCAGCCGGCCAGCGCAGCTGCGGCCAACACGGCGCTCAGCAGGGTTCGAAGTGTCATCGCGGGAGGTCCTGTTGCAAGAGTTCTACCAGCCAGCGGGCTTCCTGCTCGCTGATGAAGGGCCGCCACGGCGGCATGGCGGTACCGGGGCGGCCATCGAGAATGGTGGCCACCAGGCTATCGGCCGGCTTGCCGGCCAACGCGACGGCGGTGAGCGGGCTGCCCAGCCCACCCTGTCGCGTCAGGCCGTGGCAGGCGCCGCAGTCTTCGCGCAGCAGATGCAGCAGTACCTGGCGCCGGGCCGCATCCGGCTTCGGCAGATGAGACGCCGGCACTGCCTCGCTGGCAAATAGCAGCGCACAGGCCAGCAGCATCAGCATGAGGCCGATCAGGCTACCCCTGCTGTACAGTGGCTTCGTCATGACGGTACTCCGGCTAACGCGGGCCGGGCCGGCCCGCGCAAGGTTGGCCGCAACGCCGCCATACCGGTACGGGCTGGCGGCACGGGCGGCTTACTGCGACAGCACCCACTTCACCAGCACCTTCAGGTCGGCATCCGGTACTTGCGGGTTGGGCGACATCGGCACCGGACCAAAACTGCCGGCACCGCCTTTTTTCACTTTTTCTTCCAGCTTGGCCTGGGCGTTCTGGCCTTTGTACTTGCTGGCGATGTCCTTGAACGACGGGCCGACCACCTTTTTGTCCATGCTGTGGCAGGCAAGGCAGTTGTACTTCTTGGCCAGTTCCGGCGAGGCCTGGGCGGTGGTGGCCAGCAGCAGGCCGGCAGACAGCAGCATGGCGGTAAGCAGCGGGGTTTTCATATTGGCTCCCTGGGCGGGCCGCAGCCCGCCGTGATGGTTGGATCAGTAAACGTCGTGCTGGGTGTTGAACACGTTGAACTTGCCGGTCGGGGTAATCAGGCGTTTGTCCTTGATGACGGCCTTGCACTGGCGGGTCTTGTCGTTGACTACCACGATGGCCGACTGCTTGTTCTTGGCGCTCCACACCGAGAACCACACTTCGTCACCGGCCTTGTTGTACTCCGGCTGCACCACGCGCTTGGCACCGTCATCATCCAGGCCGGCACACGCGGCGATGTCGATGACTTGCGGCGGCTTGTCCAGCTGGCGTATGTCGTACACCGCCACGCTCTGGCTGACCTTGGCGTCCGGGTTAAGCGGGGTATCCACCCACAGGTTGCTGGATTTCGGGTGCGTCTTGATGAACAGCGAGCCGCCGCCCTGCCCTTTGAAGGTGGCAACCGCCTTCCACGCGTACTGCGGGTGCTTGGCGGGGTCGGTACCGATCAGCGTCACCTCGTCGCTACCCAGGTGCGAGGTGCTCCATACCGGGCCATACTTGGGATGCACGAAGTTGGCGCCGCGCCCCGGGTGCGGAATCTTGCCCACGTCCACCAGTGCGGCCAACTTGTCAGTCTTGGTATCCACTACCGCAATCTTGTTGGAGGCATTGGCCGCCACCAGGAAATAACGGCCACTGCTATCAAAACCGCCGTCGTGCAGGAACTTGGCCGAATCGATGGTGGTGGTTTTGAGGTTGGTCAGGTCGCTGTAGTCCACCATCATGATCTTGCCGGTTTCCTTGGCGTTGATCACGAACTCGGGGCGGTAGTGGCTGGCCACGATGGACGCCACGCGCGGTTCGGGGTGGTACTCGTTATCCACGGTCATGCCACGGGTGGACACGATCTTGCGCGGCTGCAGCGTGTCGCCATCCATGATCACGAACTGCGGCGGCCAGTAGGTGCCGGCCACGGCGATCTTGTCTTCGAAACCCTTGTACTTGGAGGTTTCCACCGAGCGCGCTTCCAGCCCCACTTTCACCTCGGCCACGTTGTCCGGTTTGGGCAGCCACAGGTCGATCAGGTTGAGGCGAGCGTCGCGGCCGATCACGTACAGGTAGCGGCCGGACTTGGACAGCCGCGAGATGTGCACCGCGTAGCCGGTCTTGACGATGTTGATGATCTGTTTGCTGTCGCCGTCGATCAGCGCCACCTCGCCGCTGTCGCGCAGCGTTACCGAGAACAGGTTGTCCAGGTTGTAGTTGTTCATCTTGCGCGTCGGGCGCTTGTCTACCGGCAGGTAGACCTTGCGCGACTTCTCGATGTCGGCCAGCGAAAACTCGGGCGGTGTTGGCGGCTCCTGCTGGATGTAGCGCGCCATCAGGTCCACATCCTGCTCGCTCATCTCGCCGGAGGTCTGCCAATTGGGCATGCCGGCCGGGCTACCGTAGGCGATGAAGATCTTCAGATAATCGGTACCCTTACCCAGAGTAATATCTGGAGTAAGCGGTTTACCAGTAGCTCCCTTGCGCAGCACACCGTGACAGCCGGCACAACGCTCGAAATAAATCTGACGAGCCCGTGCAAACTCAGCCTTAGTCATAGGCGGTGCTTTGGGGTTGATATTCTGATGCATGTCCTCGCCTGCGAGCGGCGAACCGCCAGCCTGATAGGCTGCCTCAGCCGGACTGACAGGTTTGTTGGCCGCATCGGCATAGGCCAGTGCAGCTGCAAAGGGCAGGGTTGCCAATAAAACGCCTTGGGCCACGGTACGGATCCTGAAGCTTGTCATGATGCTCTCCACCACGCTATGAGGGAATTCATGCGTCCATCATCCGCCCCGTCTCAGCACATCATCATTGATTCGAATCAACGCTTTCCAGCCCGGTAAAACGCGCCAGCTCCTCGGTGCTGAAGCCCCAGTCCCCCTGCAGGTACCAGTCGTCGCCCAGCAGCTCGGCCGGATGCTGGGTGCGGCCGCAGCCATTGCCGCATTGCAGGTCGCTGGCCGCACAATACTTGTCGCAGCCCCAACACAGGCGCTCGGGATGGGCGGGGTGAATGGGGAATTTGCGGCGCATGGCACACTCCGGTACACGGGTTTCAGGCAGTCAGGCTGGCGTACAGGCTAGTCAGCACCTGCGGCAGGCGGTGGGCGTCGTGTACCACGCTGTAACCGCGCTTGCCGAACAGGTGCGGCAGGTAGTCGCCGGCCTCGCGGTCGACGGTGACACAAAACGGAATCAGCCCGGCGCGGCGTGCTTCCAGCACCGCCTGGCGGGTGTCTTCCACGCCGTAACGGCCTTCGTAGTGGTCTAGGTCGTTGGGTTTGCCGTCGGACACGATCAGCAACAAGCGGCGCTGGGCAGGCTGCTGCAATAGGATGGAGGTGGACTGGCGGATAGCGGCGCCCATCCGGGTGTAGTAACCGGGGCGAATGGCCAGAATGCGCCCGCGTGCGGCATCGTCGTAGGGTTCACCGAAATCTTTCAGCAGCAGGTAGCGTACCTCGCTGCGCCGCAGTGACGAAAAACCGTACAGGCCAAAGGCGTCACCGCAGGCCGCCAGTGCTTCGGCAAATAGCAGCAGGCTGTCGCGGATGACGTGAATCACCTGCCCGGCCTCGCCCAGCCAGCTTTCGGTAGACAGCGACAGGTCGGCCAGCAGCAGGCAGGCCATGCTGCGCCCGGCGGGCGGCCATGCCTGGTACAACGGTGGTTCGGCCACGGCCACACCGCTGCGTTGTTCGGCCAAGAAGCGGATGATGCGGTCCAGGTCCAGGTCCGGCCCGCTGGCTTCACCGCTTTTGCGGCTGCGCTCGGGTGACAAGGCCTGGAATTGCCGCCGCAAACGCCGGGCGGCCGCCTGCAGTTTGTCCGGCAAAGGTGCCGGGCTGGCGTCACGTGGCAGCATCGGCTGTAAGCGGCAATGGTCGGCCACCAACCGCTCGCGGCGGTAGTCCCATTCCGGCAGCAGCAAACCGTCGCCCAGCGGCGTGTCGTCGTAAGCGGCAGCCGGCAGGTCGAGGTCAAACTTCAGCCGGCTGGCGCGGGTCTTGCCGTCGCGGCTGACGGTGAGGCGATCCATGTCTTCGGCGGCGGCACCGTCGTCAGGCTCGTCCTCGTCCTGGTGACGGTTGACGCGCACGTAGTCGTCCCAGGTAAAGATGCTTTCGGCGCGAAACTGCAGCAACATGCCGTTCTTGCGATCGTCCGGGTTATCGCGGCGGGCACGGTAGCGGCGCCGGGCTTTGCTGTCCCGGCTGTCGCCATGGCCCTGCTCCGGCTGCTGGCCGTCGTCCTGGTTAGCTGCGGCAGCAGACGGGGGTGACGGGTGCAGCCACAGCGGCACCGGCTGCGGTGGCGGGCTGCCAGCAGGCAGAGCTGTCGCTGTACCCGGTTGCAACAGCGCGTGGCGGATGGCCTGCTCGGCGGCCTGGCCGGTACCGTTTGCCGGCCAGTTGCGTAGCGGCAGCAAGGCCGCTACCAGCCGCTGGTACAAGGTCGCCAGCCCCGGCATGGTGGTCAGGCAGCGCGCCGTGCCCTCGCTATTGCTTTGCAGCCAGTCGCCCTGCGCTGGAGGCTGCGCGGCCAAGGCCATCAGCCAGAAATACAGGCCGCGGTTGAGCGCGGCGTCCGGGTACAGGTCGATGCGCTCGGGCAGGTACAGCGCCTGTCCGTCGCGCCAGGCCAGCTCGACGTGGGTGTCGATACCGGCAACACGTGCCAACCAGCGGCGGCGGGCGCCGTGTGCCGTGCCTACTGCGCTGCGGATGGCCAGGCCGGGGTCGCCGCCCATGGCACGAAAAAACAGCAACGCTTGCGGCGCCACGTCATCCAGCAATACCGCCGCTTGCGGGTAGCCGGGGTAGGCGGCACGGCGCACCAGCCGGTCCCACCAGCTGCCGACGAGGTCTTCCATGTCAGGCTCCGAACTGTGTATCCACTACCGCCATCAGCGCGGCCAACGTATCCGGCTCGTCCGATAACGGCTCCACCAGCGCTACCCGGCAGGCAGTACGGGCGGCCATGCCGCTAGCGATCAGCTTGGCGGCGTACACCAGCAGGCGGGTACTGACCGCTTCGTCCAGGTGATAGCCGCCCAAGCGGCGCAACTGGGCGGCCAGCGCCACCAGCCGGCGCGCCAGCGCCTCGTCGGCGCCGCCCTCTTCGCGCAGTACGGTCAGCTCTACCGCCGGCGGCGGAAAGTCGAACGCCAGCGCCACGAAGCGCTGCCGGGTGGAGGGCTTCAGCGTTTTCAGCACGTGCTGGTAGCCGGGGTTGTACGACACCACCAGCATGAAGCCGGGCGGTGCGGCCAACTGTTCGCCAGTGCGCTCGATGGGCAGGATGCGGCGATCGTCGGTGAGCGGGTGCAGCACCACGGTGGTGTCCTTGCGCGCTTCTACCACTTCGTCCAGATAGCAGATGCCGCCAGCGCGCACGGCACGGGTGAGCGGGCCGTCGCACCACTGGGTATCGCCGGCAGCGATCAGGTGGCGGCCTACCAGGTCGGCAGCCGACAAGTCATCGTGGCAGGACACGGTAAACAGCGGCAGGCCCAGCCGGGCGGCCATGTGCGCCACAAAGCGGGTTTTGCCGCAGCCGGTGGGGCCCTTGATCAGCAAGGGCAGTTGCTGGCGCCAGGCCGCCTCGAACACCTCGCATTCGTCGGCCAGCGGTTGGTAGAAAGGCAGCGGTGCCGCAGCGGCGGCTCGGTGGGGCGCGTTCATGGCAACTCCGGCAGGAAAGTCAGCAGGATCCCGCCACACACCAGCAGTAGCCAGCCGTGCACGGCTGCACGTAGCCAGAGCGGCGCGCGGCGCAGGCCCATGTAGTGCTCGGCCACAAGCATGCCCTTCAGCCAGGCGCCACCTAGCGCCAGTGTCAGCAACAGCGGGCCGGGGGCCAGCGTGTCGGCCAGCCGTGCCAGCACGGCGGTGAGCAGCAGCAAGGCCAGCCACAGGCGCCAGTAAATGCGGTGAAGGTGGGGGGATGTCATGGCGGCAGCCTACCTGCGCCCCGCCGGCGCTGCCTTGATGCGCAATAAGAAAACGCTGCCCGCCCCTAGCGGGCGGTGTACAGCAGGGCGAACAGCACCAACCACACCAGGTCTACCATGTGCCAGTAGGCGGCAGCGGTTTCCACGCCGTCATGGTTGGCCGCGTAGGCACCCTGCCCGGCACGCCACCACACCGCCGTGACGATCACCATGCCCAGCAGCACGTGCAGGTAATGAAAGCCCGCCAGCGACAGGTAGAACATCCAGAAGCTGTTACTGGACAAGTTGATGCCGGCAGCAAACAGCGCCCCCAGCTCGTGGCCTTTCAGCAGCACGAAGCCGCTGCCGCACAGCAGGCAGGCCAGCAGCCAGCGTCGCCCGGCCCGCCCCCGCCCGGCTGCGTAAGCACGGCAGGCATTGAACACGGCGGCGCTGCCGCTGAGCAGCAAGGCGGTATTGGCCAGCGCCCACCCCAGCGGTAGCCCGGCCTGCTGGCGGGCAAACAGTAGTGGCTGCTGCCAGCGGGCGTAAGCGCAGGCGGCAAACAGCAGGCCGAACACGGCCAGCTCCGCCAGAATGAAAAACCACATGGCCAGGTCGCCGGGTACCCGGCGCGGCATGGCGTGGGACATATCACCTCCGCAAAAAACACGCTGCCCGGCGCATGCCAGAACGCACGCGGGCAGACAGGGGTTGCAGGGAGAAAAAACGCAAGACGGTGGCGCCGCAGACAGCGGTAAGCGGCCAAAAAGGGCGCAGATCTGCGCCCCTTCAGGTTCAAGCCCGGCACTTCCAGCGCCGCAGATGGCGTGCCGGCAGCCCGGTGCCCGGCTTAGCGGGCTTCGTCCTTGCCGACGAAGAAACTGATGATGTACAGCAGCAGGCCGATGAAGAACACGACGCCGGCCCCTTCACGCAGCCAGTAGAAGAACGCCAGTTTGTCCTGAGTGGCCATGAACGACAGCGGGGTATCGCCCATGCGCTGCATCCACACTTGCAGGATGCCGGCGGCGGTGAGGAACAGCGTGATGAACACCATGGCGATGGTCATCAGCCAGAACGACCACATTTCCACCACCTGGGCGCGATTGCTGTTGGCCTCGCGCCCGCGCATCAGCGGCATGGCGTAGGAGATCATGGTCATTACCACCATGGCGTAGGCACCGTAGAAAGCCATGTGACCGTGACTGGCCGTAATCTGCGTGCCGTGGGTCAGGTAGTTCACCGGCGCCAGCGTGTGCAAGAAGCCCCACACGCCCGCCCCCAGGAAGGACATCACGCCGGTACCCAGCGCCCACAGCACGGCGGCCTTGTTGGGGTGCTCGCGGCGACGCTTGTTCACCATATTGAAGGCGAACAGGGTCATCATAAAGAACGGAATCGGCTCCAGTGCCGAGAAGGCCGACCCCCACACCTGCCAGTAAGCCGGCGTACCGATCCAGAAATAGTGGTGGCCGGTACCGATGATACCGGTAATCAGCGTCATGGCAATGATCACGTACAGCCATTTTTCGATCACTTCACGGTCCACGCCAGTCACTTTCACCAGTACGAAGGCCAGCATGGCACCCATGATCAGTTCCCACACGCCTTCCACCCACAAGTGCACCACCCACCACCAGAAGTACTTGTCCAGCACCAGGTTATGCGGGTTGTAGAACGAGAACAGGAAGAAAATCGCCAGCCCCCACAGCCCCAGCATCATCACCATGCTGATACTGGTCTTGCGGCCTTTCAGTACCGTCATGCTGAGGTTGAACAGGAAGGACAGCGCCACCAGCACGATGCCGATCTTGGTAATGGTGGGCTGCTCCAGGAATTCCCGCCCCATGGTGGGCAGCAGATCGTTGCCCGTCATCTGCGCCAGCGTGGCATAGGGCACCGCCAGGTAGCCGACGATGGTCAGCGCCCCCGCTACCAGGAATACCCAGAACGTGGCGATGGCCAGTTTGGGGCTGTGCAGCTCGCGTTCCGACTCTTCTGGAATCAGGTAATAACCGGCGCCCATGAAGCCGAACAGCAGCCACACGATCAGCAGGTTGGTGTGCACCATGCGCGCAACATTGAACGGAATGGCCGGAAACAGAAAGTCGCCGATCACGTACTGCAGGCCCATCACCAGGCCAAAAATGATCTGGCCGACAAACAGGCCGATGGCGGCCGTGAAATATGGCTTGGCCACCGCCTGCGAGCGGTACTTGAGCTGGACGTTGGCCGCAGACGGCGTGGTTTGCCGACCTGCTGCCGAAGCAAGGGATGTCATGTGTTTCTCCCGTTAAGGTAAAGGGCTGGATACGTTGGCCGCACCCGCTGGTACGGCGGACTGGTCTAGCCTTCGATGTTCGGCGGCCAGTTATTGGTGTTGATCTGGCTGCTGTACTTCAGGAATGCCACCAGGTCGTCGATCTGGGCATCGGTCAGATGGAAATTGGGCATCTGGCGACGGCCTGGTGCGCCAGTGGGCTGCGCCTTGATCCAGGCCTTGATGAACTCCGGCCCGCGACGCTGGTAGACGTTGCCCAGCTCCGGCGCAAAGTAGGCGCCCTCGCCCAGCAAGGTGTGGCAGCCGATACAGTTGTTCACCTCCCACAGGTTCTTGCCGCGCGCCACCTGTTCGGTGAGGTTGGCGCGGTTATCGCGCTTGGGCAGGGCCTGCACGGTGTCGAACGTCAGTGCGACAAACAACAGGAAGAAAAACACCGCCCCTCCGTAGAAAATGTTTCGTGCGGTTGACTTGGTAAAACTGGTGCTCATCGCAGCCTCCCATAATGTGTACCGGAACCCCGGCATTCAGGGCGGACTGTACGTTTCGGGGTATCCGGATAGCATTGATTCGAATCAACGATTTCCAGGCGCTGCCCTTCCTACACTGATGACCTCAACACCAGAGGAGCCGCCATGAACACCGCGCAACCGTTTTCCCACGCTACCCCGCTACAGGCCGGCGAAGTCAGCCTGGTGGGCGCAGGCCCCGGCGACCCGGACCTGCTGACCCTCAAAGCACTGCGCCGCCTGGCCGAGGCCGACGTGGTGCTGTACGACTTGCTGGTCAGCCCCGACATCCTGGCGCTGGCCAACCGCCAGGCCGAGCTGGTTTGCGTTGGCAAGCGTGCCAACCGACACACACTGCCACAGGCTGCCATACACCAGCTAATGGTGGATTACGCGCGCCAAGGCCGGCGAGTGGTCAGACTGAAGGGGGGAGATCCACTGCTCTTCGGCAGGGGCGGTGAAGAACTGACCGCACTAGCAGCAGAAGGCATACGCTGTGAAGTCGTGCCAGGTATCAGTGCAGCGCTGGGTGCAGCTGCAAGCTGCGGCATTCCACTTACCCATCGCGACTGCGCGCAAGGAGTAATATTGGTCACAGGCCACCGCCGTGAAGGTGAATTAGCACTGAACTGGACACAAAGAACCGACTGCAGAGAGACCATCGTGGTGTACATGGGGCTAGGTGAGGCGGCTGCTATCGCTGGCAACCTGATGGAGCATGGTCGGCTGCCTGGCACGCCTGTAGCAGTGATAGAAAACGCCACGACGCCGCAACAGCGGGTGTGCTGTACAACGCTTGCCGGCCTTGCCGATACCGTGCAACGCCAGCTAATTATACCTCCGGCGCTATTACTCATTGGAGAAGTGGTAAGACTCTACCCCTTGCTATCACCCTCTTTACCAGGAGTTAGCACTAGTCAGTCCAGCTAAACATCCTGAGATAAATGACTAAGGCGTATCCTCAACCCTTAAACACTCATCCGGGCAATTGCAGGGTCAATACGACACCACTAAAGTCAGGCAGCATTTGACTCTGCAGCTGTACCCCCTGCTCCGCCAGCAGAGATGCCAGTGGCCCTGGAAAATGAGGAAGCACATAAGCCAATTGCTTTCCAGGCTTCGCCTCATCGACCTCTGCTAAAATAATTTCCAGTGGCCCAGGTGGTGCTAAACCGCGCAAGTCACGTGGCATCATGCATCACCCAATCCATAAAAGAGCGCAGGAATAAAGCCTAGCAAATAGCATGGCAAAACACTCCGAATAAACGATGGCGGTAGTATCGCCGCCATCCAATACGGGCGGAATGATCCGTATCAAGGCTTTACTTACCCGCTACCTCTTTCGGCGTAGCCCCCCCCTGCTGATAGCGTATCGGCAAGGCCTCATCGTCGGCCTACACTGCGGTCAACTACCCTAGGAATACCGCCATGTCCGCTATTCACGATTTCAGTGGCCTGCTACAGGCTGCAAGTCAGCAAGCTGCACCGCAGCGTCTATTATTCGCCTTTTGCCAGCGCCGTCTGCATGACGACCATCAACCAGCTGAAGCTGAACGCTTTGCGGCCGGTGAAGGTGGCATTTTGCAACCCGTGCTTTGCGTCGATAAAATCCCTGCCGAGCTAACCGACTTTGCAACGCTGCAGCGTGATGCCGATGCTCTGGATCACCGCTGGGAGGTAGTGTTTGTCGCTGCGATCGATGACAGCGGTAGCGCCACAGCAGATGCACCCCTCAAACGCATGATCCAGACTATACAAACTGGCGGTGATATTGCGCGCTACCTTGCGTTTAACCGTGCGGGCCAGCCGCTTCGTTTCCTGTAACACCTACAGAAAGGATTCGTCATGCTGACCGACCGTTTTGGCCGCAGCGTGGACTACCTGCGCATTTCAGTAACCGATCGCTGTGATCTGCGCTGTACCTATTGCATACCTAAAGGCTTCAAAGGTTTCGAAGAGCCAGCTAACTGGCTAAGTTTTGATGAAATCAGCCGGGTAGTCGCTGCCTTTACACGCCTGGGCACACGCCGCTACCGTCTCACCGGCGGCGAACCCCTATTACGCCGCAACCTGCCGAATCTTGCTGCACAGCTAGCCTCGCTACCAGGTGTGGATGACTTGTCTCTCACCACTAATGGCACCCAACTGGTACAGCAAGCAGAAGCATTGCACGCTGCTGGCGTACAACGGCTGAATGTCAGTCTTGATTCTCTGCGCGAAGATTGTGTCCATGGCATTACCGGCAGTCACTGCTTGCAACAAGTACTTGATGGCCTACAAGCGGCACGCGAAGTAGGCTTTACCAGCATCAAGATCAATATGGTGCCGCTGGCCGGTATCAATGAAGATGATATCGAACCGATGGTGGCTTACTGCATGGCCCATGGTTTAATCCTGCGCTTGATTGAGGCCATGCCAATGGGGCACACCGGCCAGCAAACTCGCGGAGTGGTTCTGCAGCCGATACTGGATCGCCTACAACAACGCTTTGGCCTACGGCCCAGCTGCAAAACGCTAGGAGGGGGGCCCGCTCGCTACTGGGAAAGCGCAGATGGTGGCTTTACCTTGGGCTTGATTACCCCAATGTCACAGCACTTCTGTGCTAGCTGCAACCGTGTTCGGCTATCGGTAGACGGCACCTTGTACATGTGCCTGGGACAAGAGGAACGTTTTGAACTACGTCCATTGCTAAGAGAGGGCTGCAGTGATAGTGAACTTGACAATGCCATCCGCACTGCGATCGAGCTCAAACCACAACAACACACTTTCAACGAAGCACCTACCCGCATAGTACGCTTCATGTCGATGACCGGAGGCTAAGCATGGCACTCGATGATCCGCTGCTGCAGGGCTTTCGCCGCTTTCAGCAAGAGTACTTCTCTCCAGACAACCCCGTCTACGCCGGCCTATGCCAGGGCCAGCACCCTGCAACGCTAGTGATTGCTTGCTGTGACTCACGAGTTCACCCTCCTGCACTCATGGGCAGCCAACCCGGTGAAATGTTCGTCATACGCAATGTCGCTAACTTGGTACCGCCATACAGCCCGCACAATGAACACGCCAGCGTGGCGGCTGCGTTGGAATTCGCAGTACTTAGCCTGAAGGTTGGCCGCATCATTGTCATGGGACACTCAGGTTGTGGTGGGATCCAGGCCTTGCTCAAACGCAGTACACCACGCGATAGCGCCCTCACACGCTGGCTGGCTATAGCGGAACCAGCACGAGAACTAACTTACCGCCACCATGCAGGGGATAATGCCACCGTGCAAACTCGTCAATGCGAGCAGGCAGCCATCCTGGTATCACTGAACAACTTGCTGGGCTACCCGTGGTTGGCTGACCGCGTCAAGACGGGACAACTTATGCTGAATGGTTGGTACTTCGATATGCATGAAGGTGCACTTTGGGGTCTGGACGCTGAAAGCCACCGTTTCGTTCCACTAGTTTGCCCGCTTGAACGGGCAGACTGCTAACGCCTCCTCCTTTTGGCGGATTGCCGAAGCGATCAAAGCGCATTAAGGTGAAACCATCCCAAATCGCGCGCTCCCACTATGCACTTTTCCGCCCCCGAAGCCATGCGCAGTCTATCCGGCAAGCTGCTGGGACTCACCATTGTCTGGCTACTACTGGCCATGACATCTATTGGCTATACCCTTATTCTGTCCTGGAAACTTGAAGGAGGTGCTGCTGCCATTAATGATGCGGGCAGCCTGCGCATGCGTAGTTATCGTGTAGCGCTGATGGTCAGCGAAGGTGCCAGCTCAGCCAGCATCACCCATGAGGAAAAGCAGTTTGCAGACACCATGACACGGCTACAGCGCGGAGATCCTGCTCGACCATTATTCCTACCGGACAATGCTGCAGTGCGCCAGCAAGCCGTATTGATCTTGAAACAATGGCAATACCAGATTCTCCCCATGCTGGAGCAAGCAAAGCGCGGCCAGGTCACAGGTCCCACCATGCCGATACTAGATATCAGCGGATTTGTAGAACAAATAGACCGCCTAGTACGCCTAGTGGAAGAAGATAACGCCAAAAACACCACATTACTTCGGTTGTTTCAAATGGCCCTGATGGCGATGGCAATCATCGGCGCCATCACGATGATGTACCTTCTATTTCTGCTTATTATCCGTCCGTTAAATACCTTGGGCGAAGGGATAGTACAGCTACGTGACGGACAGCTGGCTACACGTGTGCCCGTAGTAGGGAACGATGAGCTGGCTGATATTTCGCACGGATTCAACCAGATGGCCAGCCGCTTGCAAGAGCTATACACCACACTGGAAGATAAAGTACGCGACAAAACCCGCTCCCTAGACGAAAAGAACCGTCAACTAACTGCACTTTACGGTATTACCGCTTACTTGCATGAAGCTCACGAATTGGCAGATATGGGCCGTGGTTTTATCGAGCAACTCATGAAACTCACCAGGGCTGATGCAGGCAGCATCCGACTCGTAGACAGTAAGCGAGGCCGATTGGAACCCCTAGCACAGTTGGGTTTACCTGTACCTTTGCAGCAAGAGAATGACTGCCAGCAAATTAACGGCTGCTACTGCGGCGATGCCGTAGCTCAGCCACAAGCCATCGTACGGCTCTTTCGCAAGCTACCTAGCGATGAAGAGAAGCATTGCCAACAAGCTGGTTTCTCAAGCGTAGCTATTTTCCACATTCGTGCCAAGCAGCAGAACGTTGGTATCTTTACCCTCTATTTCCGCCACGCCACACAGCTACCGCAGCATGAACAGTTTCTAATAGAGACCCTAGGAAATCACTTAGGTGTAGCCATAGAAAACCAACGTCTGGCCGCACGCGACCGCCAGTTTGCCGTATCAGAAGAGCGCAATCTAATGGCGCAAGGCTTGCATGACAGCATCGCGCAGTCACTATCATTTCTGAACTTGCAGGTACAAATGCTGGAAAGTGCCTTGCCTGCCTATCTCAGCCCTGAAGCACGTGAAAATCTAGCATTCATCCAAGCAGGTGTTCAAGAGTGCTACGAAGACGTGCGCGAGCTACTACTGAATTTCCGTACTCGCATTAGCAAGCAAGACTTTCTAGCTGCTGTAGACAGCCTGTTGCAGCGCTTTGAAACTCAGGCTCGCGTGCTGACACAATTCAACATCAGTGGTAACGGTCTCCCACTCACGCCAGATCAGCAACTACAGATGATCTTCATTCTGCAAGAAGCACTATCGAACGTACGCAAGCACGCACAAGCGCAGCGCGTAGATATACGTATAAGCAACGAAGACGACTTCGTCATGGAAATTGCTGATGATGGCTGTGGCTTCGATGACAAATTGATGGAAGCCCGTAAAGACCGTCATGTCGGACTCTCCATCATGCAGGAACGCGCGGCTCGCATCCATGCCAGCATTCAGTTCACCCCCCGGGCAGGCAACGGCACCATGGTGACAATTACCCTGCCCCGCACAGAAAGACAAGCCGCATGACCCCCCTCCTTCGTATACTGCTAGTCGATGATCACACCCTTTTCCGTAGCGGCCTCAAAGCCTTGCTTCAACGCCAAGCTGACTTGGAAGTAATCGGCGAAGCCGCAGATGGCCTGGAAGGTGTCAAAAAAGCAGAGCAACTCAAACCTGACATCGTTCTACTGGATTTGGACATGCCGGTCATGAACGGCCGCGATGCACTGGCACAGATGCTCGTTAGCCAACCCGAGTTAGCTGTGCTGATGCTGACCGTATCCGAAGACGGAGAAGACCTAGCCGAGTGTATGAAAACTGGCGCTCGGGGCTACCTGCTGAAGAATATTAATGCTGACTTCCTTCTGGACAGCATCCGTCGTGCAGTGGATGGCGATAGTGTGTTATCACCGGAAATGACAGCCAAGCTAGTAGCTCGACTACGTACACCAATACCTGTCGCACCACAAAGTGAGCTGGACAGCCTGACACCGCGTGAGCGCGAAACACTTAGCCACCTTGCTCGCGGTGGAAGCAACAAAGAAATTGCTCGCGCTCTAGACCTAGCCGAGAGCACAGTGAAAGTGCACGTGCAGAACATTCTGCGCAAGCTGGGCATCAGCAGCAGGGTACAAGCTGCTGTGTACGCAGTAGAGCACGGCCTGGAGAAGCTCTAGTCCGGATACCTTGGCAAGAATTACAGTATTCTTGTCTGTTTGTAGTGTCTCTTAAGTATTAAAAAAGCCACGCGCTTAACGCGTGGCTTTTTTGTGATAAGAGTACACAGGACTCAGTCAGCCTTACCATCCAACCGCGGCTGAAGGTACATGGGAATCACACGTACCGCCCAGACAAACAACACCGCCCACCAAGCAAGTGACGCAAATGCAAGCCAACCGGCGTGGTTACCAACTATCGCCAGAAAGACACGCCATAGAGCGATCAGGTACAACAGTACGTAAAGAACCACAAAGCCGCGGTCAGCCTGTAGTGGGCGTCCACTGTGGCCAAGACTGACTCGCGTGACAAACGCCATCAGCATGGTACCCGCAAAACCCAGCCCCAATGCATGCACTGGCGCAGACCCCACCGGCTGACCTAGTGCAGAAGCGGCTTGCAGCAACAGCGCAGGTACCAACCAAACGAAACTGAAATGCAACATGGCCAGCAGGCGGTTCTGCAAGCTGACGCGCAGGCCCCAGCGAGCACTAGTGTAGGCCAGGCTCCCAGCCATTAGCATAGCAAGCACCGCCTCCAACTTATGCCATCCGGCCAAGTTAGCCACCGCCAGCAATACGCAGCAGGCCAGCCAGCAGTGCAACAAATGCGCAGGCCGCCACGATTGATGAGTGGGTAAGACCGCCTGTGTGAAAAACGGTAGCATGCGATGCGAAACCGTCAGGAATACCGGCAGTAAAAAGCACCAAAACAAGCCCTGCCGAGCTGCTGCCCACCAGATGTCGTTGCCGCTGATCACCCAGCAGCAAGCGAACAGCATAGCACCTAACCCGCCAAGCATAGCCAGCAGTATGGCAACTCCATGAAGTCGATCAGTTATTTGGCTGCGATGGCAGATTGCCGCCCAGCGCCAGCAGCTACCAGCCCATTGGGCCACAATCAGCAGCAGCCCTGGCAACGGCCAGACACCGCCCAGCATGAAGCCGAGCAGCGCTAGCCAGATACCCACGAGGGCTAGCAGCGCCTGCAACAGATTTCCCCGCTTGGGCGTGCCATCGGCTACGCTCAGCCAACGCGGACCAGCGGTAAACACAAAACCCTGCATGAACAGAGGAAACACAGCCAGTGGTGTCAACAGCCCGTGCACCGGAACAGCCGCGTAGGCCTGTTGAGGTGCCAGTAGCCAGGTCAGCGCCCACCAGAGGCCTTGGCTGAGTACAGCCAGCACGCCCGCCAGAAAGAACGCTCGGTGAGGTACGCTATCAAGACGGGTACGTAAACTCAGCGGCGGTGCTGATGGCACCGCTTGCGGGCTGAGCCTGATGCGCCCAGAGGCAGCAGGCTGCACATTCAGGGTTGGCCGCATGTTTTAGCCCCCGCTACAACCGCAGCCACCACCCCCACCACCACAACTACCGACTGGCGGCGGCGTGGCGTCATCCTGGTCCGAACCGGCCGGGAAGACCGAGAAATCGAATACCACTTCACCAGGCTGCTGCGAAACAGCCACGATCTGCACCTGATCCTGGTAGCGCTGACGAATTTGCTGCAGCAGTGGCACAGGCTCGTGATCGTTGACGAAGCGCATAATTTCACCGCGATTCAGTTGCTCCAGCGCACCAAATATGGCGGCATGACGAAAACGCTTGGCGACGCCACGTGCGTCGAATAAATGTACGGTTAGGTCTTGCATATTTGCTATCCACAGGGTTGAACTTGCTTAGCATGTTACGGGGAGCAGAGTCATACTTCCTTGAGACAGGATAAGGATTTCAGCTCGGCAAGGCGGTCTCGGCTTGCCAGTGCCCGCTGTGTCCCCCTTGCTTTTCCAACAGTCGTATGCCACCGATCCGCATACCTCGATCGATAGCTTTCAGCATGTCGTACACCGTGAGCAAGCCGGCCATCACCGCGGTCAGCGCTTCCATTTCCACACCGGTGCGGCCAACAGTCTCAGCCGTCACCACCAAACTCAGACGGCACGCCGTATCGTTATAGCGAAAGGTTACAGCAACATGAGTCAACGCCAGCGGATGACAAAGGGGAACAAGGTCAGCAGTACGCTTGCTGCCCTGAATAGCCGCTAGGCGGGCGATGCCCAGCACATCGCCCTTCTTACTGTTGCCGGCCTGCAGTACAGCGTATGTGTCGGCATGCATGTCGATATGACCGCAGGCCACCGCCGTGCGGCGGGTTTCTGCCTTATGGCCAACATCCACCATATGGGCTTGGCCGCTAGCATCGAAATGAGTAAGATTGCTCATACGCCTGCACCCCAGCCGTATACTGGCAGTAAGGTACCTGGCTCTACCACTTGCCCAGGCTGCAGCCGCGCTAGCCCGTCTGACCATACGCAGGACGACAGCACTGCCGAGCCCTGTTGTGGGTAGGCATGCAACACGTGGCTGGTGCCATCTGGTACCACGCGTACCCGCAAGAACTCCTCCCGCCGCGGGTCTGGCCTTGGCCAGTGAAAGCTGGCTGGCAACCAACCCTGCGGCTGCCAGCGAGGTAGCACCTCGCCTTGACGGGCACGCAGAAAGTCTCTCACAAGCACGATAAAGCCCACCCAGGCAGCCACTGGATTACCGGGCAAACCGATAAAGTCAGCCTGCCCTACGCGCCCAAATGCCAGCGGCTTGCCCGGCTTGATCGCGACTCGCCACTGCTGTAGCTCGCCTTCGGCGCAAACCGCCGCCTTGACGTGATCTTCCTCGCCAACCGATACACCGCCACAGGTCATTACCACATCGGCAACCTGGCCAGCATCGCGCAACAGTTGCCGCGTGTCGGCCAGTCGATCCGGCACAATACCCAAATCCAGCACCTCACAACCCAACGCCCGCAGGGCAGGCACCAGCCAGTAGCGATTAGCGTTATAGATGTGCCCAGGCAAAGCAGGTCTCCCCGGTTCTTGCAGTTCGTCACCAGTAAAAAACACAGCCACACGCAACTGCGTGTAGACCAGCAATGAGGCCACGCCCACAGATGCGGCCAAACCCAGATGAGCCGGTTTAAGGCGTAGACCACCGGCCAGTACGCTGCTGCCGTCGGTGATATCCTCGCCACGGCGGCGGATATTCAGCCCGGACCTCACCACGTCGTCAAACATCACACGTCCATCGGGTAGCGTGCTGGTGTGCTCCTGCATCACCACGGCATCGGCACCTTCGGGCAGCATTGCGCCAGTAAAAATGCGTGCCACACTAGCTGGCAATAATGGTGAAGGCAGACTGCCGGCGGGCAGACGCTGGCTAACCTCGAAAGCCACGCCTGGTTTTAGTTCGCTGCTTCGCACGGCGTAGCCATCCATAGCACTATTATCGTGCGGGGGCACATCCAAACGTGCCACTAAAGGCCGGGCTAGCACTCGATGAGCAATATCCAAAAGGGGTAGGGTTTCGCTCTGGGCCGGCGCACGGGCGCAAGCCAACAGCGCATCGCGGGTGGCATCCACGCTTTGCATACTTGTCTTTCTTGTGAAGTCATTAAAAACGACGCCGGCACAAGCCGGCGTCGTTAGCGCAGCAACCAGCAAAAGCCGGTGCTGGTTTAGCGGCGAGGACGCACCAGCTGCCAGCTGCGACCCAGGTAGCCAACGGCACCAAAGCCGCTCCAAACGTGCACGAGACGGGTAAACGGGAAAATCACGAACAAGCTCATTCCCATGAACAGATGGGCCTTGAACACTGGCGAGGCGTCAGCGATGAAACTGGCCGCATCACCACGGAAGGTCACCACGTGTTGCGCCCAGGTCATCAACAGCACCATTTCGTGACCGTCCATGTGCTGGGCGGAGACGGCGATGGTGGACAGGCCCAGTAGCAGCGTGGCCAGAATCCACAGCAGTACCAACTTGTCGCGCCAGGTGGTGTTGGCAGCCAGGCGATCGTTACCCAAACGGCGTGCCAGTAGAATAAGCACACCAATCAGGCACAACGTACCCATAATGCCGCCAGCAGTCATGGCAAAAGCTTGCTTGAAACTGTGAGTCACACTCAGTGCATCCCATACCGCTACTGGGGTCAGCAGGCCCACTGCATGGCCGAAGAACAGACCAATGATGCCGACGTGGAACAGGATGTTGCCCAGGCGCAAGCTGCCACGGTGCAGTAGCTGGCTGGATTCGCTTTTCCAGCTGTACTGTTCGCGTTCGAAGCGCACCAAGCTACCCAGCAGGAAGATCGCCAGCGCGATATACGGGTAGATCCCGAAAACGAATTGATGCAGATAGTCCATTGTTTTCTCCTTGCTGTGGCCAACCTTAACGACTGGCCACATGCGTGGTTAACGGGTAGCAGCGTGGCCCTTAGGATAAAAGTTGACTGTGGCCACAGACGGCATAGCTGGCTTCAGTAGAGGCTCCACACCGTCGACTCCGGGGCCAAAGGTTTCCAGAGCCTCGTCCATGTCGCGGACCGGCGGTACCGTCAACGGCTCGGGGGCCACTGGCGACAACCACACCAGCGCATCCAGCACCCCGGCGTAAGCCGAGCCGCTATCTGCCAGTTTCTTGGACACGTGGGCCAGCACATGTACGGCATCACCCAGTAAACGAGCAGCTTCGTCAGCCTCGCACAGCGAAATGAACTCAAGGAATAGCGGCACATAATCAGGCAGCTCAGCAGCTACTGGCTCAAAGCCATGCCGACGATACTCATCAATTAAGTCCACCATGGCTTGGCCACGGGCACGATCTTCGCCATGAATGTGCTCGAACAGGTGCAGCGAATGACTGGGGTTGCGGTCGAATAGCTGTACATAGTCTTGCTGCAACTCTATCAAGTCCCCTTCTGATAACCTTGTCAGTAACGGCTGGACACCACGTAATACATCCGGCTCCACGGCAAGTGTGTTGGCCAATTCTGGAATAGCTGCTTGTAATTCAGCCTCCGGGTACACCAGCAATGTGCTCAGTGCACGGTAAACAATGCTTGGTGTCATGACTTACTCCCGGTGTTGGCTTTGCGATCGCGCCGCATATCGTGGAACACAATAGGCGTGGCCTTCTTCTTGCCAAATAAGCTAGATTCAGATGATCCGCCAGAGCAGCCATTACCAAAGGTGAAGCCGCAGCTGGCCTTGTCATCAAAGGTGTTTTCCACCATTTCCTTATGGCTGGACGGGATAACGAAGCGGTCTTCGTAGTTGGCGATGGCCATCACCTGGTACATTTCTTCGACTTGAAGAGGTTTTAGGTGCGTGCCTTTCAACGTGGTCTCATCCACTTGCTTATGGATACTCTTGGCGCGCATGTAGCGGCGCATGGCGACCATGGTCTCCAGCGCTCTCACCACCGGCTCTTCCTTGCCGGCAGTCAGCAAATTGGCCAGATAACGAATCGGGATACGCAGGTCTTTCACGTCTGGGATGATGCCGTTTTCGCCGATCAAACCGTTTTCCATAGCACTCTGGATGGGAGATAGCGGCGGGATATACCACACCATCGGCAGCGTGCGGTATTCCGGATGCAGTGGAAATGCCACTTTCCATTCCATGGCCATCTTGTACACCGGTGACTTTTGCGCTGCGGTGAGCCAGGCTTCCGGAATGCCCTGCTTGCGAGCCTCTTCCTGCACAGTGCTGGAGTGCGGGTCCAGGAACACACCCAGTTGCGCCTCGTACAGGCTCTTCGGGTCTTCCACACTGGCGGCGGCTTCGATCTTGTCTGCGTCGTACAGCAGCACACCCAGGTAGCGAATGCGGCCAACGCAGGTTTCCGAACACACAGTAGGCTGGCCGGCCTCAATGCGCGGGTAGCAGAAGATGCACTTCTCGGCCTTGCCGGTGGTCCAGTTGTAGTAAATTTTCTTGTACGGGCAGCCAGACACACACATGCGCCAACCACGGCACTTGTCCTGGTCGATCAGTACAATACCATCGTCTTCACGTTTGTAGATGGAGCCAGACGGGCAGCTGGCCACGCAGGCCGGGTTCAGGCAGTGCTCGCACAGGCGCGGCAGGTACATCATGAAAGTGTTCTCGAAGGCCGAGTACATTTCCTTCTGGATGCCCTCGAACAAGGCGTCCTTGCTGCGCTTGCTGAATTCGCCACCCAGGTCGTCTTCCCAGTTCGGGCCCCATTCGATCTTGTCCATCTTCTTGCCAGTCAGCACCGATACCGGACGGGCGGTAGGCGGCGTGATCATTTCCGGCGCGTTCTGCAGGTGCTCGTAGTCGTAGGTAAACGGCTCGTAATACTCGTCGATGGCCGGTAAGTTGGGGTTAGCAAAAATATTGGCCAGAATCTTCAGCCGGCCGCCCTGACGCGGCTCCAGCTTGCCATTAGCTTTGCGTACCCAGCCGCCCTGCCACTTATCCTGGTTTTCCCAGTCCTTGGGATAGCCGATGCCGGGCTTGGTTTCCACGTTGTTGAACCAGGCGTACTCGATACCGTCGCGGCTGGTCCACACGTTTTTGCAGGTTACCGAACAGGTATGGCAACCGATGCACTTGTCGAGGTTGAGCACCATACCGATTTGGGCACGGATTTTCATGTGAAAAACTCCTTGTCTTGTGACGCTAGCAGGCTGCGGCCTGCTAGCGTCACGTATCCAGTCTGAGACGGCTTACTCGGCCAGTGGACGATCCATCCAGTCCACGTTCTTCATCTTGCGTATCACCACGAACTCGTCGCGGTTTGCGCCCACGGTGCCGTAGTAGTTAAAGCCCCAGGCCAGCTGTGCGTAGCCGCCGATCATGTGCGTGGGCTTGGTCACTGTTCGTGTCACCGAGTTGTGGATGCCACCGCGCTTACCGCTGATTTCGGCACCAGGCACGTTCACGATCTTTTCCTGGGCGTGGTACATCAGGCTCATGCCTTCTGGCACGCGCTGCGATACCACGGCGCGGGCAGTGAGCGTGCCGTTTACGTTGAATACCTCGATCCAGTCGTTGTCCACGATGCCGGCCTTCTTGGCGTCAATCTCGGAGATCCACACGTGTGGGCCGCCACGGCTTAGGGTGAGCATGCGCAGGTTGTCGGAGTAAGTACTGTGGATACCCCACTTCTGGTGCGGCGTAATCCAGTTCAGTACGATTTCGCTGTTGCCATTGGGCTTCTTGCCCAAGATGGCAGCCGTGGTTTTCAGGTCCACGTGCGGGCGGTACACGCACAGGCCTTCGCCGAAGGCGCGCATCCACTGGTGATCCTGATAAAACTGCTGGCGGCCGGTGAGCGTGCGCCATGGGATCAGTTCATGTACGTTGGTGTAGCCAGCGTTGTAGCTCACCTCCTCGCTTTCCAGACCGGACCAGGTTGGCGAACTGATGATCTTGCGCGGCTGGGCCTGTACGTCACGGAAGCGGATGCTGTCGTGCTCGCGCGGCAAGGCCAGGTGAGTGTGATCACGGCCGGTTACCTTGGACAGCGCATCCCAGGCTTTTACCGCCACGTGGCCATTGGTTTCCGGAGCCAGTGTCAGGATCATCTCGGCAGCGTCGATAGCGCTATCCAGACGCGGCTGGCCGTCGGCCACCCCGCCCTGCACCGTCTTGTTGAGGCCGCGCAATACATCTACTTCGTGCGCAGTTTTCCAACCGATACCCTTGCCGCCGTTACCCACTTTTTCCAGCAAGGGGCCAATAGCGGTAAACTTGTCATAAATCTTGCGATAGTCGCGCTCAACCACCGTCATTTTGGGCATGGTTTTGCCAGGCACTGGTTCGCACTCGCCTTTTTTCCAGTCGCGCGGGTCGAACGGCTGGCCTAGCTCTTCTGGCGTATCGTGCATTAGCGGGGTCAGTACCAGATCCTTACGGGTACCCAGGTAGTCACCACCAACGTTAGTGAGCGCCTTGGCAAAACCCTTGTAGATCTCCCAGTCGCTGCGAGCTTGCCACAACGGCTGCACGGCCTCGGACAGCGGGTGGATGAAGGGATGCATGTCGGAAGTGTTCAGGTCATCCTTCTCATACCACGTAGCCGTCGGTAGCACGATGTCGCCATACAGGCAAGTGGTGGACATGCGGAAGTCCAGCACAACCAACAGGTCGAGTTTACCTTCGGCTGCCGGTCGCACGTTGATTTCGGTAGGCTTGATGCAGCCTTCCTCGCCATTCATTACCGCGTTTTGAGTACCCAGCAGGTATTTGAGGAAATACTCGTGGCCCTTGCCAGAGCTACCCAGGATGTTGGAACGCCACACGAACATGTTACGCGGGAAGTTTTTCGGGTTGTCCGGGTCGTTACAGCTCATATCCAACTTGCCAGATTTCAGCTGCGACACGGCGTAGGCCACCGGGTCTTGCCCTGCGGCTTCAGCGTCGCGCACCACGTCAAGCGGGTTGGTGGTGAGCTGTGGTGCAGACGGCAGCCAGCCCATGCGCTCGGCCTTGGCGTTGTAGTCGATCAGCGCCATATTGCCCATTTTGCCATCGGCAGTAGGAGCCAAGATTTCACCAACACCCAGTTTCTCGTGACGCCACTGGCTGGTATGGGCATAGAAGAAGCTAGTGCCATTCATCTGGCGCGATGGGCGTACCCAGTCAGAGGCAAAAGCCAGCGGTGCCCATCCTGTCTGCGGGCGCAACTTCTCCTGGCCCACATAGTGGCACCAGCCACCACCACTCTGACCGATACAACCACACATCATCAGCATGTTGATGATGCCGCGGTAGGTCATATCCATGTGATACCAATGGTTCAGCGCGGCGCCGACGATTACCATCGAGCGGCCATGTGTCTCGTCGGCATTACGAGCAAATTCCCGAGCCACCTGGATCACCATCTCTGGTTTTACGCCGGTATGCTTTTGCTGCCAAGCCGGGGTGTAGGGCACGTCGTCCATATAGTCGCGCGCCACGTTGCCGCCGCCCAGACCACGGTCGATACCGTAGTTGGCCGCCATCAAGTCGAACACAGTGGCCACCAGCGCGTCGCTACCGTCGGCCAGACGAACCCGTTTTACCGGGACGTTACGCTCCAACAGCTCGTCATGCTCGCTGCCGAAGTATGGGAAGCCCACACCCACCACGGCGTCACGCTGGTCGATCAGAGACAGGCGGGCCTTGATGTCGCGGCCATTGCCGGCACCGTCTTTTTCTTCCAGATTCCACTTGCCGCTTTGGCCCCAACGGAAGCCCACCGAACCATTGGGCGCTACCAGCTCGCCGCTAAGCTCGTCCAGCACCAGGGTTTTCCATTCGGGGTTGTTGTCCTGGCCCAGGTTGTCCACCAGGTTGGATGCACGCAGGAAGTAGTCCGGCACATAGCGACCATCCTGAGCTTTCAGCGTCACCAGCATCGGCATGTCGGTGTACTGGCGTATGTAGCCGGTAAAGTAGTCGGATGGCTTATCGAGGTGAAATTCTTTGAAGATAACGTGGCCCATAGCCATGGCCAATGCCGCGTCGGTACCCTGCTTCGGTGCGAGCCAAATATCGCCAAACTTAGCCATTTCGCCAAAGTCGGACGAGACGGCCACCGTTTTGGTGCCCTTGTAGCGCACTTCGGTATAAAAGTGGGCATCCGGGGTACGCGTCATCGGAATGTTGGAGCCCCACACCATCAGGTAGTTACTGTTATACCAATCTGCCGATTCGGCTACGTCAGTCTGTTCGCCCCAAATTTGCGGGCTGGCTGGCGGCAAGTCGCAGTACCAGTCATAAAACGATAGCGGCACCCCCCCGATCAGGCTTAGGTAACGGCTGCCCGCGGCATAGCTCACCATCGACATCGCTGGAATGGGTGAAAAGCCTACAACGCGGTCAGGACCATAGTTTTTGATGGTGAACGCGTTTGCTGCCGCAATTATTTCGTTTACTTCGTCCCAGCTAGCACGAACAAAGCCACCCTGGCCACGTTTACTCTTATATTGATTGGCAGTTTCAGGATTCTGGCTAATGAGCTGCCAGGCATCAATAGCACCCATCTTCTGCCTGGCCTCTCGCCACATCCTCATCAGACGGCCACGTACCATGGGGTACTTCACACGCTGTGCCGAGTAAACATACCAGCTGTACGACGCACCACGCGGACAGCCGCGCGGCTCGTGGTTAGGTAGATCCGGCCGCGTGCGCGGGTAGTCTGTCTGCTGGGTTTCCCAGGTAATCAGCCCGTTCTTCACGTAAACCTTCCAGCTGCAAGAGCCGGTACAGTTTACGCCATGGGTGGAGCGCACAATTTTGTCGTGCTGCCAGCGCTGCCGGTAACCGTCTTCCCACTTACGATCTTCGTTTACTACTGCGCCGTGGCCATCAGCAAAGGTGGACCTTACCTTGCCAAGAAAATTTAGTCTGTCGAGAAAGTGGCTCATTTTGCCTCCGTGTGTTTGCCGCCGCTGCGGCCTGCTTAGGTTGGCCGCAAGCGGTATGCGGATACCCCGATTCACGCTGCCAAGCTTAGGCGCCGGCCAGCGCGCATCCCATTCCCCACTGGTGGCAAACCGGCGCGGCAGAGGGAGGAGCCACCCCTACTCCCAAAGGCGTAGTCGTGCGCCACACCGGCAGCGCACGCTACATCGTCCGGCGTAGTGGCCAACCCATAAAAAAAGGCGCCCCAAAGGGCGCCAAAGACGAAGCAGTGCGTCGCACCGCTTGGAGAAGACGTTTCAGCTCAGCACGGAATCTCCGCGCCTTTGCGGGCGTAGAACCACCAGTTCACCAGCACGCAGGTCACGTAGAAGGCGATGAAGGCGTACAGCGCGGCCTCCACGCCACCGGTCAGCGCAATCGACGTGCCGTAGCTTTTGGGGATGAAGAAACCGCCGTAGGCCCCGATGGCACCGGAAAAGCCCAGCACCGCAGCCGCCTCCTTAGTTGCATCGGCCACTGCCTGCTTTTGTGCTGATTCGCTACGACCTGCCATACGTTTGTGTAGTGTCAGAAAGATGGCTGGCACTTGCATAAAGGTGGAACCATTACCAATACCCGTCAGCGCAAACAGACAAAGGAACATCGCAAAGAAACCCTGGAAATTACCACCCTGGCCAGCGTGAGGTAGGAAACCGATTACAGCAAATACAGCCGCGATCATCAGTAAAAATACCACCTGAGTCACGCGAGCGCCGCCGATCTTGTCGGCCAACCAGCCGCCAATCGGACGTGCCAACGCCCCCACCAGCGGGCCGAAGAACACGTATTTGGTGGGGTCGATATCGGGGAACTGGCCTTTGACTAGCAACGGGAAGCCCGCCGAGAAACCGATAAAGGAACCAAAAGTACCGATATACAGCCAGCACATCAGCCAGTTGTGCTTGCGCTTGAAGATCACCGCCTGATCGGCAAACGACGCTTTGGCCGAGGCAAGGTCATTCATGCCGAACCAGGCCGCCAGCGTGGACAGCACAATAAACGGCACCCACACGAAGCCAGCGTTCTGCAGCCACATCTGCTTGCTGGCCGCACCTTTTACCCAGGTTTGCGGCTCGCCGCCAAAGCTGCCGAACAGGCCCATGGTGATGACGATAGGCACCACGAACTGCACCACCGACACACCCAGGTTGCCCAGGCCGGCGTTCAGGCCCAGCGCGGTGCCTTTTTCGGCTTTCGGGAAAAAGAAGCTGATATTGGACATTGACGAGCTGAAGTTGCCGCCGCCAAAACCGCACAGCAGCGCCAGGATCAGCATGGTGACGTAGCTGGTGGAGGTGTCCTGCACCGCAAAGCCGATGCCGATGGCCGGGATCAGTAGGCTGGCGGTGGAGATGGCGGTCCACTTGCGGCCACCGAAAATCGGCACCATGAAGCTGTAGAAAATGCGCAGCGTGGCGCCAGACAGCGCCGGCAGCGCGGCCAGCCAGAACAGCTGGTTCTGCGTGTAGTTGAAGCCGATATTCGGCATGTTCAGCACCGCCACGCTCCACACCTGCCAGATGATGAAGGCCAGTGTCAGCGCCGGAATCGACAGCCACAGGTTGCGGCGCGCCACCGGCTTGCCTTGTTGTTGCCAGAACGCCGGGTTTTCCGGCTCCCAGCGATGAAGGACGTGTTCAGACATGATTCGCTCCCTTGTCGGGGCGGCCCCTGCCGCCCCGGTATGTTGACCGAGAAAACAGGTGCCCTAGCGCTTGGCGGCGGCCAGCGCCACCGGCTTGAACGAGAAGTGCATCCACACCAGGCTGACGCAGACAGTGCCGTACAACAGCATGAAGGAGCTGGAACGCACGCCGGTCAGGTCCACCAGCAGGCCGAACAGGATGGGCAGCAAGAAGCCGCCCAGGCCGCCGGCCAGGCCCACCACGCCGGACACGGCGCCGATGTTGTCGGGGAATTCGTCGGCAATGAACTTGAATACCGACGCCTTGCCGATGGCCATCGCCACCCCCACGCCAAACAGCAGCAATGTGAACCAGGTGGCATTCAGGCCGATATCGAAGCCCTGCGGGCCGTTGACGGTCTGGATGATGAAGTGGGTTTGCGGGTAGGACAGGATGAAGAACGCCACCCAGCACGCCCACATCACCCCCCAGGTGACCTTGTAGGCGCCGTAACGGTCGGACAGCCAGCCGCCCAGTGCGCGCAGCACGCCCCCCGGCAGCGAGAAACAGGCCGCCAGAAACGCCGCGTGCTTGATGTCAAAGCCGTACTCGGCCACGTAGTACTTGGTCATCCACAGCGCCAGCGCCACGTAGCCACCGAACACCACCGAGTAGTACTGGCAGTAACGCAGCACTGCCGGGTTTTTCATCAGCGCCAGTTGCTGGCCCAGGCTGACCTTGCTGGACACCAGGTGCTGCGGGTCGTGGTGCGAGAACACCCAGAACAGGATGGCCGTCACCAGCATGATGGCCGCGTACACGGTAGGCACCATCTGCCAGCCGGCCGCCGCGATGATGCCGGGCGCCACCAGCTTGGTCAGCGACGAACCGGCATTGCCGGCACCGAACACGCCCATCGCCATGCCTTGCTGATCCTTGCGGAACCAGCGCGCCACGTACGGGGTACCCACCGAGAACGACCCGCCCGCCAAGCCGACAAACAGCCCGATGGCCAGGAAGTGCCAGTACTGGGTAGCAAACTGCATGGCGTAGATGGGCACCACGCAGGCCAGCATCAGCACGAACAGCACGATGCGGCCGCCGAAACGGTCGGTCCAGATGCCCAGCGGCACACGGATCAGCGAGCCGGACAATACCGGCGTGGCGGCCAGAATGCCGAACTGGGTTTCACTCAGGCCCAGCTGCTGCTTGATCGGAATGCCGAGCACGGCAAACATCATCCAGATCATGAAACAGACGGTGAAGGCCACGGTGCTACTGGCGAGCACCGCGTATTGCTTGTAAGCGCGGGAAGACATGGTGCGTTACCTGTACGGAAGAGTCAGGGGCATGCTATGCCCCGTCAACTTGTACGGGTATTGGCCGGAGGAGGAAGCCCGCCCCTGCCGATGGCCTAGCCGGCAACGCAGCGAATGGCGTGTGGCCTACGCCGGAAGGATTAGTGATGTGCGGCGATCAGCGCGCAAACGGTGCAGTACCAGGCTGGCCCGGGCGTGATGATGCGGGGGTACCGGGCAACGCTGGCACGGGCCAAGGCCGCCAGGCTGCGGCACGGTTGGCCGCATGCGTTGCCGGCCAGGTGCCCGCGCAGGGTTCGCGGTATGGGAAGCGTTCGGGCGTTACACCGACGGCGTGGCGCCCAAGCCGTGGCTCAGGCCCAGCGCGCGGCGGCGTCGCCGTCGCTGGCCTTGGCGTCCACCCAGCGCTGGCTGCCGTCGGCAAAGTGTTCGCGCTTCCAGAACGGCGCTTCGGTTTTCAGGTAGTCCATCAGGAAGGCCGCGCCGGCGAACGCCGCCGCGCGGTGGCCGGACGCCACCAGCACCAGCACGATGCCCTCGCCTGGCGCCAGGCTGCCCACGCGGTGAATGACCCGCACCGCCGTCAGCGGCCAACGTGCGGCGGCGTCCTCGGCGATGCGGCAGATTTCGGCTTCGGTCACACCCGGGTAGTGCTCCAGGAACAGTGCCGTCAGCGGGATGGCGGCGTCGTGACCGCGCACCATGCCTTGGAACGCCACCAGCGCGCCGGCATCGCCAGCTTGCGCACGCAGCATCGCTTCTTCGGCGCCCAGGTCAAACGGCGCGGTCTGTATGGTGATATCGCAATGCATGTCAGCCCCCCGTTACCGGCGGCAGAATGCCGACTTCGGCACCGACGGGGATGTCGGCGTCACCGCGCACGATCTGTTGGTTGACGACCAGGCGGAACACCTGGCCCTCAGCCAGCGCGCCGGCCCACGCCTCACCACGACTGCGCAGTTGCGCCAGCAACTGGCTGGTGCTACCACCAGCCCAGTCCAGGTTTTCGTCGGCACGACCGACGGCGTCTTTGAGGCGACCAAAGTACAGGATGCGGATGCTACTCATGCTTGTTGCTCCCACCAGCGCAGCACAAAGGCGGCAATGGCATCGATATCGTTGAGGTCGAGTTGTGGCACTGCCAGTGCCGGCAAGGTAGCGTCGCTAGCTACCGCCAGAATGTCTGGATCGTCCGGTTGCAGCAAGGGCTTACCCAGCGCCGAGCGGTGTACCTCCAGCTTAGGCACCGCTAGCCACTTCTGCCCTTCCAAAATCACCAGGTCTACCGGGTGCAGCCGTGCCAGTTGTGCTGCCAAGTCTAAGGGCGCTGACAGGTTTTCATAGACGGCTAGGCCGCGTTCACCCAGCAGCATTACCTGTGCCGCACCGGCTGCTCGGTGGCGGTAGCTATCCTTGCCTGGGGTGTCGAAATCCACCGCATGGTGGCTGTGCTTAACCACGGACACGCGCAAACCGGTTGCGGTCAAGCAGGGTAACAACTGCTCCAGCAGCGTGGTCTTGCCACTTCCGGACCAACCCGCCAACACAAGAAGTGGTGTAGCCATATCACACATCTGCACGCTAAATGACCTAATCTGCTATTTCAGAATCAGCAGCACTACGCAACAGCCAGACTAAATATCTTCGCGACGTATCGTTCTGCTAACTCCGGATTGATCTACATTACGACAGCAACACTGACTCGCCGCTGCGTACCCCTTGAGCCCGGAAAGAATATCAGGAAGTACATTCAACACCTCTGACCTAGAGTGCGTAGACCAGCTAGATCTTTAGACCTAAATCGGCGTATCCGGCACTCCCTGAGTAGTTAAAGCTAGACAGACCAGATCTAACCAGCGCAGCTGCCTGCATAAATGAGATACCTAGTGTCTTGGTACAAGCTTGCTTGATCTGAGAGCATCAAGCCACTATCCGCCACACCCAATCTCTTTGTCATGAAAAATCATCAGCACACGCCAGAGACAACGACCACACACCATCTCCAACGACAAGACAGACACAACCGGCAAACAGCACGATGCTATATAAAAGCAAAAGCGCACTACGGACAGTGCGCTTTTGCTCATTTAATAGCTAGGAACTAGCTGGATGTATGCTTAAAGCGGTCAACGTAACCAACCAGGGTAGTGGCAGTCTGCTTGAGCTGACTGGCCAGTTGGGCTGCCTCATCCACAATAGCGGCATTGTCCTCTGCCAGTGATGCAATACGGCTGACATTAACAGCTACCTCATTGCTGGCAGCCGACTGCTGCTGCATGGCGGCTGCAGTGTCCTGGCTCTTACTTGCGCTAAGATCAGCCTCTTGGTGAATACGCCCCAACTCGTCCAGACTGGCCTGCACCAGCTGTAGCCCTTCACTCATCTGACTATGTGCTTGCTGCATTCGGCTGGATGCATCATTCGTACCGGCTGTCATTGTCTCTATCAGACTGGCAATTTCCACGGTCTCCTTCCCAGTGCGCTCCGCTAGCTTGCGCACCTCATCAGCCACCACGGCAAAACCACGTCCCATCTCCCCTGCTCGTGCAGCCTCGATAGCAGCATTTAATGCAAGCAGGTTGGTCTGATCAGCAATCTCGCGTATGGCGGTAATAATGCGCCGGATATTTTGCGACTTCTCGGCCAAATCCTGTATGACCTGCCCCGCCCCCTCCACACTGCTAGCAGTCTGTGTCATCGCA
>NZ_CEETRO010000016.1:0-39438 GCF_979366545.1 Vogesella perlucida
GGCTGGAGGCATCGGCCGCCAGCTGGCCCGGCAGGTTGTACAGGCCCACCACGCTCACGCCGTTATCGGTGCGATGCACCTCGCCCGGTACGGTCAGCTCACAGTTGCCACCGGCTTCGGCGGCAATATCGATAATCACGCTACCCGGTTTCATGGCGGCCACGATCTCGCGGCTGATCAGCGTCGGCGCCTTCTTGCCCGGAATCAGCGCCGTGGTGATGATGATGTCGGCCTGGCGCGCGTGCTTGGCCACCAGCTCGGCCTGACGACGCTTGTAGTCGTCCGACATTTCCTTGGCGTACACACCGTCGTTGGCTTTCTTCTCTTCCTCGCTCATCGGTACTTCGATGAACTTGCCGCCCAGGCTTTCCACCTGCTCTTTGGTAGACGGGCGCACGTCGGTCGCCTCTACCACCGCCCCCAGGCGCTTGGCAGTAGCAATCGCCTGCAAACCGGCCACCCCCACCCCCATGATCAGCACACGGGCCGGTTTCACGGTACCGGCGGCGGTCATCAGCATGGGCATGAAGCGCGGGTAGTACTGCGTGGCCAGCAACACGGCACGGTAGCCGGCAATGTTGTTCTGGCTGGACAGCACGTCCATGCTCTGCGCCCGCGTGGTGCGCGGCAGCAGCTCCATGGCAAAGGCCGACACCTTGCGCGCAGCCAGCTGCGGGAAGGTGGTGTTCTGGAACGGGGCCAGCTGGCCAATCAGCACGGCGCCTTCTTTCAGCTCGGCAATGGCGTCTTCCGGCAGCGGGCGCACGGTCAGCACAATGTCGCCCTGCGCCAGCACTGCCGCACGCGATGCGGCCAAGGTGGCACCGGCTTCGGCATACGCCGCATCCGGCACCGCCGCCATCGTGCCCGCCCCCGCCTCTACCACCACGGCATGGCCCATGGCGACGAGCTTTTTAACCGTTTCCGGTGTCGCGGCCACGCGGCTTTCACCTGCCAGCCTTTCGGCTGGAATAGCGATTTGCATGGTCTTCCTTTCTGCAAATAGATGAATGACAAATAAAAAATCTAAAGATAGCGAACGCCCGTGCGAGGCCTGATTTCGAACGAGCGTTTGAATTATTACTACATCACGACTTTTGATTTAGCGCAATGCTTTTACAAAAAAGCGACATGCCAAACGGTAACCAACCCTGTCAGCAGGGCAACTCAGCGGCCATGCATACTGTCCAACAAGCTATTAATCAAATGATTTCAAAACAGTTTTTCCAAAAATTTACATAGCTACCGGCAAGCTGTCGTGTTTTCTGTACGTTGTGGTGCTGCGACATGCAGCCAGCTGTGGCGGAACGCCCACGCCCATAACAGCCAGCCACCTCATGCCGCAGGGATATTGCAATGCAACATCAGCATTACAGTAGACCTTTTTGTCTAACACTTTGTAAAGAAGGGTTTACGCTTAAGGGGTAATCCCTGTGGCAAATGCCGCTAAATGCTTACCGTAGCAGGCAATTTCTGCAGAATGACGACAGTTTTGTAACGCACCCCGTTACGCTTTTTTCATGAAACGGAGCAAAAGCATGCATTGGCCATACCCACTAGGCTTTGCCCACCGGCTGGGGGGCGCACTGGCGCCGGAAAACACGCTGGCAGGGCTGCTGCTGGCCCACAGGCTGGGCGTGAACGGGGTGGAGTGTGATGTACAGCTGAGCGCAGATGGCAAGGCGGTGATCGTGCACGACCACGCCCTGGAGCGCACCACCACCGGCAACGGCGACGTGGCCGGTCAAACCATCGCCCAGCTGCAAACGCTGGATGCCGGGCGCTATCACCACCTGGCATTTGCCGGTGAACCACTGCCCACGCTGGCGGCACTGGCCAGCAAAAGCCGCAAGCTGGGCATGGCGGTGAACCTGGAGCTGAAGCCCGCGCGAGAGCCGGCCGCCATGGCCCGCGTGTGTGTGGCGGAAATCCAGGCGCTCTGGCAAGGCGCGGCGCTACCGCCGCTGCTGTCATCGTTTGATACCGCCGCGCTGGCTAGCGCACAGTTGGCCGCACCGCAGCTGCCACGCGCACTGCTACTGGACACCCTGTCGGAAGACAGCGTGGCACAGGCCCGTGCCCTGGGCTGCTGTGCCGTGCACGTGCACTACCGCGCCCTGGACGAAGCCAGCGTGCAGGCCCTGCACCAAGCCGGGCTGGCGGTGATGGCCTGGACGGTAAACCAGCTGGAAGACATGCAAAGGCTGCGGCACTGGGGGGTAAACATGCTGTGTACCGACCGGCCAGACCGGCTGGACCCCAGCTGGCTATAAGCGGCCGCTATGGCCGCAAGACAGCCGCGTCATAGCCGCAGCCTGGGGTGCGAGCGTCTGGCATGGCCTGCTCGCAGCGCTGGTTGTGCGGCATCTGCCGGCTTGGGTCCAGCTGGCCCGTGGCGCGCATACGGGTAATCGCCATGGCCACCTGCGCGCGGTACGGCCCCCAGGGCGACAAGCGGGACAAGGCAATAAAGCCACCGTAGGCTTTGGCCTGTAGCGGCATCTGGCGCACGCGCTGCGCCAGCGACTCGGCCACCAGCACGCTGCGCCCGTGCAGCACGGGCGCAATCACCACATCCACCCGCCCTGCCACCAGCTTGCGCATGGACTCTGCCGTGTGCAGCGCCACGTCTTTCTGTAGAGAGGTATCGGCGTCGAAGCGGGCAAAATAGCGCCGGTCGTGGGTTACCCCTATGCGCAAACCGGCCAGGTCTTCGTAACGGGCGAGCGGGCGGCGATCTTGGCTGCGCATGAAAAAGGCAATGCGCGAATCCTCGTCCAGCCCTGGCGGGATAAAGTCGAGATACGCCACGCGCTCCGGCGTGGCCGCCAGGCCCAGCGCCACGTCGGCCTCGCCCAGCTGCAGTAGCTGCAGGCAGCGGCTAAGCGAGCACGGGATAAAACGCGGCGTGGCACCCAGCTGTGCGGCTAGCTGGCGCAGTATGCGTGCATAGGGGCCCTGCGCTTCACCATGAGCATCGATGGTTTTCCAGGGCGGCATCACGCTGAACGCAATATTCAGCACGGCGGGCTGCGCCCCCAGCACCGGGGTAGCACAGCCTGCGGCCAACATCATGGCCAGCAAAGCACGGCGCAGGCTCAAGGCTGCGGCCTTATGGCCATATCGGCATCGGCCTTGGCCAGCAAACGGCGAACGGTACCGTCTTTCACCATGCCAGCCAGTTGCTGCGACAGCACACCCGACAGCTGTTGCGCCACCACCGACCTGCGCGAAATGGCAATACGCCTGGGCTCGCCAAACTCGAACGACACCTGCGCCTGGCGATACAGCCCGCGATAGCGCGATTCACGCAGCTCGCCCTGCGCCTGCAAGCCATTGATCAGCAGCACATCAAAACGCTTGGCCAATAACTTGCGCAGCGCCATGCCAACCGTCGGCGCCGCATCGCGGCGGAAACGGCTATCGGCGTCAAACTGCGGAAAATAATGCACCCCCTCCACGACCCCCACCCGCAATGGCAGCAAATCCTCATAACGCCGCAGCACCCGCACATCATTACTACGCTGCAACACAATGGTACGGCTGCTGGGCGCAAACGGCGGGTCGATAAACTGCAGGTAGGCATCGCGATCGGGGCCGCCTTTCACGCCGATGGTGATATCAGCGCTGCCGGTTTCCATCATGGCCAGCACACGCTTGAGCGGCACCTGCTCGATTTCCAGCACCAGCTGGCTGCGGCGTGCCAGCTCGCGAATGATATCCACGTAGGCCCCGGCCGGGCGGCCGTGGGCATCACGTACTTTGTAAGGCTCTGCAGTATTAAAGGCGAAGACCAGGCGCTGGGCCTGGGCATGGGCAGCCAGGCACGCCATCAGCCACAATGGCATACCGAACCGCAGCATCAGGCGCAATCGCGACATGCTAGCGAGACTCATACCGATAACCGGCACGGCAGACAAATGAGGGTTTTAGCATGACGTGCCAATAGTATGGTTTTAAAAATCTGCTGCTGGTTTTATACCATTACATTTTAGCAATAATTGCCACCCTGCCAATGCAGGTATGATGCCCCCGCCAGACGGGGGCGCCGGCTTACTTGCCGATGCAGAAGCGGCTGAAGATCACCCCCAGCAGGTCATCCGGTGTGAACTTGCCGGTAATTTCCGACAGGCTGTTCTGCGCCATGCGCAGCTCTTCGGCAAAGATTTCCACCATCTGCCAGTCGGCCTCGGCCAGGCCCAGGTGGTCGGCAGCACGGGCGATGGCGTCCAGGTGGCGTTCGCGCGCCAGGAACACGCCTTCGCTGTCGCCGCTGTAGCCGATCATCTCCAGCAGCAGCGCGCGCAGGTCGTCCACACCGGCGTGGGTACGCGCCGACAGGTGTACCACCGGGTGGCCGTCTTGCTCGCTGCGGCCAACCTGGCCACCAGACAGGTCGACCTTGTTGAACACGTGCACGCGCGGCAGGCGCGCTGGCAGCTTGGCCAGAATGGCGTGTACCTCGGGCACCAGGCCATCGCGGCTATCGGCCAGCACCAGCGCCACGTCGGCGCGCTCCACCGCCTGCCAGGTGCGCTCGATGCCGATTTTCTCCACCACATCGTTGGTATCGCGCAGGCCGGCGGTATCGATGATGTGCACCGGCACGCCGTCGATCACGATTTCCTCGCGCACGGTGTCGCGCGTGGTGCCGGCAATATCGGTGACGATGGCGATGTCGTCGCCGGCCAGCGCGTTCATCAGGCTGGATTTCCCCACATTGGGCTGGCCCACCAGCACCACGTGCATGCCTTCCCGCAGCAGCGCACCCTGTTTGGCGGTGGCCTGCACTTTTTGCAGTTGGCCGCGCAGGCGGCGCAGGCGCCCTACCGCGTCGGCTTTCTCCAGAAAGTCGATATCTTCTTCGGGGAAGTCCAGCGTGGCTTCTACCAGCATGCGCAGGTTGATCAGCTCGTCCACCAGGGTGTGAATCTCGTGCGAGAACGCGCCCTTCAGCGATTTCAGCGCACTCTTGGCCGCGCTTTCGCTGGCGGCGTCGATCAGGTCGGCCACGCTTTCGGCTTGCGCCAGGTCCAGCTTGTCGTTCAGGAAGGCGCGCTTGGTGAACTCGCCCGGCTCGGCCAGGCGGGCGCCCAGCTGCACGCAGCGGCTCACCAGCATCTTCATCACCACCGGGCCGCCGTGGCCCTGCAGCTCGATCACGTCTTCGCCGGTAAAACTGTTGGGGCCGGGGAAGTACAGCAGCAGGCCGTTGTCGATAGCGCTGCCATCGGCATCGTAAAAATCGGTATAGGTGGCGTAGCGCGGGCGCGGCGTTTTGCCGCCGCTGATGGCCTGGGCAAAGGGCAGCAAGTCGCGGCCGGAGACGCGCACCACCCCCACGCCGCCGCGGCCGGGGGCGGTGGCAATGGCGCAGATGGTGCTGGGGGTGTAGCTGAAGCTCATGGGATTTCCTTCGATTCTGGAGCCACGAAAACCACGAAAAGACACCAAAAAATAGCCAGTCAGGCAGCCCCTGGCAGACGGCTTACGTGTTCTTTCGTGGGGTTCGTGGCAATAAGCATATTAGTCCGGTTGGTAGCGCAGGCAGCAAAAAGCCCGGCCAAAAGGCCGGGCTGTGATTCTACCGTACAAGGTTGGCCGCAAATCAGGACTGCAGGGCCGCCTTGCGGGCTTTTTCGATACTCTGGTTCACGTACCACTGCTGCGCGATGGACAGCAGGTTGTTCACTACCCAGTACAGCACCAGGCCAGCCGGGAAGAAGAAGAACATCACCGAGAAGGCAATCGGCATGATCTTCATCATCTTGGCCTGCATCGGGTCGGCCGGTGGCGGGTTCAGGAAGGTCTGGGCAAACATGGTAATGGCCATGATCAGCGGCAGCGCGTAGAACGGGTCCGGGCGCGCCAGATCGTGGATGTACAGCCATTCAGCCTGGCGCAGCTCTACCGACGCCAGCAGCGCCCAGTACAAGCCGATGAACACCGGAATCTGCACCAGCATAGGCAGGCAGCCACCCAGCGGGTTCACTTTCTCGGTCTTGTACATTTCCATCACGGCTTGCTGGAACTTCATGCGGTCGTCGCCGTACTGCTGCTTCAGGTTTTCCAGACGCGGTGCCAGCACCTTCATCTTGGCCATGGAGCGGTAGGAGGCGGCGGTCAGCGGGTAGAACACGGCCTTCACGGTGAGGGTGAGCAGCACGATCGCCCAGCCCCAGTTGTTCACCAGTGCGTGCAGCTTGGTCAGCAGCCAGAATAGCGGCGAGGCAAAGATATGCACCATGCCGTAGTCTTTGGCCAGGTCCAGGCCTTCGGCCACTTTGGTCACCGTGTTGTATTCCAGCGGGCCAGCATACAGCGGCACGGTCAGCGAGGTGCTTTGGCCGGCGGCAACGGTCGGTACGGTCACCAGGGCGGCAGCCGAGTAGGCACCGTTTTTAGGCTCCAGCAGGAACTGGCAGCTTTGTGCATTGGCGCAGACCGGCTTGCCTTCCAGCGGTTTCAGGATCCAGGCGCTACCAAAGTAGTGCTGCACCATGCCTACCCAGCCGTTGTCGGCGTTCTTGGCGTATTCGCCCTTGCCTTTGTCCAGGTCTTCAAACTTCACCTTCTGGAACTTGGCGTCGTGGGTGTACACCGCCGGGCCGGTAAAGGTTTGCGCCATGCGGCTTTCGCCTTCCGGTGTCTGGCCATCACGCAGCAGGCGGAAGTAAGCAGTAGTGGACAGCGGGGTGGTGCCACCGTTGACGATGTCGTAACGCACGTCGATCAGGTAGCTGCCCTTCTTGAAGGTGTACACCTTGCTGACCTGTACACCGTTGGCCGCAGGGGCGGTCAGCTTCACTTCTACCTTGTCGCCCGCCAGCTGGTACTCGGCTTTTTCGGCCGCAAACACGGTTTTGTGGGTAGGCAGGGCAGCGTTGCCGGCGGCGATCAGGCCGGTTTGTGCCACGTACAGGCGCTCACCTTTATCGGTGAACAGCTCGAAGCGTTTGGAAGCATCTACCGCGCCATCGTGCTTCAGCAGCTGCAGGCTGCGCAGGTCGCCACCATTGGTGTCGATCTCGGCGCGCAGCACGTCGGTATTCACTACCACGCGCTGGCCTTTGGCCGGTTTGGCGGTATCGGCTAGCTGGGCTGCCGGTACATCGGAATGGGGGGCTGCGGTGGCGGCAGCTTGTTGCTGCACGGCAGGCTTGGCGGGCGGCTTCGGCGCAAAGTATTCCTGCCACAACAGCAGGATGCCGAAAGACAGCACGATAAAGATGATCAGTCGTTTGGAGTCCATCTCTCTTACCGGAAAGGTCAGGGAACCGGGTCATAACCGCTGCCGCCCCAAGGGTGGCAACGGCATATCCGTCGTGTCGCTAGCAGGCCGCCCTTGATGGCGCCGTGCTTTCTTAATGCTTCGATAGCGTAAGCCGAGCAGGTAGGCTGATACCGGCAGCGCGGCGGCAGCCAGGGGCTGATCGCCAGCTGGTAGAAACGTACCAGAAGTATCAAGAATTTCGACATCGGGCTAGTTTAGCAAAGAGCGCAGCCAAAGCTGTGATTGCTTCGTGGTATTCGTCGCGGTAATACGCCTGCCGGGAGCGGACAACAAAATCCATCGGTGGCAAGGCATGCTTGTTCAGGCGAAACCACTCGCGCACGGTGCGCTTGATGTAGTTACGGCGATTAGCACGCTTGGCCACCTTCTTGCCTACCACCAGGCCCAGACGCGCATGCGTCAGGCCGTTGGGCCGAGCATACACCTGGAACAGGTTATTACTGCGCGCGTTCCGCAAATGAAAAACGGATGAGAACTCATCCGTTTTTAAAAGCCGGTGCGCACGGCGAAATGTGTTGTCCAAGCGATTAAACGGCCAGACGCTTGCGACCTTTAGCGCGACGGGCGGCCAGAACGGCACGACCACCACGGGTCTTGGAGCGAACGAGGAAGCCGTGAGTACGCTTGCGGCGGGTAGTAGAAGGCTGGTAAGTACGTTTCATGATGAAGTTTTCCTGTTTCGAAACGGAAATAAACGCGTGATTACACAGATAAATCCATGTTTTGTCAACCATTGCCGCCCAGAAGCCCGCCAACAGCCTGCGGGCAGCACGCTAAAGCACACATTATAGAGACACTACACCCTACCCATGGTGGGCAAAACGCTGTACAAATTTTTTGCAGCGCTGTGGATAACTTTGCGCAAAAGCCGTAGAATAGCCAGCTGAAAACCTGCCTGCCGCCGTGCCCAATAAAAGCGAATCTCCAGCACGGCTACCCTTATACAGGCAAGGCTAGCCAGCCCAACCCAACAATGACTGCCGGTGCCGCTTGCCGTCAGCCACTCCCGCCGCCCCCTGACCAGCTGTCCGTTTGCGGCGGGATTTTGTTTTTAATGACTTTGATGACTGAACCGGAACACTTCTGGGCCACGTGCCTGACGCGTCTGGAGGAAGAACTTTCCTCGCAGCAATTCAATACCTGGATCCGCCCTCTGGCCGCCGAGCCGACAGAGGAGGCACTGGTATTGTACGCACCCAACCGTTTCATCCTGCAGTTCATCAAAGACCGCTTCCTGGCGCGTATTGAAGAGCTGGCCATCGAGCTGCTGGGCGAAACACCGGTAGAGCTGCGCATTGGCGCGCCCGCCGGCGCCACCCCGGCCCCGGTTACGCCGCCCAAAGCCACCCCGCGTGGCCAGGGCAATGGCAGCGCACCTGCGGCCAACCCCGCCGCCGCCAGCGACAGCAAAACCGACAGCCGCCCGGCCAGCAACCCCAGCGTCGCCGCCAGCCCCAAGCAAACCGCACTGAAAGCCATTGGCGGTGGCCACGAAAGTACCCGCCTGAACCCGGCGTTTACCTTTGATACCCTGGTTACCGGTAAAGGCAACCAGCTGGCGCGCGCCGCTGCGCTGCAAATTGCCGAAAACCCGGGCGACCCGGCCTACAACCCGCTGTTTGTGTACGGTGGCGTGGGCCTGGGTAAGACCCACTTGATACAAGCCATCGGCAACCACGTTTACCAGAAAAACCCGCAGGCCAAGATTCGTTACATCCACGCCGAACGCTACGTCGCCGACATCATGCGCGCCTACCAGCACAAGGCCTTTGACGAGTTCAAGCGCTACTACCACAGCCTGGACCTGCTGCTGATCGACGACATCCAGTTTTTTGCCGGCAAAAACCGCACGCAGGAAGAATTCTTCTACGCCTTTAACGCGCTGATCGAGGGCGGCAAGCAGGTGATCATGACCTGCGACAGCTACCCCAAGCAGATAGAAGGCATGGAAGAGCGCCTGATTTCGCGCTTTAGCTGGGGCCTGACCGTAGAGATCCAGCCGCCGGAGCTGGAAATGCGCGTGGCCATTCTGATGAAAAAGGCCGAAGCCGATAACACCAAGCTGGACCACAACGTGGCCTTCTTCATTGCCCAGAACGTGCGCAGCAACGTGCGCGAGCTGGAAGGCGCACTGAAGCGCGTGGTGGCCTACGCCCGCTTTACCAGCCAGCCCATTACCATGGAGCTGGTGAAAGAAGCGCTGAAAGACATCCTGGCCGCCGGCAACCGCCAGATCACCGTGGACGCCATCCAGAAAACGGTGGCCGAGTACTACAAGATCAAGCTGTCCGACATGCACAGCAAAAAGCGCAGCCGCGACATCGCCCGGCCGCGCCAGGTCGCTATGGCGCTAGCCAAAGAGCTGACCTCGCTGAGCCTGCCGAACATCGGCGACGCCTTTGGCGGCCGCGACCACACCACCGTGCTGCACGCCTGCAAAACCATTGCAGAAATGCGCGGTAGTGACGCGGACATCGCCCACGATTACGATACGCTGCTATCCATGCTGCGTAACTGAACCTTTTCATAACGACCTGTAACCCCGGGAGTCCGCACATGCTGATTCTGCAAGCCGAACGCGATGCACTGCTCAAACCCCTGCTGGCTGTCACCGGCATCGTAGAGCGTCGCCACACCCTGCCTATCCTCTCCAACGTACTGATCGAGAAAAAGGCAGACGCGGTAAGCTTTCTGGCCACCGACCTGGAAATCCAGATCACCACGGCCAGCCCCGACGACATCGCCGGCGAAGCCTTCCGCCTGACCACCTCGGCCAAAAAGCTGCAGGACATCCTGCGCGCGATCCCCGACAAGACCACCGTTACGCTGGAACAGCAAGACGGCCGCCTGATGCTGAAAGCCGGCAAAAGCCGCTTTAACCTGCAAACCCTGCCGGCGGACGACTTTCCGCTGCTGTCGGCCGCCAGCGCCGCCGAAGCCAGCTTCAGCCTGGCCCAGCGCGACCTGAAGCGCCTGATCGCCCAGGTACAGTACGCCATGGCCGTGCAGGACATTCGCTACTACCTGAACGGCCTGCTGCTGCAAACCGAAGGCAACCAGGTGCGCCTGATCGCCACCGACGGCCACCGCCTGGCCTTTGCCAGCGCCGAGATTGCGGCCAACCTGGCCAAGAGCGAAGTGATCCTGCCGCGCAAAACCATCGTCGAGCTGTACAAGCTGCTGCAGGATAGCGACGAGCAGATCAACGTAGAGCTGCTGTCCAACCAGGTGCGCTTCAGCTTTGGCAGCACCGTGATCATCAGCAAAATCGTGGACGGCAAGTTCCCCGACTACAACCGCGTGATCCCGCTGGACAACAACAACATCTTCCTGCTGGAACGCGTGACCTTCCTGCAGGCCCTGCAACGCGCAGCCATCCTGGCCAACGAGAAATTCCGCGGCGTACGGCTGGTACTGCGCCCGGGCACCATGTCCATCCTGTGCACCAACAGCGAGCAGGAAGAAGCCGAAGAAGAGCTGGAAATCGCCTACCAGGGCGCCGAGCTGGAAATCGGCTTCAACATCAACTACCTGCTGGACGTGCTGACCAACCTGCCGGCTGAAACCGTGCAGCTCGCCTTTGGCGACGCCGTACGCGCCGTGCTGGTGACCATCCCGGACAACGCAACCTTCAAATATGTCGTGATGCCAATGCGCATCTGACACCCGCCAGCCCTGCCCCGTGCAGGGCCAGCGGCGGCGGCCACCAGCCTAAGGTTGGCCGCCAGCATGGGGGCAGCTGCCCCGAACGAACAGAAACAAGAGTGGGTTTATGAGCGAACAGGAATACGGCGCGGACAGCATCAAGGTACTAAAAGGTCTGGACGCAGTGCGCAAGCGCCCCGGCATGTACATTGGCGACACGCAGGACGGCACCGGCCTGCACCACATGGTGTTCGAAGTACTGGACAACGCCATTGACGAGGCGCTGGCCGGCCACGCCGACACCATCAAAGTCACCATCCACCCGGATCAATCCATCTCGGTGGAAGACAACGGCCGCGGTATCCCTACCGACATACACCCGGAAGAAGGCCGCTCGGCAGCCGAGGTCATCATGACCATCCTGCACGCCGGCGGTAAGTTCGACAGCAACAGCTACAAGATCTCCGGCGGCCTGCACGGCGTGGGCGTATCGGTAGTGAACGCGCTGTCCGACTGGCTCAAGCTCAAAATCTGGCGTAACGGCCAGGTGCACGAAATGGAATTCCGCCGTGGCGAAGCCGTGGCCCCGCTGACCATGACCGGGCACACCACCCACCGTGGTACCGAAGTGACCTTCCGCGCCAGCGAAGAAACCTTCGGCCACGTAGAGTTCCACTTCGACATCCTGGCCAAGCGCATCCGCGAACTGTCGTTCCTGAACGACGGCGTGGCCATTACCCTGATCGACAAACGTAACGGCAAAGAAGAAAACTTTGCCTTTAGCGGCGGCGTAGCCGGCTTCGTGCAGTACATGAACCGCAACAAAAACGCCCTGCACCCCAAAGTGTTTTACGGCATTGGCGAAAAAGACGGCATGACCGTAGAAGTGGCCATGCAGTGGAACGACAGCTACCAGGAAAACGTGCAGTGCTTCACCAACAACATCCCGCAGCGCGACGGTGGTAGCCACCTTACCGCCCTGCGCCAGGTGATGACCCGCACCCTGAACGGCTACATCGAACAAAGCGAAGTGGCCAAAAAAGCCAAGGTCGACACCACCGGCGACGACATGCGCGAAGGCCTGACCTGCGTGCTGTCCGTAAAGCTGCCCGACCCCAAATTCAGCAGCCAGACCAAAGACAAACTGGTCTCCAGCGAAATCGGCCCCGTGGTAAACGAAGTCATCAGCGAAGCCCTGAAAAACTTCCTGATGGAAAACCCCAACGAAGCCAAAATCATTACCGGCAAGATCGTAGAAGCCGCCCGCGCCCGCGAAGCCGCCCGCAAAGCCCGCGAAATCACCCGCCGCAAAGGCGTGATGGACGGCCTGGGCCTGCCCGGCAAGCTGGCCGACTGCCAGGAAAAAGACCCGGCCATGTCCGAGCTTTACCTGGTCGAGGGTGACTCCGCCGGCGGCTCCGCCAAGCAAGGCCGCGACCGCAAGTTCCAGGCCATCCTGCCGCTAAAAGGCAAGATCCTGAACGTGGAGCGCGCCCGCTTCGACAAAATGCTGCAAAGCCAGGAAGTAGCCACCCTGATTACCGCGCTGGGCTGCGGCATTGGCAAAGACGAATACAACCCGGACAAGCTGCGCTACCACCGCATCATCATCATGACCGATGCCGACGTAGACGGCGCGCACATCCGCACCCTGCTGCTCACCTTCTTCTACCGCCAGACCCCCGAGCTGGTAGAGCGTGGCCACATCTACATCGCCCAGCCGCCGCTGTACAAAGCCAAGCACGGCAAGCAGGAACGCTACCTGAAAGACGATTTCGAGCTGAACCAGTACCTGCTGCAGCTGGCGCTGGACAAAGCCGAGCTCACCCCCGCCGCCGGCGAAGCCCCGCTCAGCGGCGACGCCCTGGGTGAAATCGCCCGCCAGTACCTGCAAGCCCGCGCCGCCATCGACCGCGAAAGCCGCGTAGTAGACCCGCTGGTACTGCACGCCCTGATGAAGGTTGGCCGCATCAGCCTGGATAGCGAAAGCGCCGCCGCCACCGCCGTACAGCGCCTGGCCGCCGTACTGCCCGCCGAGCTCATCAAGCTGGACGCCCTGCGCGACGAGAAAAACGACGCCTGGCTCATCAAGATCACCCGCATGCTGCACGGCAACGTGCTGGTCACCGTGCTGGACCAGGACTTTTTGGCCACCGCCGACTACGACGTACTGGCCAAAACCGGCGACATGCTGCACGGCCTGCTGCGCGACGGCGCCCAGGTAAAACGCGGCGAAACCGTGAAACCGGTAAGCGAATTTGGCGACGCGCTAGACTGGCTGCTGGGCGAAACCCGCAAGGGCCTGTCCATCCAGCGCTATAAAGGCCTGGGCGAAATGAACCCCGGCCAGCTGTGGGAAACCACCATGGACCCGACAGTACGCCGCCTGCTGAAAGTAAAAATCGAAGACGCCATGGCCGCCGACGACGTGTTTACCACCCTGATGGGCGACAACGTCGAACCACGCCGCGCGTTTATCGAGAGCAATGCGTTGATTGCGCGGAATATTGACGTGTAAAAATGTAGGATCCCACGAATATCTAGATTTTTCCCACTTTTCTAGATTTTTGGGATTCGGTTCGCTGTACTCAGCTTAGCAAATGGCCTCCAAGTTTGGAGGCCATTTTCATTTCAAAGCCTCCTATTCGCCTCAGGAATTTGATACTTTCATAGGCCCTTACATCACCAATCAAGACCATCCCGGTGCGTCAATTTAAATAGCAAAAAAATTTACGTCCCATCCAAGTTCGAAATTGCTAAAGCAGACTTAACGTCTTCGACACTGAGCCATGTACGCTTCGAGTGGACGATGCGATGGCAGTTAGAGCACAAGAGCACAAGGTCTGCCACATTTGTTTTCTCTCCCGGCAGCATTGTATGAACTGGCTTTGTGTGGTGAACATCAATGATATTGGTGCCAAGTACGCCATACTGCTTCGAAAAATCGAAACCACAAGCTGCACAGGCCAACCGGCCATACCGCTTCATCGCTTGAGCTTTTGCCTCAACCACAAGTCTCCTGTCTCGCTCCCTGTAGCGATGCATACGCGTAGCAACCTTGCCCTCTTCTGCTTCCTCAATACCGGGCTCATCAGGACCAGCTAAATCCACATTGGAAAGATCTTTTGAAATTCCCAGCCGAATGAATCGAGCAACTGCGACAAGCCTTACAGGATCACTAGCAAATTGAGCCCAAACACATTCTTCGTCTTGGTTACCTCTGGTCAGACCTTTCTTACCCTCTGCCACGTAATCAGGATCGAGTCGCCTAAAGTTCATCAGCTTCATATAAACGCCGTTCGTGTTCCGATAGCTAGTGTCTGTTCGCTGGAACAGTGCAGCACCAAGCTCGTTCAGCACCTTGGAAAGCTCTGTGACTTCTGGGGAATCTTTACCCGGCAGTGAGACCCGGTGACGCATGTAAAGGTCTAACGCGAGGATCAGCTCGTCTCTCGACCAGCTGGGATTGCGCCTGGCTTTTCTATCCACAATGACCGCCTGCATTGGCCGGGCTACCTCTACATTTTTAGACACTTCCCACCCTCGCCCTAAAACTCACCGCCTCTAGCTGACAGTGCTGCCCCACCGGCCCCGGCAGTTCAAAAAACTGCACGCTGTCGGCGTCTTCACTTAGCCCATACACGCGGTACAGCACGTAGGCGTCGGGGTGTTCGCTGGATACGTTTACCTCGTTGGCTGAGATGTAAAACGGCGTGTCGGCCGGGCCTTGGGTGGTTTTTACCTCGATGAATTTGGCACGGCCGTCTGGGTAAAACGACGCAATGTCGTAACCGGCGGCCGCGTTTTGCAGCGCCACATGCTTTACTTGCGCGGCCAAGTCGGCGTGTCCTTGTTGCTGTAGCTGGGCGATTTCGTATTGCAGTACCAGCCGTTCACCGCGCAGCCCTAGGTCGCGGTGGCGTTGGTCACGCGCGGCCCAGTCGATGTTGGCCGCAGCGTGCTTGGCTTTGCCGCGCTTGGGCGCAGGGTTGGCCGCAGGGGGGTCTACGCGCTGTAGTAACGGCGGCTGGGGCGTGGCGGGTGCGGCTTGGTACAGCGGGTTTAGGGCGGCACGATAGGGCAGCCCCATCTCGCTGAGCTGCTCGGGGGTGCGGTCCCAGTGCAGGATTTGCCATTCAAAGTGCACCGGGTTTTGTTTGCTGGGGTGGTGGTCGTGGTAGGCAAGCACGCCCATATAGGCGTATTGGTCGTGGCTGTTACCACGGACAAACAGATGAATATTGCTTTGTGCGGCGTCGTGCTGCTGCAGGCGCTGGATAGCGGGTGAGGCAAAGTCGTGGCGGCTTTGCGATTCCCAAATCAGGTAGCCGTCTGCGGTGATGGCGTCTTGGTAGGGGTTGCCTTCGGTGGGTGGCCCCAGCGTGACCAAAAACACGAACTGGCCGCTGTTTCTGGGCGTTTCTACTATGCCGGATATGCCCCATAGCCCCGCGCCAGGGGTAAAGCTACAACCCGGCTCAAACAGCTGCGAGATGTCTTGGCGGCTGTAGCGCTGGTAACGCTGCAGCACCAGCTTGGGCACGATCTGAAACCCCAAATTCTGCAAGATGGCAAAACACGGCGAGCCCAAGCCGCCAGCAAAGGCTTTGGGCGGCAGCGGCTGGCCCAGTAGCTGGCCTGCGGCCAACCCGAGTATAGCTTTGGGCGGGTAGCGCTGGGTGTCGTGCAGCAGGTCGTAGTCGGTAGAGTCGCTATAGCCATACTGCGCGGCGGTGCGGTAGCTAAAGCCTGCTAGCGCCGCCAGCACGTGCTGCTGGCTAAGCCCGGCTAGGTACTGACGCAGCTGATGAATACGGCCGCTGGGGCCGGTGGAAACCGCCGTGATTGCACTTGCCATATGCTTATTTCAATAGAATTTATGGCAGCTTATGGCATGGATTCTATGGATGCAATATGTATATCGATAAAGGTTGGCCGCAGCCAAGTGGGCCTAGTGCGCGGTAACACAGCGGCGCGGTACGGCCTAGTGCCCCACTGTTTAGCCGGGGCACTAAGCCTGCGGCCAACCCTTCATCGCTACGCCGCCAGCTTGCCGGCGGCCAGTAGCAGCAGGCTGCCGGCGCTGGCTTCGGCCAGGCGGCGTTTGGCGTCACTGATGCCGCCGCGGCGGGCCATGCTGGCGGCGCTGTAGCCTATCAGGCCGTATACCACGGCACAGCTGCCGATAAAGATGGCGGATAGCAGCAGCGCCTGCAGGGCCACGGCTTCGCCGGGCTGGATGAAGTTGGGCAGGATGGACAGGTAGATCAGCAGGCCTTTGGGGTTCAGCAGGCTGGTGACAAAGCCGCGGGCAAACTGCCGCTGCGTGGGGTTGCCGTTTAGCGCCAGCGCGCCGGGCTGCATGGCGGAGCGGAACATCTGCACCGCCAGGTACAGCAGGTAGGCCAGCCCGGCCCAGCGGATGGCGTGAAATAGCGGCGGCCAGGCGGTAATGAGCGCGGCAATGCCGAATGCGGCCAACAGCGCGTGCACGCAGTAGCCGGTAAGAATGCCGGCATTGGCACGGGTGGCGGCGGCGCGCCCGCCGGTCAGCCCCTGCGAGGCCACAAACAGGATGTCGGGCCCCGGGGTGCATACCAGCGGGAAAACAGTGAGGCCGAATAGCAGCAGGGTGTGGCTGGTCATGGTGTTTCTCCCTAGTGGTGCCTGCCGCCGCCAGCGCAGCAGCCGGGGGAAACGGCGGTGCCGCAGTGGGCGGGGCAGGCAGACACAGTGTAGGGAAAGGCGGCCAGAATAGGCTTGCGTAGTGCGCGGCATTTCTTGCCATAATGCAATCCGGTTTCACAAAACAGGCAGGTGTTGAAATTGGATGCCGTAAAACTGGATAAGCTCGACCGCCGCATTCTGCAGGCGCTGCAGCGCGATGGCCGCATACAAAACGCTACCCTGGCGCAGCAGGTGGGGCTGTCGCCGTCCAGCTGCCTGCGCCGCGTGCGCCAGCTGGAAGAGGCGGGAGTGATAAGCCGCTACGTGGCGGTGCTGGATGGCAGCAAGGTGGGCGCGGGGCTCACGCTGTTTGCGCGGGTATGGCTCAAGGCGCAAGACGCGGACACCACCAACCACTTTATCCAGGCGGTGCGCGATATGCCGCAGGTGGTGGAATGCCACGTGATGGCGGGCGAGTGCGACATGCTGCTGCGCATTGTCACTACCGATCTGGCGTCGTACCGGCAGTTTCACGCACATGAGCTCACGCGCATTGCCAGCGTGCAAAGCGTGAAAACCGAAGTACCGATGGAAACCGCCAAGCTCACCCACGCGCTGCCGCTGTAGGGTTGGCCGCGTCGCGCCCTCACCCCCGGCCCCTCTCCCGCAGGGCGAGGGGGGCACACCAGCGCGCTACACCTTGCCGGGTTGGCCGCATCGCTCAGGCGGCTGGCGCAAGCCTACCTACGGCTGCGTACCGGCATTGCGTTCTCTCGCAGGGCGAGAAGTGGCGGATGTCAACGATCTATGCGGGGTAAGGTTGGCCGCAGGGCGCCCTCACCCCCGGCCCCTCTCCCGCAGGGCGAGGGGGGCACACCAGCACGCTACACCTTGCCGGGTTGGCCGCAACACGCAGGCCGAAGGTTGGCCGCAGTGTAGCGCCCACCCAGCACGCTACCCACGGCTGCGCACCATCATTCCCCCCTCCCTCGGGGAGAGGGGTCAGGGGTGAGGGCTTGCGGCCAACATGGACCCGCCAGTAAACGGCCTAGCGCCCGCTGCGCAGCTGCTGCCAGATGCGGGTGTAGCCGTTGATGGTTTTGGGGTCGGGGGTGAGTGCGACAAAGCTGCCTTGCAAGTCGGCAGGCTGCGGGAAGATGGTGCGGTTGTTCACCAGCGCGGGCTGCATGTGCGGGCGGGCGGCCAGTACGGCGGTGGCGTAGGCCACGTGGTTGGCGTTGGCGGCGGCGGTTTTCGGGTCCAGCATGGCGTTGATGTAGGCGTGGGCGTTGTCTACGTTGGCCGCATCCCGCGGGATGGCCCACATGTCTACCCACAGGTCGGCGCCGGGGGCAAGCAGCGCCTGGATCTTGATGCCGTTGCGCGCTTCTTCGGCGCGCTGGCGCGCCAGGTTGAAGTCGCCGTTATAGCCCATGGCGACACACAGGTCGCCGCTGGCCATCTGGTTGTAGTAGCTGGAGCCGGAAAACAGCTTGTAATGCGGGCGCACGGCTTTGAGCTTGCTGGCCACGGTCTGGTAGTCGGCCAGCTTGTTGCTGTTGGGGTCCAGGCCAAAATAGTGCAGCGCTACCGGGAAAAACTCGCTGGGGGAATCCAGCACGCTGATGCCACAGCCTTGCAGCTTGGCGGTGTATTCGGGCTTGAAGATCAGGTCCCACGGGTTGGCTGGCAGCTTGCCGCCCAGCGCCTTGCTCACCTTGTCTACATTGATGCCCACGGTGTTAAAGCCCCAGTAGTTGGGCACGCCGTAGCGCTGGCCGGGGTCGAACTGCTCCACGATCTTGAGGATGGCCGGGTCCAGGTGCTTGAGGTTGGGCAGCTTTGTTTTATCCAGCGGCAAAAACAGCCCGCCGCGTATGCCCAGCGCCAGCGTGTTGTGCGAGGGCACCACCACGTCGTAGCCGCTTTTGCCGGTCATCAGTTTGGCGCGCAGGATCTCGTTGCTATCGAACACGTCGTAGCGCACCTTGATACCGGTGGCGCGGGTGAAGTTGGCGTTGGTGCTGTCGGCCACGTAGTCGGTCCAGTTGTACACGTTCACCACACCGGCGGCGTGGCTGGCCATACTGGCAGCCGCCAGCGCGATGGCGAGCAGCGGGCGGTAGATCAATGCAGTCATGCGGGGCTCCTCAAGCGGGTTCACTAAAACGGTCACGCCAGGCGTAGGCGGTATAAGCAAGGCGCAGGCCCAGCTTTTGCAGCGCGGTGGCGGGCGGCAGGCGCGGGGCCAGGCCGTGCATGGCGCAGGCGGCTTCGGTGGCGGTGGGCGGCTGCCCGGCCATGGCGCGTGCCAGCGCGCGGCCCAGCCACGGCATGGTGCTGACACCGCTGCCAAAGCAGCCGGCGGCGTGCCACACGCTGCCATCATCCGGCAGGGTGCCATATTGCGGCAGCATGCGCCGGTTAACGGCGATGAGCCCGCGCCAGAAGTAGTCGATCTCCACCCCGGCCCAGGCGGGAAAGCGGGCGGCCAACTGTGCCTGCAACAGGGCGCGCTGGCGCTGGCCGCTGGCGTCGCTGCCGCTCAGGTCGCCACGGGCGCCAAACAGCAGGCGGCCATCGGGCAGGCGGCGCCAGTAGCTCAGCAGGTGGCGGGTGTCGAACATGGGGGTCTCGCTGTGGTAGCGGTAGGCTTCCCACTCTGCTGCGCTTAGCGGGCGGGTCACGATGATGTTGGAGATCACCGGCAGGGTGCGCTGGCGCAGCGCGGGTGGCAGTACGCCCGGCAGGTAGCCATTGGTGGCCAGCAGTAGCTGGCGGGCGTGTACCACGCTGCCGCTGGCGTGCAAGGTGTGGCCGGCGGTGTGGCGCTGCCAGCGGCTTACCGGCTGCTGCGGCAGCAGCACGGCTCCGTGGCGCTGCGCCGCCTGCGCCAGGCCGCACACCAGCGCCAGCGGGTTCAGCCCGCCACCTTGCAGGATATGCAGTGCGCCGTGCTGCGCCGGGCCATCGTGCCCCATGCCGGCAAACACCTGGCGCGGCAGCAGGCGGCAGGCTACCGGCGTGTGCTGCTGCCAGGCGTCGTGCTCGGCCTGCAGCGCATCCCAGGCGGCCGGGCTGTGCGCCACCACGTAGCTGCCGCTGCCACAGGCCTGGGTGGCCAAGCCCTCCTCTGCCGCCAGCGTGGCCACCAGCTGCATGGCCTCGTTTTGTGCGGCCATGAAACCGGCGGCACCGGCCGGGCCCAGCTGGCGCAGCAGGCCGGCGTAGTCGTGCTTGGTAGCGGGCAAGGTATTGAAGCCGGCGTTGCGGCCAGACGCGCCCCAGCCTATGTCGCCCGCCTCCAGCACCGCCACGCTGGCGCCGTGGTCGCGCGCCAGGTGCAGTGCCGCCGACAGCCCGCAGTAGCCGCCGCCGATAATGGCCACATCCACCGTGTGCTCGCCGCTGCCGGGCGCCAGGGTTGGCCGCGCCGTGGTGGCGTGCCAGTAGCTGGGCGGGGTGAGCTGGGGGCGGTACTGGTCGGCGTGGTAGAAGGGCTGGTACATGGCGGCTCCGCAAGTGTTGCCACAGTGTGGCCAGCGCGTGCCGCTACCGGCAAGACACGCTTTTTGCTACCTTGTGTTAATTAATTTAACAGCTGGAGCCGCCATGGCCCGCCGCCTGCCCCCGCTTAATAGTGTTCGCGCCTTTGAGGCCGCCGCCCGGCTGGGCAGCTTTGTGGCCGCGGCGCAGGAGCTGAACGTGACCCAGCCGGCCATAGGCCGGCACGTGCGGCAGCTGGAAAGCTGGCTGGGGGTGGCGCTGTTTCAGCGCAATGCGCGTGGCGTGCAGCCCACTGCCGCCGGGGTGCAGTATCTGGCCACCGCCAGCCGCCTGCTGGACGAGCTGGCCGCAGCCAGTGCCGCCCTGGCGCAGCCGCAGCCTGCCCTGCTGCGGCTGATGGTGGTGCCGGGCCTGGCGCGGCGCTGGCTGGCCCCGCTGCTGGATAGCCTGCTGGCGCAGCGCCCCGGCCTGCGCCTGGCGATAGAGCCGCACGCCACGTTTTGCCAGCTACAAGCCGGCCAGGCCGACCTGGGCCTGGTGGCCGACGATATCGCCCGCCTGCCCGGCTACCACCACACGCTGGCCGTGCCACCGGTGTTCCCGGTGTGCACCCCGGCGTATCTGGCGCAGCACGGCACGCCGGCCAGCCCGGCCGCGCTGCTGCAACACACGCTGATTCATGAAGACGATGGCGAATGGTGGCAGCTATGGTTGGCCGCACAGGGCCTGCACGTGCAGCTGCAACCGCAGATGGTGTACTACAGCGCCGACCAGACGCTGGACGCCTGCCTGGCGCACAAGGGCATCGCGCTGGCCAACCCGCTGCTGGTGGGGCCAGAGCTGGCCAGCGGCGCCCTGGTGCGGCCGCTAGCGCAGGCGGTGGCGCTGCAGGGCTACCATTTCATTTTGCCGCCCGGCGGGGTGGTATCTGCCGACATGGCGTGGCTGATGGCGGCGCTATGCCAGCGCGCCGCAGCCTGACGGGCAGCACGGCAGGCATGAAAAAGGGCGCGGCATGGCTGCCGCGCCCTACTGACTGATCTGTATCTACACTGCACTTTCACGCAGTGGTGTTACCTTATCATTACTTTAGTTTTGTGTGAAAGCTTTTTTGCATTATCGAATCACACGCGCCGCCGCATGACCACAGCGCGCCTCAGCGCACCTGCCTGGCGTGGTACCATGCAGCCGCTTACGGCGGCCAACCTTGACCGCCCCCTGTCGTTACCCGGCCCTGCGCCAGTGCGGCTTTACCTTTTCGGGTCGCCTGGCGGCTGTATTCATGATCACGCTTAAAAATGTTGTACTGCGCCGGGGCAGCAAGCTGCTGCTGGATGGCGCCACCGTTACCCTGAACCCGGGTGAAAAAGTCGGCCTGGTGGGCCGTAATGGCGCCGGTAAATCGTCGCTGTTTGCCGTGTTGAACGGCAGCCTGCACGAAGACGGCGGCGACTTTCACATCCCTAGCCAGTGGCGCATGGCGCAGGTGGCGCAGGACATGCCGGAAACCGCGCAAAGCGCTACCGACTTTGTAGTGGAGGGCGATACCGCCCTGCTGGCCGCGCAGCAGGAAGTGGCCGAAGCCGAGGCTGGCGAAGACTACATGCGCATGGCGCACGCCTACACCGCGCTGAACGACGCCGGCGCGCACGACGCCCCCGCCCGCGCCCAGGCGTTGATTCTGGGCCTGGGTTTTAGCGTGGCCGAGCTGCAGCGCCCGGTAAACAGCTTTTCCGGTGGCTGGCGTATGCGCCTGCAGCTGGCGCGGGCGCTGATGTGCCCGTCCGACCTCTTGCTACTGGACGAACCTACCAACCACTTGGATCTGGACGCCCTGGTGTGGCTGGAAGCCTGGCTCAAGCAATACGCCGGCACCCTGGTGGTAATCAGCCACGACCGCGAGTTTCTGGACGCCATCACCAACGTCACCCTGCACATCGACCACGGCAAGCTGGTGCGCTACGGCGGCAACTACAGCAAGTTTGAAGACATGCGCGCCGAGCAGATGGTGCTGCAGCAGGCTGCGCAGGCCAAGCAGCAGGAAAAGATCGCCCACCTGCAAAAGTTTATCGACCGCTTCAAGGCCAAGGCCAGCAAGGCCAAGCAGGCGCAAAGCCGCGTGAAAGCACTGGAGCGCATGGAGAAGATTGCGCCGGTACTGGCCGACGCCGAATTCCAGTTCGAGTTCAAAGAACCGTCCAGCCTGCCCAACCCCATGCTGACGCTGAGCGAAGCCGCCTTCGGCTACCCGGCGCCAGACGACGCACCCGCCGGTACACCGCCCACGGTGATCGTGCAGGGCGTGCGCCGCTCGGTGCTGGCCGGCCAGCGCATCGGTATTCTGGGCGCCAACGGCCAGGGTAAATCCACCCTGGTCAAAACCGTGGCCGAGGCGCTGCGCCCGGTCAGCGGCGAAGTCATCCGTGGCAAAGGCTTGAGCATCGGCTACTTCTCGCAGCAGGAGCTGGACGTACTGCGCCCCGAGGACGACCCGCTGCAGCACATGCTGCGCCTGGCACGCGACACCCCCGCCGCGCTGCGCCCGCCCGCCGCCGACTGCCGCGAACAAGGCCTGCGTAACTTCCTGGGCACCTTCAATTTCAGCGGCGACATGGTGAAGCAAGCCGTCGGCAGCATGAGCGGCGGCGAAAAAGCCCGCCTGGTGCTGTGCATGATCGTGTGGCTGCGCCCCAACCTGCTGCTGCTGGATGAACCGACCAACCACCTGGACCTGGCCACGCGCGAGGCGCTGAGTGTGGCGCTCAACGAATTCGAAGGCTCGGTGATGCTGGTCAGCCACGACCGCGCCCTGCTGCGCGCCGTGTGCGACGAGTTCTGGCTGGTATCGCGCGGTGGCGTCAGCGACTTTGAAGGCGACCTGGACGACTACCAGGTGTACCTGCTGGAAGAAGCCAAGCGCCGCCGCGAAGAAGCTGCCGGCAAGCGCTGATAGCCAACCACACTGCCTTCCCGCCCCCTGCTGCAGTCCGTCAGCCGGGGGCGCTGTTTTTTGGCGACTGTCGCGTATGCGCGCCGGCCCGGCATCAGGGTTCCGGCAGCGCGGCAATCGGCCATTTTTATAAAAAATACCCGGATAAATATGGCTATTATTGGAAAGGGAATACAAAAGAATAAACTGACGGAGAGACACAATGCGTTTTATCGATAACCTGACCATGCGCGGCAAGTTCATGGTGACTTTCCTGCTTAGTGGCGGCGTCCTGGTACTGGCCATGCTGTTCCTGCTATGGCAAGTGGGCAGCATCCGCCAATCGGTACAGACGCTTGCCGACAATGCCCTGCCCTCGATCGAGACCACCGGCGACATTAGCCAGCTGCGCCTGCGCTATCGCGTACGCAGCCTGGAAATGCTGCTGGCCACCACGCCGGAAGAGCAAGCCAAGCTGACTAAATCACTGCAGGAACTGGACGGCAAACTGGGCGAGGCGCTGAAAGCCTACGAGCCGCTGATCACCAACGACGAAGAACGCCAGACCTACCAAGCCACCGTAGCAGCAGCTAGCGCCTACCGGGCGGCAGTCGAACAAGCCCTTGCCCTGCGCGACCAAGGCAAAGAAGCCGAAGCGCTGGCACTATCCAAAAAAGAGTGGGTAACGCTAGCCAACCAGCTACGCGACCAGACCGACAAACTGGGCAAGTTCAAGCATGACCATGCCAGCCAAGCCGCTACGGCCGCCCGCGATTCGGTCTCCAGTACGGTACTGGTGGGTAACACTGCCTTGGTACTGGCCCTGCTGCTGGCCATTCTGTTGTCGTTCCTGATGGCACTGCGCATCAGCCGCCGCCTGCGTGACACCATCGATGCGGCCAACCACATAGCCGAAGGCAATCTGTGCAGTGCCATGCCCCCCGTCACCCGCGACGAAATCGGCCAGATGATCCAGGCCATGTCGCGTATGCAGCACCAGCTGCGCGAAGCGATGCTGGAAACCCGTGACAGCGCCCAAACGCTGCTGCAATCGTCCCAGCTGCTGCATCACTCGGTAAAGGACATGGAAAACGCCGTAGGCCTGCAAAGCGAAGCCGCCTCCGGCATTGCGGCCAACACCGAACAGCTGACCGTCTCCATCAGCCACGTGGCCAGCAATACCGAATCGGCAGCCAGCCTGACGCGTACCTCCGACGAACAGGCGGTACAGGGCTACGCCATGCTGCAGGACCTGATCAAGCGTACGCAGGACGTGGCGGGCGTGGTGACATCTGCCGCAGAACGCATTGCCCAGCTGCAAGATGACTCGTCGCGCATTTCCACCATCGTGGCGGTTATCAAAGACATTGCCGACCAGACCAACCTGCTGGCACTGAACGCTGCCATCGAAGCTGCCAGGGCAGGTGAAATGGGCCGCGGCTTTGCCGTGGTAGCCGACGAAGTCCGCAAGCTGGCGGAGCGCACCGCACAATCCACCAACGAAATCGTAGGCATGGTCACCAGCATCCAGCAGTCCACACAGCAGGTGGTAACCGAGGTCGGCAACGGTGTGGCCATGGTCAACACCAGCGTGGCCGATGCCCGTAGCGCTGGCGAAAGTGTGGCCAGCCTGCGCAATATGTCCCAGCAGATTGCCGGCATCGTAGCGGAGCTGAGCAGCGCCTTGCAGCAACAGTCGCAGGCCTCGACAGAGGTGGCGCAGCGTATCGAAAGCGTGGTGGGTCACGCTCAGGAGGTAGCCAACACCGCGCTGCAAACCACGCATACGGCCGACACCATGGAGCAAGTAGCACTGCGCATGCAGAAGCTGGTAGGTCGCTTCCAGGTGTAACTGTCCGCGCCCTTTGTCTGCGGCCCGCGTCAGCGGGCCGATTTTCTTGCAGGCTTACTCCGCCCAGCGCGCCTGGATCTGCCGTAGCGTGGGCTCGATCGCCAGAAAGTGCGCCACCAGCGTCGGGTCGAAATGCTGGCCGGCTTCGGCCGTGATGTGCGCCAGCGCGGCCTCTATCGTCCAGGCTGCTTTATACGGCCGTACGCTGGTGAGGGCGTCGAATACGTCGGCAATGGCCACGATGCGGGCGGCCAAGGGGATGGCCTCGCCGGCCAGGCCTTGCGGGTAGCCGCTGCCGTCCCAGCGTTCGTGGTGGCAGTGCGCAATGGTGGCGGCCATCTGCAGCAGGCTGGAACGGTCGTCGCCCATGATGCGGGCGCCGATGTCGGCGTGGGTCTGCATGATGCGCCATTCGTCCGCGTCCAGCTTGCCCGGCTTTTGCAGGATGGCGTCGGGTATGCCTATCTTGCCGATATCGTGCATGGGGGCGGCGGCCAGCAGCTCGTCGGCCCACGCCTCGCCCTGGCCGGCCGCCAGCGCCAGCTCGCGCGCGTAGTGGCTCATGCGGATCACGTGCAGGCCGGTTTCGTTGTCCTTGAATTCGGCGGCGCGGCCCAGGCGGCGAATGATCTGCAGCCGGCTGTCGCGCAGCTCTTCTACCCGTACCAGCGACAAATGGGTACGCACGCGGGCCAGCACGATGGGCGGGCTGACCGGTTTGGTGATGTAGTCCACCGCGCCGGCGGCAAAGCCCTGTGCCTCGTCGCTACTGTCGCTCAGTGCGGTGACAAAGATCACCGGAATGCGGGCGGTATCGGGCTGGGCTTTCAACTGCTGGCACACTTGCAGGCCGGTCATGCCGGGCATCATGACGTCCAGCAGGATCAGGTCGGGCAGCTCGCGGCGTGCCAGCTGCAGGGCTTTGTCGCCGTCGCGGGCAAACTGCAGGCGGTAGTGGGCCTGCAGGATATGGCGCAGGACCTGCAAGTTGGTGGGCTCGTCGTCTACCAGTAGCAGTAGCGGCCGGGTGTCTTGGGGTGCGGTCGTCATGAGGCTTGCTCGTTGGGGCCTGCCACGTGCTGGCGTAGCTGTGCCAGCGCGTGCAGTGCCGTATCAAAATCAAATTCGTCCAGGGCCGCTTGCAGGCTGGCCAGCTGGCTGGCAGGCAGGGCGGCGGCCAGGGCCGCCAGGCTGTCGTCGTCCAGGGTGCCATGCTGGCAGGCGCTTTCCAGCGCGGCCAGGTGGGGTAGCAAGGCGGCAGGGGCTGGCTGGAGTTGGCCTGCGGGCAGGCTGTCATCGGCCAGGGCTGGCAGGGCGGCTTGCAGCTGGGCCAGTGTGGCAGCCAGCTGTGCCTGCCAGGCGTCGTCGGGGGCGTCGCCCTGCTCGATGCGGGCGGCCAGGCCGGCCAGCTGCACCAGGCCCAGGTTGGCCGCCACGCCGCGCAGCCGGTGTGCCTGCGCGCTGCGCTCGGGCTGGCTGGCGCTGGCCAGCTGCGCACCGGTATCGTGGTAGTCGCGCAGAAAACGGCGCCACACGTCGTGCAGCTTGGCCAGGCTACCCCAGCGGGCCACGGCCCCCTCGGTATCGATAGCAGCTGTCGTGCTGTGCGCGTCAGGGTTGGCCGCAGGCTGCAAGCCCAGGACACGGGCGATTTCGGCTAGCAGGGCATCGGGCATGACGGGTTTGGTGGCAAAACCCACCATGCCGGCAGCCAGCGCGTCGGCGCGGTCCTGGCTGAGTACGCTGGCGGTGAGGGCGATGACCGGGGCCAGGGGCTGCTGCTGGCTGCTGGCCCATTGCTGCAGCTGCCGTGTGGCTTGCAGGCCATCCAGACCGGGCATTTGCACGTCCATCAACACCACATCAAACGGCTGTTGCCGGTAGTGCGCCACACCGGCTTCGCCCCCTTCGGCGGCAACCACGGTGTGGCCGTGGCTGGTTAACACCAGCTGTAGCAGCTCCAGGTTTTGCGGCACGTCGTCTACCACCAGGATACGCAGCGGGGGCAGTACCGGGGCGCCGGCGGCCGGGCGCGCGCTGGCCGGGGCCTGCTGCGCGGGCTGGTAAGGCAGGGTAACGGTAAAGCAGCTGCCTTCGCCCAGGCGGCTCTGTACCTCGATACGGCCTTGCATGAGCTCGGCCAGCTGGCGGGCAATGGCGGTGCCCAGGCCGGTACCGCCAAAGCGGCGCGCCATGCTGGCATCGGCCTGGGTAAACGGGGCGAAGATGCTGTCGAGCCGGTCGGCAGCAATGCCGATACCGGTGTCGCGCACGGTCAGCTGGAGCTGGCTACCGTGCAGGCTGACGTGCAGGGTGACACTGCCGCGCTCGGTAAACTTCACGGCGTTGCCCAGCAGGTTGGTCAGTATCTGGCGCAGGCGCAGGGCATCGCCGTGGATGGCGCGCGGGCAGTCGGCCGCGTAGTCCAGCTGCAGGGCCAGCTGCTTGCGCCCGGCTTGCAGGGCAAAGGTGCTGACCAGTTGCTGGCACAGGCTGTACAGCGAGTAGTCTTGCAGCTCCAGCTCCAGCGCGCCGCGTTCCAGTTTGGCGGTATCCAGAATGTCGTTCAGCAGGTGTAGCAGCGAGTGCGCCGAATCGCGCACGGTGGCCAGGTGGCGTGCCTGCTGGGGTGCCAGCGGGCTGCCAAGCAGCAGCTCGGTAAAGCCGATGATGGCGTTCATCGGCGTGCGGATTTCGTGGCTCATATTGGCCAGGAACATGCCTTTGGCCTGGGCTGCATGCTCGGCGCGGTCGCGCGCCTCCACCAGCTGGCCTTCCATGCGCTTGCGCAGGGTCAGGTCGCTGGCCAGCTTCACCACTTTCCAGGGTTTGCCGTCGGCGTCGAGTATGGGGTTGTAGGTGGCCTGGATCCACACCTCGCTGCCGTCCCGGGCCAGGCGGCAGAACTCGCCGCTACGGAACTCGCCGTGGCGCAGCGCCTGCCAGAATTCCTGGTATGCCTGGCTGTTGGCCTCGTCCGCGTGGCAGAGCAGGCGGTGATGTTGGCCGCAGAGCGCGTCCAGCGGGTAGCCCACCAGCTGCAAGAAGTTGTCGTTGGCGTCCAGGATGCGGCCATCCAGGTCGAACTCCACCACGGCCATGGCGTGCCGGATGGCGGTGACAAAACCCTCGTGCTCTGCCGCCCGCGCCTTGCTGTCCGTAATGTCGACAATCACGCCGTCTATCCACTGCGCTGTCTCGTCCATGTCGTACACGCCGCCGGCACTTTCCGACACCCAGCGTTCGCCGCCATCGCGGTGGAAAAGGCGGTATTCCACCACGTAGGAGCGGTGCTCGCGCAGTGCACTGTCTACCGTGTCGCGCACGCGGGGCAGGTCGTCCGGGTGGATGATGCCGACCATACTCAGGCTGCCATTCAGAAACAGCTCGCGGTCCCAGCCGGTCAGCTGGGTAATGGCCTGGCTGATGAACAGCTTGCTCCAGTCTGCATCAACACGGCTGCGAAACGCCACGCCAGGCATATTGGCGATCAGTGTGCGGTACTGGGTTTCACGCGCCTGCAGTTCGCGCTCCATGCGTGTGCGCTCGCTGATATCGGTGACGAAACCGATAAACCTCAGCGCGTCGCCCGCCTGGGCCCGGCCCACGGCCAGGCGGATGGGAAACACGCTGCCGTCGCGGCGCTGCGCCATGACCTCGCGGCCCACCCCGATCACTCGGGCATCGCCGGTAGCCAGATAATTCGCCAGGTAGCCATCGTGGCCAGAGCGGTAAGGGTCTGGCATGAGGTGGTTGATATTGAGCCCGGCCAGCTCGGTGGCCGGCCAGCCAAACATTTTTTCTGCCGCATGGTTGGCCGACAGGATAATGCCGTGCTGGTCAATGGTGATGATGCCATCCACGGCGGTATCCACTACCGCGCGCAGCTGGGCTTCGCTTTGCTTCATCTGGGCAAACAGCTGGCGATAGCGCAGCATGGCGTTACCGGCCAGCACGAACACGCTGGCCGTCAGCGTAAACAGCGCAATGGCCAGCGCCAGGTAGGTGTTGTCACTGGCCACAGTGCCTGCCGGCGCCGGGCTGCCGATAAACCGCGCCGCCGCCATGCCGGTGTAGTGCATGCCGGCAATGGCCAGGCCCATCACCACCCCGCCCAGCACGATAGACTGCACGCCGGTAAACGTGCCACGGCGGCGCAGGCCAAAGCGTATCCATAGCGCCAGCATGGCCAGCACCACGGCCACCACGATGGACGCCGCGAACCACAGCGGGTCATACCGCAGCTGTGGTGCCATCACCATGGCCGCCATGCCGCTGTAGTGCATGGCACCAATGCCACTGCCCACCAGCACGCCCCCCAGTGCCAGCTGCATGGCGCTGATCTGCCGGTGCCACAGCAGGTTGAGTGTGACCCAGGAAGCAAAAATGGCCGGCAGCATGGAGAACAGTGTCAGGCCGTAGTCGTAGCGCACCGGGGTACAAAAATCGAAGGCCAGCATGCCGATAAAATGCATGGACCATATCCCCACCCCCAGCGCAAATGAGCCGGTAAGAAAAGCCACTTGGCGCTGCAGCGTGCTGTGCGCCAGCCGCGCCATGCCCGCCACCTGCAAGGCCATGATCGACGACAGCACGGCAACCAGTACCGACAGGATGACCAGGTCGCTACGGTGTGTGCCCTGTAACAGCAGCGCAGTAGGCACGCCATCGCGCAAGAAAAATAGATCCAGCATGGGCACTTTCAGCAGTAAGGCGGGGTTCTGCCGGATTATAGAGCCCCCGTTACGCCATGCCCATTTATCAAAATACCATTATCCTATAAAGGTTTTTCTATACCTCACGGTGCCATCCGGCTGTATGGCGCGCAGGGCACGCTAGCGCCGCGCAATCAGCAAGATACCAATACCGATCAGCAGCATGCCGCCCAGCTCGCGCGTGGCCGGCCACTCGCCTAGGCTACTGGCCGCCATGGCCACTGCCAGCACCGGAATCACCAGCGCGTTAAAACTGAGCGTAGACGCCGGCAAGCGGCGCAGCAGCCACAGCCAGGCCAGCCAGCCCACGGCACTGGAGAACACGCCGGAGTACACCAGCCCCAGCACAAACTGCACGGACCACTGGATACCGGCAAAGTCGGCAAACGGCAGCAACAACGCTAGCGGTGCCAGGCCGATCAGCGCCTGCCAGCCGGAAAAATTCAGGCTATCCAGCGGGCCGTTCTGTGCCGCCCGCTTGGTCAGCACCGAGCCCAGCGCCCACAGCAGGCCGGCCAGTACCGCCAGCAGCATGGGCAGCACGCCACCGTGCAGCTGCCACGGCGCCACAATCAGCATCAGCCCGGCAAAACCGGCTGCCAGTGCACGGCGGGCGTTGGCGGTAAACGGCTCGCCCAGCAGCCAGTGCGACAGCAGTGCCACCCAGAACGGCATGGTAAACACCAGTACCGAGGTACGCCCCGCCGCCCCCGCCACCAGCGCCAGCGTGACTGTTAGCCCGTAGGCAAAGGTGGTGGTCAGGCCCACCAGGCTGGCATCGCGCAGCCGCTGTGGCTTGCGCGCCCGCCCGCGGGCCATCAGTACGCCAAACAGGGTCAGGCTGCCGATGGTGGTGCGCAGAATCAGGTGTGTCAGCGGCGTGGTGGCCTGCAACGTGACCTTCATCACCACGTAGTTGTACGCCCACATCGTCACCAGCCCGGCAAACAGCGCGTAGGGCAGCCAGCGGCTGGCAGACAGGTCGGCAAGGTTGGCCGCAAGGCGGCGGCTAAGGCGGGCGGTGGTCATGGCAGGCGTATCCGTAGCGTGATGCTGCCAGTGTAGGCAGCCACCGGCTGCCGCCTGCTGCGTTATCATGCACAGCGGCGCAGCCAGGCTGCGACTTTGGGCGTTTCAACGCAGGAAAACTGACATGCTGGATAACTACGACCGCAAGCTGCTGGCGCTGCTGCAAGAAGACGCCCGCCAGACCCACGACGCGCTGGCCGAGGCGGTAAACCTGTCGCCCACCGCCGTGACCCGACGCCTGAAACGCCTGCGCGCCGACGGCCACATCCAGCGCGAGGTGGCGCTGGTGGACCCGGCGCTATTCGGCCGCAGCCTGCGCCTGGTGGTAAACGTGATGCTGCAACGCGCGCAAGCGCCGCTGGTAGACGCCTTCAAGGCCAGCATGCAGGCCGCGCCCGAGGTAATGGAGTGCTACAACGTCACCGGGCGCCCGGATTTTGTGCTGATGGTGCTGGTACGCGACATGGCCGACTACGAGCGCTTTGCCCGCGCCCACCTGATGAACAACCCGCACGTCCGCGAGTTCGAGTCGCTGGTGGTGATCAACACCTGCAAATACACCACAGCGGTGCCGCAGGACGCCGAGATGGACTAAGGTTGGCCGCCGGCAAAACAAAACCCGGCGCGGGGCCGGGTTTTGTCAGTAAAACAGGCTGCTGCTTATTCTTCGTGCATCAGCGCGTGTTCGATCTCGGAAAACGCCTTGGGTACGCGTACAAAGTTCAGCGAGGTACCCAGGCGGCGGGCGATGGTCGAGGTGGAGAACAGGCCGCACACCTCGTAGTGGCCGCTGGCTTCGTTGTGCTCGACCACCAGCGAATGCTGGCGACCCAGGTCTTTCATGGTGGCCACCACGTGGCCCACAGTGGAGCGGCTGATATCGGCCAGGTTCAGTGCTTCCAGCTGCTTGCGCGGCGTCATCACATCGGCCACCACAATCTCTTTATGGCGCTTGCCGTGTTCGTGGATCTGCTTCAGCGGGCGCTCGCCCAGCACGTCGGTGGCGGTGAGCAGGCCGGCAAAGCTGCCGTCGGCGTCGGTGACAAACAGCAGGCGGATACCGTGGCTCACCATGCGGGCGTGGGCGTCGTCCAGCAGCGCGTCTTCGTTGATGCTGATGGGGTCGATCACGCGCAGGTCGGTCATCACTTCGGTGGCCGGGCTTTTCAGCGTGACCTGGCGCTGCGGGCGCTGCTCTACATGAATCAGGTCGGTTTGGGCAGGCAGGCTGAGCGTTTGCAGGGCGTGGTATTCCATGGTGGTTCTCCTCTTCGCGGGTGTGGCCATCGGGCTGGATGGCCACACCCCGGGATTGTCTTGCCGCCTGGGGTGGCGGGGGGCCGGGCAAGCTTTTTCACTCCCCTTTGCTTGCCGGTACTTTTATCTAAGCACACGGCGAGCAAATGCACAGCTTTTTTATGCAAGCATCGGTAACGGTTTGTTATGGATCAGGCCATCCATACCACAGCATAAACAAAAAAAACCGCCCCGGAGGGCGGTATCAGTGATGGAGTATTGCACGATGAAACACGGTTAACCGGCCATGACGGCCTCGACTTCGTCAGCAGTCCGGGCAATGTGCTCGCCCAGCACACGGCTGCCGGTGGCGGTGACCAGCACGTCATCCTCGATGCGGATACCGCCAAAGTCGCGGTATTCGTTGAAACGGGCGTAATTGATGTACTGCGCGTGGCGGCCTTCGGCTTGCCAGGCGTCGATCAGCGCCGGGATAAAGTAAATGCCCGGCTCCACGGTAATCACCATGCCGGCCAAGAGCGGTTTGCCCAGGCGCAGGTAGCCCAGGCCGAACAGCGGGCTGCGCTCGGTGCCATCGCCATAGCCCACCAGGTCTTCACCCAGGCCTTCCATATCGTGCACGTCCATGCCGATCTGGTGGCCCAGGCCGTGCGGGAAGGCAATGGCGTAGGCGCCGCTTTCCACGATGGCGTCGGCGTCACCGTGAAAGAAGCCCAGCGCGCTCATGCGCTCCACCATCACACGGGCGGATAGTTTGTGGATGTCCAGGTAGCGCACGCCGGGGCGGATAGCGTCGATAGCGGCCAGCTGCATGGCCAGCACGGTGTCGTACAACTCGCGCTGGCGGGGGCTGAACTTGCCGCCCACCGGAATGGTGCGGGTGATATCGCTGGCGTAGCCGCCGCCACTGGCGGCGCCGGTATCGTTGACGACCAGGTCACCGGCCTGCAGTACCTGGTTATGGTGGTGGTTGTGCAGCACTTCGCCGCGGCGCGAGAAGATGCTGGGGTAAGCAAGCTGCCAGTCGTGGCGGCGCACGATGCCTTCCATTTCACCGACGATAGCGTGTTCCAGCACGCCGGGGCGGGCGGCGCGCATGGCGGCCAGGTGGGCGTCGCGGGTCACTGCCAGCGCGGCTTCCATCTCGGCAATTTCTTCGTCACCCTTGATTTCACGCAGGCTCACCACGGCGCGGGTCAGCGCCTCGCTATAGCCTTGCTGCGCGGCGTGCGGGGTAGCGTCCAGCAGGCCGGCCAGCACCAGCACGGTTTCACCACGGTAGGGCTGCAGATAGTGCACGGCACGGCCGGCAGCGCGGGCGCTGACCAGTACAGCGGCCAGATCGGCGTAGGGCTGGCTGCGGCCAACCTGGGCACGGGCGGCGCGCTGGGCCAGCGTGGGTAGCTCGCCGGTCCACACGATATCAGCCACGTCCGGCTCGTTGCCGAACAGCGTGGTGTCGCCGCTGGCGGTGTCCATCACCCCGGCGAGGCCCGGCTCGTTCAGGCCAAAGAAGTAGCGGAACGAGCTGTCCTGCACAAAGGGGAAAATGTTGTCGCGGTAGTTCATTGGCGAATCAACATTGCCCAGGAACAGGATCAGGCTATCGGGCAGCAGGGCAGCAAGCTTGTCGCGGCGCTGCTGGTAGATGGCGGGCTGGAACATGGTGGCTTCCGGTGGTGAGCGGTGAAGCCAGCATTTTTGTATACAATCGCCTATTTGTATAGAAAAACAGGCCAACACTCAGCGAATGTGGCCTGTGCAGTGGCAGCATTGCCACTTTTCAGCGTTTGGCGCGGCTTTCGCGGCAGGATGTAGCGCCTGTGGCCGGCTTGGGCAGCTGCCAGCGCAGCAGCAAGCTTACCGCCACGCCGGCCAGCAGCGCCCACAGTGGCGCGCCGATACCGGCAAAACTGACGCCCGACGCGGCCACCACAAAGGTGAGCAGCGCCGCCTCGCGCTGGGTATCGCTAGCCAGCGCCGCCGACAGCGAACTGGCCAGCGTGCCAAACAGCGCCAGCGCCGCAGCGGCCATCACCAGCGCCTTGGGCAGCACCAGCAGCAGCGCCACCAGAGCGCCACCCAACAGCGCCACCAGAATGTAGCAGCAGGCGGCCACCACGCCGGCTTTCCAGCGCTGGGTGCGGTCCGGGTGGGCTTCGGGGCCGGTGCACATGGCGGCGGTAATGGCGGCCAGCACCACGCCGTGGCAGCCAAACGGTGCCAGCAGGGCCGATACCCCGCCCAGCGCGCTCACCGGCACCCGCGCCGGGATGTCGTAGCCATCGTTCTTCAGCACCGCCATGCCGGGCAGAAACTGGCCGGTCAGGGCAATCAGTGTCAGCGGCAGGGCAATATTGCTCAGGCCAGCCAGCGTAAACACCGGTGTGGTCCACAGCGGGCCGCTGGCGCTATTCGCCAGGCTGGGCGCCGCGGCAAAGCCGCCCGTCGCGGCCAGAAACACCCCGCCCAGTGCCAGCGCGCCCATCAGTGCATAGCGCGGCCACAGGCGGCGGCCAGCAAAGAACATCAGCGCCATGGGCAGTACCAGCGCCGCGTGTTCGCGCACGGCAGGTACCAGCTCGGCTACAAAGCGGAACAGAATGCCCGCCAGCAAGGCGGCCGCCAGCGCGGGCGGAAAGCGCTTCATCAGCGCATCAAACGCCCCGCTGATGCCGATCAGCCAAACCAGCAGCCCGGCGATCACGTAGCCGCCCACCGCTTCGGGGTAGCTCACCGTGGGCAGCGCGGCCAACAGCAGCGCCGCACCAGGTGTGGACCAGGCGGTAATGATGGGCATTTTCCAGCGCCACGACAGCCACAGCCCCACCACGCCAGAGCCGATGGACACCGCCCACAGCCAGCTGGCCAGCTCGGCGGCGCTCAGGCCGGCCTGCTGCGCGGCGTGCACGATGATGAGGAAGGGGCCGGTATAGCCAACGGCAATCGTTAGCACACCGGCGATCAGGGTAGACGGGGGTAAGTGTTTAAGCATGCTGTTCTTTCATACAAAGGCTTCCGGGTAGGCCGCCACGGGTGAACCAGCCCCCGCAGGCTGTGCTGCCGTCTAGGCAGCCGCTTGCTGTATGGCCCGCCACAGGCGGCAGGCAGAACAGCACCGGTAAGCGTACTGTACGCGCTGGCCGCGTGGCCTGCCTGCCACAGCGGGCTACAACACACTGGCGCGCCGTGCAGCTGTTCTATATAACAGAGCGATGACCGATACCGCCTACCCCGCCCTCTACCAGCGCATTGCGGCCAGCTTGCAGCAGCAGCTGGACAGCGGCCACTACCCGCCCGGCAGCCGCCTGCCGTCGGTACGCACGCTGGCCGCCGAGCACGGCGTGAACGTGCTCACCGCCCTGGCCGCCTACCGCTACCTGGAGCAACAACAGCGCGTGGTGGCCCGCCCGCGCGCCGGCTACTTTGCCGCCCTGCTGCCGCACCCGGCACCCGGCCGCGGCCAACCTTCACCACTGCCTGCGGCGGCCGCGCTGGTCGACCTGAAAAGCCGCATGTCCACCCTGCTGCAGCTGGGTGACGAGCGCATCCACTGGCAGCTGCACATGGCCGAGGCTTCGCCCACGCTGTACCCGTCGGCCGAGCTGGCACGACGGCTGCAAAGCACCCTCACGCGCCAGCCAGGGCTGATTGGCGCCCACCTGCCGGGTGATATCCAGCGCCGCCTGTGCCATGGCTTGCAGCGCATTGCCGCTGAACGCGGCTTGTCGCTGCAGGCAGACGGCATCCTGCCCTGCCATGGCATTACCGAAGGCATCAGCCTGGCACTACGCCACCTGACCCGCCCGGGCGATACCGTGGCGGTAGAAACACCAGTGTACTTTGGCCTGCTGCAAACGCTGCAGGGCCTGGGGCTGAAGGCGCTGGAAATCCCCTGCACACCGGATAGCGGGCTCTCGCTGGAGGCGCTGGAGTTCGCCCTGCGCCACGGTCCGGCGGTGAAATGCCTGGTATGCGTGCCGCACTTCCAGAACCCCACCGGTGCGCTGATGCCGGACGAACACAAAAAACGCCTGCTGCAGCTGGCCAGCCAGTACGGGCTGGTACTGATCGAGGACGATGTATTCGGCGACCTGTACTACGGCAGCGAACGCCCCACGCCGATCAAGGCCTGGGACCACCACGACCAGGTGATCTACTGCGCCTCGTTTACCAAGAGCTACGCGCCGTCGCTGCGCCTGGGCTGGGTCGCCGCCGGCCGCCACCACGCCGCGCTGGCTCAGCTGCAGGCCAGCAGCACGCTCACGGTGTCGCCGCTGTTGCAGGCGGTGCTGGCCGATGTGCTGGACAGCGGCGACTACCAGCGCACCAGCGCCCGCATCCGCCAACAGCTGGCCAGCCAGATGCACGCCACCGCCGACGCGGTGCTGCGCCACTTCCCCAAAGGCACGCGCATCCGCAAGCCGCAAGGCGGCATGCTGCTATGGGTAGAATGCCCGCCACAGAGCGATACCACCGCACTGCTGCAAGCCGCGCTGGCCGACGGCATCAGCTTTGCCCCCGGCATGGCGTTTTCGGCCGAGCCACGCTTTGGCCACTGCCTGCGCATCAATTGCGGCCAACCTTTTACCCCTGCGCTAGAGGCTGCCATCGCCAGCCTGGGCCAGCGCCTTGCTACGCAATTATTGCAAGCACGGTGATACACTGGCAGGCCCGATACCGCGCTTGTGCCCTGACATGAAAGCCACGCCCAGCCTGCCGCCAGATGCCCTCCTGGCCTTTGACGCCCTCGCCCGTTGCCTCAGCTTTACCGCGGCGGCCAACGATCTGGGCTGCGCCAAAAGCCGCGTGAGCCAGCTCATCAAAGAGCTGGAGCAAGAGCTGGGCACCGTGCTGGTACTGCGCAATACCCGCCGCGTGGTGCTAACCGAAAGCGGCCAACGCCTGGCGCGCCACGCTGAAAAGCTGCGCCTGCTGCTGACGGGCATCCGCACCGATATCGATGAAAGCAAAGACAAGGTAGAAGGCCCGCTGCGCATCGGCTGCTCCGCCGGCCTGGCGCAGCAGCTGCTGGGCCCGCTACTGGCCGAGCTGGCACACGAGTTTCCCGAGCTGCAAGTACGCCTGCAGGTAGAAAACCGCGTGGTCGACCCGGTAGTAGAAGGGCTGGATTTCTGCCTGCGCACGCGCAATGTGCACGACGACCGGCTGGTGGCCCGCCCGGTAGGCCTGGTATGGGAAAAGCTGTACGCCTCGCCCGACTACCTGGCCGAACACGGCAGCCCGCATACCCTGGACGACCTGCAGCTGCACCGCCTCATCAGCAACGCCTACTACAACGAGCAGGGCGAAGAATGGCGGCTGGAGCGCGAGGACCAGCAAACCACCATCAAGCTGCGCCCGGCGCTGACCGTTGACCAGTACAGCGTGGTGGCCTCCATCCTCAAGCAACACCACGGCATTGGCCTGCTACCCAGCTATATGGGCCAGCCACTGGTAGAAAAAGGCATTCTGGCCGAAGTGCTGCCAGACTGGCGTGCGGCCGGCTGGCCGGTGTTTCTGGTATTTGCCTACCAGCAGCCGCTACCACGCAAATACCAGGCCTTCATGAGCTTCATCATCCCGCGCCTGCAGGACAAACTCGGCAGCCCATGATTGACGCAGGCCAAAGTTGGCCGCGGGGCGCACTGCTACAGTAGCCGCTTTCCTGTCGGCCACGCCGGCATGCCATCGGGGGTTTTATGGTCGAACATGTAGACATCTTCATCGTGGGCGGCGGCATGGTGGGTACCGCCATCGCTGCCCGGCTGGGCCACAGCGGCCTGAACATCGCCGTGCTGGAACAGCAAGCCCCGCCCCCGTTCGACCCCGACAGCCCGCCCGACCTGCGCGTGTCCGCCATCAGCCCCGCCTCGCGCGCGCTGCTGGAGCGCATCGGTGCCTGGCAGCATATCGACAGCATGCGCAGCGCGCCTTACCAGCGCATGCAGGTATGGGAAAACGAGCGCAGCGCCGGTACGCTGTTCGACGCTGGCGAAGTAGATGCGGCCAACCTGGGCCACATCATCGAAAACCGCATCGTGCAGCTGGCCTGCACCCAGGCACTGCAACCACATGCCAACATCCAGCTGATCTGCCCGGACAGCATCCAGCGGCTGGACATCCAGGCCGGTGGCAGCCGCATCGAGCTGGCCAGCGGCCGCAGCTTTGTCGCCCGTTTGGTGATCGGTGCTGATGGCGCCAAATCGCAAGTACGCGACGCCGCCAGCATCGGCCTCAACAGCCACGAATACCCCATGCACGCCTTCGTCGCTACCGTCGGCATAGCGGGCGGCGAACGCGACATCACCTGGCAGCGCTTCACCCCCAACGGCCCGCAATCGTTGCTACCGCTGCCGGGTGATTACGCCTCCCTGGTGTGGTACCACCAGCCGCAACAAGTACAACAGCTGCTGCAGCTGGACGATACCGCGCTGATCGCAGCCTTTAGCCGCGAGTTCCCCGACGCACTGCCCACCCTCACCCACGTGGTGAGCCGCGGTAGCTTTGCGCTGATCCGCCGCCACGCGCAGGACTACGTACGCGCCGGTGTCGTCCTGGCCGGCGACGCCGCCCATACCATCCACCCGCTGGCCGGCCAGGGCGTCAACCTGGGTTTTCAAGACGCCGAAGCACTGTGCCAGGTACTGGAACAAGCCGTACAGCAGGGCGAAGACATCGCCAGCCTGGCCGTACTGCAGCGTTACCAACGCCAGCGCCTGCTACCGAACCACGGCATGCAGCGCCTGATGGATGCCTTCTGCTACGGTTTCAGCAACGACAGCAGCCCGCTGCGCTTTGTACGCAACCTAGGGCTGAAGCTGGCCAACCACAGCGGCCCGGTAAAGAAAGAAGTCATCCGCTACGCACTGGGCCTCAGCACACCGGAACAGCTGCTCCCGCCGCCACTGGCACTGCTTAAAGCCAGGCTGAAACGCGCCTGATCAGCGAAGATCAATAAAAAAGCCCGCGCAAGCGGGCTTTTTACGTCCGTTCATGCGGCCAACGTTCATCAATGACCGTAGCCCGGCATAAGCCGCAGGCGCATCCGGGGGCCGGCCGCAGGCCGGCGGGGGGACGTGGTGAGCGGGGGTTGTTGTCGGGTACCGGTTGAGACCACCACGCTACGGCCAAAGTTGGCCGCAGCAGCGCTGGTCTGCTGTGCAGCGCGCAGCAACAACCCAGCCAAACGGACTTTTTATGTTTGCTCAAACAAGCCAAAGCCCGCTTGCGCGGGCTTTTGGACGTCTGTCCGGTGGGTGTCATGCGGCCAACGTTGGCCGCAGGCTGCTCCAGCAATACAGCGGATCCGGCCCTGGCCGAAACGAGGTTGGCCACAGGGGCGGATCTTAAGCAGCAGGCAGCTTGGCCGCGGGTCGGGGGTTTCGCCTCAACATGGCGATCTTCACGATGGCCATCCGCCACTGCAAAGCACAAAGCCCAGCTCGTGTGAGCTGGGCTTCGGTATCGGGCGTCTGGCGGTGTCCTACTTTCACACAGGTATCTGCACTATCATCGGCGCTGAGGCGTTTCACGGTCCTGT
>NZ_CEETRO010000017.1:0-28995 GCF_979366545.1 Vogesella perlucida
TGCTGCCGTTTGATCTGGACAAAGACACCCTACTGCACCCGGACGGCTTGCATTTGCCTATCCATTTCGATGCATAAGGCATTAAACAGCATGGGTTTGCGCTATGATGTTGGCCTTGAATTCAGGAGGAGTGAAGCATGCTGTTGTTTCATTGAACCAAAAACGCCACCGATGCCTTGAGCAGCCGGTTTTGATCTGTTCCTGAATATAGTCATCTACAGTGTGACGGCGGTGCCTATTTCCAGCCTGTCGAAGCGCTGCTCGTGCTTGCGGGATTTTGCCGGCATGCATGAAACCATGCTTTGCCGGTATACGCTTGGGTCTGAAACCACAACTCTAGCAGGTGCTGGTGCAGACCATGCGTGCAACACACAGACTGCACTGAACGAGGTTTTGGTAACTGTATTTACTGACTGTATGTCGATACTTTTGTGCTAAACGGGCTTCCCACTTCATACCGTATTGAAAGATTCAGGTGAGATTTTATGAGATTTGATGAATTCTGGCGCTATCTTCTACCTAGCCAGCTCCCAGGCGAATGGCAAGCTGGCCAGCCAATAGATCTTTTACCCGCGTTTAGAGCCTGTTACCCCAACTGCATCGACGAGTCCATTCTGGCATTGCAACTTCAGCGCACAAACCATACTGAAAGCTATCACTTTATTAGATTTTCAATTAATGGGATGGTTCAGGAGTTTCCAGTTTGGCCTGTTAGTGAGGACCATGAGGATGGTTATGACTACAGTGATACATCTTGGCTCGAGTATCCGCATGATCTTTTACACCGGCTTTTCGAGTTTGGACGTTACAAGATGCTGCAACAAGTCTTGGAGCTTTTTAAGCCAGACTCTTTTCGGCTTATGGCCGGAATCGCAGAGGGGGCTGAGTTTGCGAGAGCATGGCAGCATGAAACATCTGAGCGTATGTTAGTCGCAAAAATAGACTTTATGCGCGATATTGCAATGAGCTTAGCGGACCAACTATTCAGAGATACTGATCTAGTTCCACTTGTCATTTCGAGACTCGAATCCCAGCCCGCACTTAGTACTATGAATGTCAACTCTAAAACACGATGGGAAGAGATTACGAATGAAATGCATTCTTCATCTCTTCTCCGTGAATGTGTGGTTGACGATGTTTCTGAGGCCGTCTCTGCGGTGTTTTTCCTACAGCCTAGAAGTGTGCAGCTTGCACTGTGGTTTGATGCGGTCGGGAAAGATGCTTTAACAGGAGGTGGGCGAGTACATAACTGGGACGTGCCGAGTGAAGATCTGGACAGTATGAAGCTTTTCGACGTTCATATCTTGATAGATAACCTCACATCAAAAGTGATGAATGCGGCGTTACATTCGTCGGTTGGCGTGAATTAACGATATTGCTCCCTTGCAATGAGAAGATGTAATGACCTACTAAAAACTTGTTTAGGCCATCATTCATTAAGGAGTGCTTGATGGCCACTTTTGATAACTATGGCATAGTGCATCGAGTGCTGGATCACCAAGCACAAAGCCGTGTTGGTGATGGAGATCACTCAAGGCAAGCGCACGTTGGTCGAGGTCTCCCGCGCCGTCGATCAGATGCTCTCCGAGGCCGAAGCCTGGGTCGGGTTCTACCCGCACCAGGCTTTGTGTATGAGGACGCCGGCGATGGCCTATCTTAGCAGCCTGTCTTGTGTAGAAAGTGCTGGGTCATTACACGATGATCAATCACTAAACCAGTCCCCACCTAGTCGAGACAGGGTGGGGACTGGTTCTTTCGAGCAGGATCAAGCTGGTAGTGCCTAGTCCAGCAGCCGCATGGTATTGGCTAATGCCTGGTCGCTGTGCAGTCCACGTTGCTCGCTGTCTGCCAGTGTCAGCTTAGATTCATGCAGTTTACTGCGGGCTTCACTAGCTTTCATTACTCTGCCGACACAGTGCAGGGTGTCGCGATAGCCCTGATCGATCCAGGACGGAATGCGCTGTGGGTCAAAGCCCAGCAGGTCCTTGGCGCCTCCCAATAAGCCATCGTCCCGACTGATACTGCTTTGCGGCCGTATCTCCAGAATGGTGGCGTCTGGGTAGTCATGTCTGCTCCACAGCGAACCATCGCTCAGATGGGTCACAATCAACAGCTGGCAGCCAGCTGCCAGTAATGGGCTGGCCGGTGTATTACCGCTACTGTTCTGCCACCCACCCTGGCCACCGTCGCTATAGCGTTTGCCGCCGATTTCTCGGGTTTGATACAGCAAGGGCAGGGCTGCTGAGGCGAGCAGGGCGTCTCGTTGCTGCTCTTCAGGTAATTTTTGCACGTGTACAAATTCTGAGTCGGGCGTGTTGGCAATGCCCAGTTCGGCGGCTGCCACCCGCAGCAGATCCAAACCTCCGCCCATGCTCTCAAATAGGGAAACATACAAAGGCATGCCGGCAGCCAGGGCCTTGATGTCCAAGAACTGATCCATCATCTGTTGCAATGGCTTGTCACACAGCAGTGCGTCAGGTGCGAGAGGTGCAAACACTGTACCTTTGGTACGTGAGGCCAGCTGCGTTAGCAGACGGCCCCCGGGGCCGGACAGGCCTGCTGCTGCCAGCAGGCTGATGTACGCCATCCGCTGATAAGGGTTTTTGACACTTAGCGGGTTGTTTTCAGCTAGAGCTAACCATAGTTGTTCCAGCCGTTGCGCCCCCTCCTGTAGTGAAGCTGAGCATGCTAGTACCCCGCCATTGAGTGCCCCGATACTGGCGCCAGATACCATGTCGACTTGTGTGCCTAGCTCAGCCAGTGCTTTTACCACGCCAGCCTGGTACGCGCCTTTGGCACCGCCTCCGGACAGTACTAGCCCGGTTTTGAAAGTATTGGTATTCATCTTGCAAGCACCTCTTCGCCAAGTGCTTCAGCTAGCCGGTTGGCGCGCATGATGTGTGGCACTTGCATTGGCAGAGCTTGGGGTTGGCCGCAGCTGGTATGGACGAACGGATGCTGCTCGACACTGTAGTCTTCGGCCAGATAAACCAGCGCTGGCTGGGCATCGGCTAGCTGACGCGCTGGTGACGCCAGCCAGTACTTGGTTTCCAGCCGTTGGTTACCCAAGTCGCGCTGCAGCATGGCGGTGGCACGATCTATCGCTTCTTCAATGAATAGCTGTCGCTGACGGTGGTTCTTGGGGTGGGCTCGGCTGTAATCTCCCAGCACTCCCCAACGCAACTCTTCTAGTGCGGCAAAGCAGCGGCCTGCTGGGGAAAACGTATCAAAGCGCCCGGCCTCCCAGCGATAGAACACGCTATCTAACTGTTTGCTGACACGCTGCTCGAAATCGATGCGGCTCAGCTCATTTTCTATCTTGGTACAGCGCAGATGCAGCTGTTCTGCCAGGTTTTCGAGCTGGTGGCGGGTGGACGCAGCGTGTTGCACTACTCGTGCCAAGTGTTGGTTAAGAGTAGTGACCCTGTCGTTTACCCTGGCGATGGCAAGATTGCTTTCCGCCAGCGACTCTGTCAGGTCGGTCAGCCATTGTAGCGACGCCTCCAAGCCTTGAGCTAAGTTGGCGTTGATCTCCGCCTGGCGGCGGTGGCTACTGCCGGTGAAACCATCGTAGCAGCGGTTGAAAAAGCTGCTTCTGGTTCGTTGCATCTGTAGATGGTCCTGCGTCACATCAATACCGTTGGCAAAATCGACAATGAACTTTTCTGGCAAGCAGGTCAGAGCTTTGCAAATCTCGCTGTCTTTCGTGATAGGGGTATCGGTCATGTCAGGCTCCCTGTTGCAGGATCGGACGCAGATCGGCAGCCAGCTCGTCGCAGTCTGCCATCATTCTGGGCAGGTCTTTTCTGAGGTTGGCAATACTATTGGCCAGCGCTTCTTGTTTGGTTTTGCTGCCTTGTTTGTCACGAATGCCCTGCTGCATGTCGGCGCGGATGTTTTCTACCTTGCTGCGGAAGTTGGCGAAGTAGTCTTGTACCTCGCGCTCCAGCGGTTGCTGTACCAGCATGGTGAGTGACTGGTTGAACTGCTCAAACGTGTGTGCCAGTTCTTTAGTCACGCGCTTGCGGATTTTTGGCAGGTCTATTTCGTAGAATTCCTCTCTGGTTTCGTAATCTTCCCATCCCCAGTCTGAGGTCCCAAACCAACTACACACAGTTCCCCATGCACCTGACTTGCGACGTGACCGGGTAACCATTTTGGACTTTTCCTGCACCATGCTTTCCAGCATTTCCACGCCGGTCATCTGCAAGGAAGGAAAGCGAGGCGTAGGCAAGCGGATTTCCAGATCGAAGCCAGCGCCTGATAGCCGGTCTTTCATGGCTGCAACCAATTTGCCAACCATGTCCCCTACGTTACCCTCGAAGCTCTTGCGGAAATCATCCTGCTGTTGCTGGATGGTCGTAATCAGCGCCTCTTCACCGGATTTCATGATTTTCTCGATGGAGCTGCCAATTCTTTTCAAAAGCTTTTCTGCTTGATCACGATCGCTAAACTTCAACACTTTCTGCTTCGGGTCAAAGTCAGAGCCTTGATCCGATCGCTCTGCAGCCAGGTGCGCCAGCGATCTGAAAACCGTGGAGAGCAGACCTTCACTTTCATGTTTTTTACTTGGCTTCCGTTTTCTTTCTTCGTCCTCTAGCTCTTGCTGCTTTTTTGCGATGACTTGGCCCTCCTTGAAGTATTCCTCCAGGCTTGCTTCCATCTCGGCATAGAGGCGTTGCAGGATGTTTGCCGTGTTACTGTCGATATGCTTCAGCGTGTTATCCGCTAGCTTATTGGCTTCTTTTTCAGCGCCATCAATCTTGTGACTGTCTTCCAGTAGGCCGACAATTTGACGTTGCAGATCTTCTGCATTGCGCGACAAAGCGCTCTCGCGCAGGCTGAGGAAGTTATTCAGCTTTTGGGTGATATCGACCAGTTTCGATGCGGCAGCATCAATAGCGTAGGCTGCAGCCTGGCTATGCGCAGTTTGAATCACACGCTCCATCGGGATGTTGAAAAGTGACTCTTGCCACAGTTCCATGGCGGCGTCGCGCACTTCTTCTACATCATCAATCTTGCTTTCCCAGCGGCGTCCGATTGCCTCTTCGCCAAAGTCCTCTACCCAGGCTTCTTTGGTATGAGGAGGCAGCTTGCCGTGCAGATCAAGCTCGTGCAGGGCGCGATTGGCCAGGTAGGCACGACGGGCCGACACCGGGAAAACGTGAGCCTCATCAATTACCCCTTTCATCAGGGTGCCGGCAACTAGGCGCTTGATAGCCTCTTCACCATCGCCATTACGGTCTTTTTCGTCATATCTGTTGACCAGTGCGTACAAGCGGCCTTGTGCTGTGCTGGCGATGCTTTTCAGCTGTTCGCGTACTTCATCATCGGCATCAGACTTGAGTTGCCCATAGTTCATCACAGCCAGGATGGCGGAGGCTTTGGCCAACTGCTCCTTCATCATGACGCGCAAGTGGGTTTGGCCTGCTTCGTTAGGGCCGGGGGTGTCCAGTAGGGTTAGTCGGCCGCGTGTTTCCGGCATGTGGCGCAAGTGGGCAAATTCCACTTCGATCACCGGCATTTCATGCACTTCATCGTAGTGCTCGAATGGGAAGTCGACCTCCAGTTCTTGGCACAGGCGCACTAGGTCATTCAGGCTTTTCAGGAACCAGAAGATGTTATCGGCCCCCTCGTAGCGGGTACTAAACAGTTTACGTTCCTGGATACGTTGCAACAGTTCGTGCATGTCGGGGTTGTCGGCCAGCGCAGCCGGTGTGTTTGCCACCTCCGATTTGTTAAGCAGTGGTGATAGCTGCGCTAGCAACTGGTTGATTGGACCGTTATTGTCAAACTTCAGCAGCGGTTCAATTTGCTTGGGGGTATGCCGGATCAGGGTGGGTAAGGCAGTCATTGGCCGGTTACGGTTGGGGAGTACTTCCGACCCGATGATCGCGTTGATGGTGGTGGACTTGCCGGCCTTCATGGTGCCGATGACGGCCAGCACCATGTCCAGATTGGCAAGTTTGGTTTTTTCGCCCTGCAGCACTTCGATGTGCTTTGCCAGGGATGCCTGGTCGAAGGTTTGGTTTTCGCCTTGCATAGCGACGGCAACCACGCCTTTTTGTTCGTTCATGTAGTTCAGAAACTGAATGCTCAGGTCCAGCAGGCGATTGGCTTCGGTGCTGAGTACGTCGATAGTTGGTTGTTGCATGTAAAGCTCCAGTGATAGTTGAGCGGCCATTGCGGTTTTCATGCGATGGCGGTGATTCTGGGTGTGTGCAGGTCTATGAGGTACGGTCTTAGGTGGTGCGTTGGCGAGTTACCGTCCAAGCACGCGGCGCAAGGTGTCCGCAATAAGCCCGTTATCCTTCAGGGCTGTGTAGGTCAGTTCGCCATGGCCGCAATTCGGGCAGGTGCGCGGTGGTGCGCTGGTCAAAGCGTCCGAGCGCGGTGTGAATACGGTAGACCAGTGACAGCTTGGGCACTGATAACGGCAGACTGTTGGCGCTATGGGCATGGTGAACTCCTGGCGCAAATGAAAATGGATAGGTGGCTTGTCATCGCTGGCCAGCGTGGGGGCTGCCAAGGTACTCCCGGAGCTGCTGCTCCAACGCGGTTTGCCAACTGGCAGGGTTCAGAATGCGCACATGCGGCAGCCAGGCGCGTACCACTGGGAATAGTTGATTCTGATGGGCAAACTTTCCGCTGAGCATCAAGCTGCCGTCGGCGAGTTCTTTGATGATTTCTTGCTGGGCAATCAGATTGCGGCGCCGAAAGTACGACGCTACGGCGGACGATACCGACAGCACGACTTCTGTCTTGTTGCTGTTGAGCCAGATGCTGTCTTCTGTCTCCAGCATGCTGCTGATCTGGTTGTCGGTCTTGAACTGCTGTGCAGTGAGGTTGAGAGCACTCATCTTGCTGAAGGAGTACGCTTTGATCTGGCCCTGGTTGCAGGCGGCCAGATACCAGATGCCGGCATGGTTAATCAGCTTGTAAGGTTCGGCTTCTACCTGCTTTTTACCTTCCGGCTTTTGGTACTGAAAAGACAGGCAGCGCTGTTGGTGAATGGCCTGTTGAATAGTGCGAAAGTCGGCCATCCGGTATCGCAGGTCTTCGTAGTGGTTATCGTGTACTTGAAAAGAGTGCTCTATGCGGTTATCAAACCACTCACGGATAAATTGGCTATCCAGGCCCGGAAACATGCCGTTCAAACCAGCGAGGCTGGCAAAGCGGGTGATGTCACCAAGCTTGATGCGACCTAGACAATCGTCGTGCAGGCGGTAGTCATTTCCGTCTTTTTCTAGCTGCAGGAATGACAACCGCTCTAGCAAGTCACGCTGGATGGTTCGAATGCTAACGTTGAATTCTGCGGCCAACTCGTGGATGGAAACTTGCTCGCCATAGTTCAGCTTGCGCAAAATTGCGGCAAGGCGTGTGGCTAACATTTCGTGATTTTTCGATGACATTAACGTCCCCTTTGTCATTTTTTAATGTTAACACAGGGCTGTGACAGGTCATGTCATCTACATGGGATATTTATTGTGATTGCCTCCTTGGCGGAGACTGCCTGTTAGCAAAGGCGGGTTGTATGTGGAAGGGGTTTGAATCTCATCAGGTCGGCGATGAGTAGCGATGTTGTGGTGCTACCATCTCACTTGACCAAAATGAAGGCACGTTCCATGACCTACGAAAAAGAAATCATCACGTCCCCCTTGCAACAGTACTTCCGCGAGAACGGCAAAACAGTAGAAGTATGCATCTATCGATTGCCAGACACAGGTTGGACGCTGGAGATCGTAGATGAGTACAACAACTCAACAGTCTACGATGATGAATTTGCTACTGATGAAGCAGCACTGGCGTTGTTCTTGGCCGAAGTAGAGGCGGAGGGCATCGAGGCCTTTATCGGCCCCGTGCCTGGCTCCTTGCTGCACTAGATTGCTCAGCCTTCTCCCGTCACAAAATCCGCCCAGCGTTCCATTAGCCGCCTACGCTCGTCCAGATACTGGGCGTGGTTGTAGGTGGCTTTCATTTTGTTTTCTTTTGCGTCCGCCAGCTGCATTTCAATTAGTTGTGACGGGTAGCCTTGCCCGTGCAGGTGGGGGCTTCCAGGGCAATCATCACCTTGCGCAGTGTGGCTTCAGACATGGCTTCGCTGGGCATGCGCTGGTTGGGTAAGCCGTATAGTTCAAGCAGGCGTATCGACTGGAATGCTGTTGTCTGTTTGCTTTGTAGCTGCACTTTTTTGTCAGAGATTTACTTGTTTAGGAACAGTGGATTGTAAGTTCTTCGTGGATGGCCGCAGACGTGGCTAGATGTACTCCATACTTCTTTGTGAAGAACCAAAAAAAGCCCGCTTTGTGGGCGGGCTATCAAAGGAGGGTGAGAAAACTCGGTTGCTACAGCGTGACGGCCTCGTTGCTGCGGAAGGCTTGGGTAATGGCCAGACCTATGCGGGTGGCTTCGCGTGCGTCCTCCAGCGTCACCGGGGATGGACGATCGTGACGGATGGTGTCGACAAATACTTGCGCTTCGGTGACGAAAGCATCGGCAAAGCGCTGGTAGAAATCCTGCACGCAGGTATTGCGGATGCCGCTGGCGTCGCTGATCTCCACGCGATCGGCACGCGGGTTGGCTCCCACACTCAGGCGACCTGCGGTGGCAAAGATTTCGGTGAGGGTTTCGTGGCCGTGGGCCAGCGTGCGTGAAGCAAAAAAGCAGGCCAGCTGTCCTCCTTCGAACTCGCACATAGCAATGCCGTTGTCCACGTCCTGATATTCGGCCAGCGCTGGGTGCAAGGCATTGGTGCCGGTAGCCCAGACGCGCTTGGGTTTGGGGTTGCCCAGCAGCCATCGCGCCAGGTCGATGTCGTGGATGCTGCAATCAAGAAAAATGCCGCCGCTGCTGCCGGAAAAACGCACGAAGAAGCCGGACTCGTCGTTCTTGTCACAGGTTTGCGAGCGCACCATATACGGGTGGCCCAGCTCGCCTGCGGTCAGTAGCGAGGCCGCATTGCGGTAGCTGGCGTCGAAGCGGCGCACGAAGCCGATCATCACTTTCAGCTGCGGATGGCGGCATGCCTCTTCTTCCACGGCCAGGCAGTCTTCTACATTCAGCGCTAGCGGCTTTTCGCAGAACACGTGCTTGCCGGCGCGCAGGGCGGCAATGATCTGATCTGCGTGCAGCGAAGTGGGGGTAACCAGAAACACGGCATCCACTTGCGAGTCTTGTAGCAGCGCATCGTAATCGCTGTACAAGGTGCAGCCGGGCAGGGCGGTGGCAGCCCAGTCGCGCTCTTCTGCCAGCGGGCTGCAGGCGGCTTGCAGCCATGCGCCCTGGGTGTGTTGCAGGTTGGCCGCATGGCGGCGACCCAGTCGGCCGAGGCCGACAATGCCGATACGTACTGTGCTCATGGGTTATTCCGTCGGGTTGCCGCTGCTGCGCTGCGTGCCCGTATACCGTTCCTATCGTCCGGTGGGCGGCATGCAGGCCGCGCCGGTACCCGGCAGGCGGGCGGCGCAGCGCAACAGTGTTGGCAAGGGTTACAGGGTAATGGCGCGGCCTTCTTGCCAGGATCGGGTGGCGGCATCGGCCAGCTCCAGCGCTTTCACGCCGTCCTGTACCGTGGTGCGCGGCGCTTCGCCCTGGGTAATCACGCGGAAGAAGTGCGCCATTTCGCCTGCGTAGGCGGCCTGGTAGCGTTCCAGGAAGAAGTGCTGTGGCAAGTCGGTGCTGACCTGCTGGCTACCGTAGGCGGTAACTTCGGTGGGGCGGTGGTTGCCGGCTTGCAGCATGCCGTTGCTGCCCAGCACTTCAAAGCGCTGGTCATAGCCGTAGGCGGCGCGGCGGCTGGTGTTGATCTGGCACAGGCGGCCACTGCGGGTGCGCAGGGTAACTGCGGTGCAGTCGGCATCGCCGGCGTCGGCAATGGCCGGGTCGGTCAGCACGCTGGCGCTGGCGTGCACGGCCACCACTTCGTCATCGAGAATCCAGCGGCAGATATCGAAGTCGTGAATCAGCATGTCCTTGAAGATGCCGCCGGAGCGTTTGATGTAGTCCACCGGCGGGGCACCCGGGTCGCGGCTGGTGACCACCAGCATTTCCGGGGTGCCGATTTCGCCGGCCTCGATGCGGGCTTTTACTGCGGCAAAGGTGGGGTCGTAGCGACGCTGGAAGCCGATGACGCACGGTACGCCGGCCTGGGCGACCGCCGCTGCGCAGTCGCGGGCGCGGGCCAGGTCGAGGTCGACCGGTTTTTCGCAGAAGATAGCCTTGCCGGCGGCAGCGGCACGCAGGATCAGTTCGGCGTGTGTGTCGGTACTACTGGCAATGACCACGGCGCCAACACTGCCATCGCCGAGTGCGGTATCGGTATCGCTGACGGTGGCGCCGTATTGTTCTGCCAATGCCTGGGCCGAAGGCGCATGGGTATCCACCACGTACTTCAGGCGCACGCCTTGGTGGGCAAACAGGTTGGCCGCATGGATCTTGCCGATGCGACCGGCGCCAAACAGGGCTACTTCAATCATGGTGCTCTCCGGGTCGGGGTTTGTTATGCCAGTCTGTCGCGGTGTGTGCTGGCCGCTTGACCGTTGAGCACAGTATATTGTTAGAAATTAATTTCTCAAATATAAATTCAAAAGAAAATATTGTTCAATGCATTGCTGTGCGCTGGCTGCAACAGCAAGCCGTACCCGGTTGGCACTGACAGTGAAAGCCCCCCGGGTACGGCCTGTCTGACCAGCTAGCTTAGCCGTAGAAGGCCGGGCGCGGTGGCATGGTGATAGCCTCCACGCCACGAGTTTCCTGGGCTTTCACGCAGGCATCGGCAGCCACGGCAGCGGCAAAACCGTCCCAGGCCGATGGGCCGGTGAGGGCACCATCACGTACGCCGTTGATGAAAGCTTGCAGTTCCACGTCGTAGGCATCAATAAAGCGCTGCTTCCAGTCGGTGAGGATGGTGGTGCCCAGGCGGGCATCGCTGCGCATCAGTACGCTGGCGGGCTCCGGCAGGTTGGCCACACCGCTCTCACCTACCACGCTGCACTGGATGTCGTAGCCGTACTGGCAGTTGACGAAGATTTCCACGTCGATGCGCACACCCTTGACTGTTTCCAGCAGCACGATCTGCGGGTCTGCCAGATGGCTAGCGGCGTGACTGGTCTTGCGCGGGTAAACAACCTGGGCGGAGACGTAGTCGTCATCCAGCAGCCAGCGCAGCACGTCCAGTTCGTGAATCAGCGTATCAGTAATGGCCATCGGGGTGGTGTAGCTGTCGCCAACACTGGGGTTGCGGTGGGCGCAGTGCAGCATCAGCGGCTCACCGATCTTGCCGCTGGTGATCACATCTTTCAGGGCGCGGTAGCCAGCATCGTAGGGGCGCATGAAGCCTACTTGTACCAGCCGTTTGCCGTATGCTATTTCAGCTTCTACGATGCGTTGGCAGCCTTCTGCGGTAACAGCCAGCGGTTTTTCGCAGAATACCGGCTTGCCTTTAGCGATGGCGGCCAATACGAACTCTTCGTGCGTCGGCCCCCAAGAGGTCACCAGTACAGCCTCTACTGCCGGGTCGGCAACCAGTGCGTGCGCATCGGTATGGACGATGGCGTCCAGCTGGTAACGGGCCACGGTATCACGGGCCTGCTGTGCATTGATGTCGTTGACGGCTACCACGCGGGCGCCGGACAGGGTTTGGCTCAGGCGGCGGATGTGGTCTTGGCCGATAGCGCCGGTACCGATTACACCAATTTTAAGGGTCATGTTGTTTTCCTTGTCTCTGTGTTGTCAGGGTTGGCCGCAGTAAGCGGCCGGACGTGGGTTCAGGCGAGTGACTGGCGGATAAATGCCATGCTGCGTTGGAGAAGAGCTTCGCTATCGCTGGCTTCCATGATGTCGGCGGCAAACGGCTCGAACGACACTACTCCGTCGTAGCCGCGTGACAGCAGTGTTTGCAGCTGGCGGATATTGCCCAGGCGGTCGGCTTCGCCTACCAGTACGCGGTGGCCGTCACGCATTTGGTTGCTGGCCAGCTCGGTAGACTCCACGCCGGAGATATGCACCAGGCCCGTCAGTTCGGGAAAGAAGATGTCTTCGCCGGACAGGTGATGATGGAAGGTGTCGTGTACTAGGCGGTAGTGGCGCTCGCCAGCAGCATCAAAGATGGCTTTTACGGCATCAGACTTGCGACGCAGAGAGCACTCCTCGAAGCCTAGCGGCTCGACCAGCCCGGTAATGCCGTGGTCGTCAAGAATGGGGCGCAGCTGTTTCAGCGCGTGCACCAGGTCGCTGTAGCGGTCGCTGGCGGTACGCTTGTCTTCGCGGCTGTTCAGCGGGCACATCACCAGGGCTTCGGCACCGCAGTCACGGGCGTAGGCAGCCAGCTTGCGGGCATGAGCCTCGAGGGCGCTGTCGAATACATCAAACGGGTACAGCGCATTGATGGAACGGATGCGGATGCCGGCAGCACTGGCGGCCTCACGGATGGCCGCCGGGTCGGTGCCATCGCTGATCTCCACACCTTGCAGGTCGTTGCGGATTTCGATGGTGCTGACGCCCAGGCGCTGGCACATAGCCAGATAGTCGGTAAACGACAGGCGCGGAGCGCTGATGCGATTGATGGCAAAGTTGAGCTGAGTCATGGGCTAAGTCTCCAGAGGGGGTGAGGGGGTGTCAGCGGGCGTGACGGTTCAGGTATTGCTGAATTTGCTGGCGCATGAAGCGGCCGGATTCGTCGGCGCGCTCTTCCCAGGCAAACACGCAGGACGACAGCACGCCGTCGAAGCCGATGTCTGCCAGGGTGGCAAAGAAGGTATCCCAGTCGATTTCCCCTTGGCCGATGTCCAGGTGCTGGTGCACACGGATGTGGCTGGAGCCAGGCGGGTTGACGATATAGCGCAGCTGGGAGCTGGCTTTATGGTTGAAAGTGTCGGCCACGCGGACGTGTGCCAGCAGAGGAGCCGCTTCGCGTAGTTGTCCCGCCAGGTCGTCGCCGTAGTAGAAAGTATGTGGTGCGATATAGCTGATTTTCAGCGCGCTGGATCCGATGTTCTTGACGATGTCGATGGCAGGTTGCAGCTGTTCCACCCAGTCTTCTGGGTGAGGCTCTACTGACAGCGTGATACCTTCACGTTCAAAGATGGGCAGTAGCTCGTCCATGGAGCGAAACCACGCCGCTTCGCACAGCTCGCGGGTGTTGGCACCTGGCCGTTCGCCGACCGATCGTTCGGGCGAGGCACCCCGGCCGAATTCGCTGATCATCAGCGGGCATTCCATCTCGATGGCGACTTCGATGGCTTTCTTCCAGCAGCGCATGGCCCATTCGCGCTCGTCTTCAAATGGGCTGGCCCAGCGGTACATGGGTTGCAAGCTAGCCAGTCCGACCTGATGCTGTCGTAGTGCCTGCTTGAATGCTGCCATGCGGTCACGGGTGGCGCGTGGGTAGACCCACCAGTCGAGAAAGTCAGCACGGGGCGACAGTTCGATCTGGTCGTAACCCAGTTCGGCCGTTTTGGCTACCAGATCTGGCAGGGCCAGATGGCGGTGCATGTAAGGGTCGAGGGCAATCTTCATGATGTGTCTCCTGGTGTGTGCGGCTTATGTTGCTGTCTTGCCGTTGCCAGCTAATCTAGGCGTGGAAAGACACACGCGCTGCTGGTGTTTTGACGATATTTCGTCAAAATGGCGGAATGGCCCTGCTCAGGCCTGCCGTGCCGCTGTTGGTGGTAGGCGTGAATGACTGTGAAAAGGAGACCGCATTTGACTTCCTCAGCACGTCGCAAACGCTCAGCGCGTTTCAGCGATATTGCTGACGCCGCTGGCGTCAGCATCACGACGGTCGACCGTGTACTGAATGAGCGTGGCAGTGTGTCGCGTAAGGCACGTGAAAAAGTGGTGGCAGCTGCTCGCGAGTTGGGTATCCCCCGGCTATTGCCCGAGGTGGATACCGGTTTACTACACGTGGATATCGTGCTGCCGGACAACCGCTCGCCGTTTTTCCGGCGCCTCGGCCAGGCCTTTCAGCGCATCGTTGCCATGCTGGACCGCCGTCTGGTGGTACACCGCTTCAGCGTGCCCGACAACGATGAGGCAGCACTGTTGCGCATACTGGCACCGCGCCGCTATCCGCGGCGGGCGCTGATCGTGGCAGCCCCCGACTCTGAGGCCAGCCGACAGGCGTTGCATCAGGCACAGCTGCGCGGTGAGCATGTGGTGATGGTGGTGACTCGGGTAGAGGCCTTGCCCGAGGCTGCCTACGTCGGCATCGACAACTACGCGGCGGGGCGCACCGCTGGCCACTTGATCGGACGCTATTGTCCGCAGGGTGGCCGTGTGCTGATTCTCAGCAGCCGCCGCGACTACCGTGGTCACCGTGAACGTAGCCAGGGCTGCCGCGATGCGCTGGCTGGCCAGTCACACCTGCTGTGCGATGCTGTGAGCCGGGAAACACGAGACGACCCTGACCAGTGCTATTTGGCGCTCAGCGACGCCTTCCGCCGCGGTGAAGGCATTGCGGCCATCTACAACACCGGTGCAGGCTCCCCCGGCGTGGTAGCGGCACTGCGGCGCTTTGTGGCGCACAAGGTGTGCTGGATTACCCATGAGCTGTCTGACGATCATCGGCAGTACATGCAGGAGGGACTACTGGATGTAGTGATTGACCAGGACCCGGATACACAGGCACTGCGTGCCATCCAGCATGTGCTGGCGGCGCTGGGGATGGCACCACCCGCACCTGGAAACGAGCAGGGGGGCGAGTTCCGCCTGTACGTGCCGGAGAATATGCGAGGCGAGCGTTATCTTGCCGAATAAGCAACGGAAAATAATTTCCGCAAAATTAAAAATAAGAAAATAATTTGCAATTTGGGCGGCTTCCTATATCGTGAACGGGTAGCCGCCGGTATGCGCACGCTTGGCCGCACACCGGGCAACACAGGACAAGGAGACAAAAGTGAAAACGATACGCTTGACCGTAGCCCAGGCGCTGGTGCGCTATCTGGCTGCGCAATATGTGGAAGACGAACATGGCCACCGCGAGCGCCTGTTCGGCGGTGTATGGGCCATCTTCGGCCACGGCAACGTAGCCGGTCTCGGCGAGGCGCTGCACGCCATGCGTGAGCAACTACCTACCTTCCGAGCCCACAACGAGCAGGGCATGGCGCTGGCGGCCACTGCTTACGCCAAAGCGCACTTCCGCCGTCGCATGATGGCAGTCAGTACCTCCATTGGACCCGGATGTACCAATCTGGTCACGGCGGCAGGGGTGGCACATGTCAACCGCTTGCCCATGCTGCTGCTGCCGGGTGACATCTTTGTCAGCCGTGCACCGGACCCGGTGTTGCAGCAAGTGGAAGATTTCCACGACGGCGGCGTATCGGCCGTAGATACCCTGCGCCCGGTATCACGCTATTTCGATCGTATCGTGGTGCCCGATCAGCTGCTAACGGCACTGCCGCGTGCCATCGCCTATCTGACCGACCCGGCGCTGTGCGGCCCGGTGACGCTGGCGCTGCCGCAAGATGTACAGGCGCAGGCCTTCGATTGGCCGCTGGCTTTCTTTGATGAGCGAGTGGTGCGTTTCCGCCAGCCACCGCCAGAAGATGCCGAAATCCAGGCCTTGGCAGCTATCCTGCGCGATGCCAAACGCCCGATGATCGTCACGGGCGGCGGCGTGCTGTATAGCGAAGGTGGTCCGGCCGCGCTACAGGCATTTGCCGAGCGGCACGGTATTCCGGTTGGCGAGAGCCAGGCCGGCAAGGGTGCACTGTCATGGCAGCACTCGCTGCTGGCCGGATCGGTGGGGGTAACTGGCAGCCCGGCGGCCAATGCGCTAGCCGGGGATGCCGATGTGGTGCTGGCTGTAGGCACGCGTTTGCAGGATTTCACTACTGGCTCGCACGCGCTGTACGCTGGGGCGAAGCTGCTCTCGATCAACGTCAATACTTTCGATGCGATCAAGTGGGGTGGGGTCAGTGCCCAGGCCGACGCGCGTGCCGGCCTAGCCGCCTTGTCTGCCGCGCTGGGCGACTGGCGTGTCGATAGCGGTTGGCAAGCGCAGGCCACCCGGCTGTGTGACGCCTGGCGCCGTCAGGTCAGCGAGATCGTTGTCAGTCCACGTGCAGCGTTGCCCACCTACGCCGAAGCCATCGGCGCGGTGCAGGCGTCTGCGGCCAACTCCTGCGATAACGATATCGTGGTGTGCGCGGCCGGTACCTTGCCGGCCGAGCTGCACAAGCTGTGGCGTACCAGCCGTCCGGGTGGCTATCACATGGAATACGGCTACTCGTGCATGGGTTACGAGGTGGCCGGTGCATTGGGGGTGAAAATGGCCCGGCCAGAGCGCGAGGTGATCGTGATGGTGGGCGATGGTAGCTACATGATGCTCAATAACGAGCTGGCCACTTCGGTGATGCTGGGGCAAAAGTTGATCGTGGTGCTACTGGATAATGCCGGTTACGCCTGCATCAACCGTCTGCAACAGGCTTGCGGCGGTGCCGAGTTCAACAATATGTACAAGGATTGCCTCACCGGGCCGGATGGTGCGCCAGATATCGATTTTGCGCTCAATGCCCGTTCGCTGGGCGCCGAAGCAGAGACCGTGCACAGTGTGGTCGAACTGGAAGCAGCGATGCATCGCGCCCGCGCCGCCAGCCGCAGTTACCTGATCAGCCTGCGTATCGACGGCCCACAGTGCACGCCGGAAGGGGGCACTTGGTGGCAGGTCGGCATTCCGGAGGTGTCTAACCGTAGCCAAGTGGGAGAAGCCCTGGCACGTCACCAGCAAGCGGCCCTACGCCAGCGTCGCTGAGGCCATCTTACTCTTCCTCACCAAGGCCGCTATTGCGGCCTTTTTTTATGCCCATGAACTGAAAATGGTTAAGTGAGCACTGGCAGTACCTGTCAGGTGTTGTCTGTCGTTCTGTCGCTAAGCTTGTGATTGGAAAGCAAAATTTGCTGCATTGCAGCAACCGGAAAGGCTGTTGCAAGTTTGTGGAAATAAATTTCTACATAAAAAAATCAGTGAAATTTTATTTGCAATTTGTGGCGGCTGCTCTTATCTTAGCCATACGGATTCGCATGGCTCACCGCGCAGTAGCGCCTGCCGTCGCACCGACTTACACAACAAGGAGAGACACCGATGAAACGCATGACCAAGTTTGCTGGTTCCCTGGTTTTCCTGTCCCTGACCGCCGCAGCCATGCCGGCTTCTGCCGCCAAGATCGGCGTTACCATGTCTGCCTTCGACGACAACTTCCTGACTGTGGTGCGCAATAGCATGAAAACCCATGCGGCCAGTCAGAAAGATGTAAGCATCCAGTTTGAGGATGCGCAGAATGACATCGGCAAACAGCTTTCGCAAGTCCAGAACTTTATTGCCCAGAAAGTGGACGCCATCGTAGTGAACGTTGTGGACACCGAAGTGACCCCGAAAATCAGCAAGATGGCTAGCGCAGCAGGCATTCCTCTGGTGTATGTCAACCGCCTGCCTGCCGACCGTGTGCTACCTGCCAAGGTGGCATTCGTGGGTTCCAACGAGCTGGAGTCGGGCACTCTGCAGATGAAAGAGGTATGTCGTCTGATGGGTGGCAAGGGCAATATCGTGGTGATGATGGGTGACCTTTCCAACCAGGCAGCGCGTCAACGCACCAAAGACGTTGAAGACGTTATTGCCACCCCTGCATGCAAGGGCATCAAGATCGTCGAGAAGCAGACCGCAAAATGGTCGCGGACCGAAGGGCGTGACTTGATGATGAACTGGCTGAGTGCTGGTGTGAAATTTGACGCCGTTGTGTCTAACAACGACGAGATGGCACTAGGCGCAATCCAAGCATTGAAGGCGGCAAAGCGTAACAACGTGATCGTAGCCGGTGTCGATGCTACCCGTGATGCGCTCACAGCCATGAAGAATGGCGAGTTGAAAGTGACTGTATTCCAGAATGGCGCAGGCCAGGGTCGTGGTGCCATCGATGTGGCATTGAAACTGTCCAAGGGCGAGAAAGTGCCTCCGATGAACTACATTCCGTTCGAACTGGTGACGCCAGCTAACCTGAAGACTTACGAAGCTCGTAACTAAGTGTGACCCACCCACGGCCGTTTCCAGCCCCTGTGGGGTCGGAAACGGCCAGCAATAAGGATGACGAGCCATGCTGAGTCTGGCCCCCGAAAAAGTGACGCCCACCCAAGCTGCGCCGCAGAAGGCGACAGTAGTGCCGCTGATCGAAGTGAAAGGCGTGCGCAAGGAGTTTCCGGGTGTGGTGGCACTGGATGATGCTTCGTTCTGCTTGCGTCATGGTACCGTCCATGCCCTGATGGGTGAAAATGGTGCGGGCAAGTCCACACTGATGAAGATTCTTGCTGGCGTACAGCCACCCGACAAAGGTGTGTTTCGCCTCAATGGCAAGGATGTTGCTCTAGCCTCGCCACTGGACGCCCTGGAAAAAGGCATCGCCATGATCCATCAGGAACTGAACCTGATGCCTTACATGACCGTGGCCGAAAATATCTGGATCCGTCGCGAGCCACTGGGCCGCTTTGGCCTGATCGACCACGGCCGCATGGCCGATATGACTCGCCAGCTGCTGACCGAACTGGCCATCGATATTGACCCGGAAAGCCTGGTGCGTGACCTGAGCATTTCCGAACGCCAGATGGTGGAGATTGCCAAGGCCGTGTCGTACAACTCTGATGTGCTGATCATGGATGAGCCGACCTCTGCGCTGACTGAGCACGAGGTAGCTCACCTGTTCCGGATCATCAAATCACTGCGTGCCCAGGGTAAGGGCATTATTTACATCACTCACAAAATGAACGAACTGTCGGAAATCGCCGACGAAGTCACCATCTTCCGTGACGGTCGCTACATCGGCTGCATGCAGACCGAACGGCTGGACCGCGACGAGATCATTCGCATGATGGTTGGCCGCGAAGTTGGCGACATGTTCCCGAAGGAAACTGCGCAGATCGGCGAGGTGGTGATGTCGGTGCAGAACCTGACGCTGGATGGCGTATTCCACGATGTTAGTTTCGAGCTGCGCAGCGGCGAGATTCTCGGTGTGGCCGGGCTGATCGGCTCTGGCCGCAGTAATGTGGCGGAAACGCTTTTTGGTGTCACTCCAGCTAGCAGTGGCAGCATCAACTTGTTCGGCAAGCCAGTGGTTATGAGCTCGCCCAAAGTCGCCATGTCGCATGGCATGGCGTTCCTGACTGAAGACCGCAAAGACACCGGGTGTTTCCTCAAGTTGAGCATCCAGGAAAACATGCAGATCTCGGTGCTGGGTGGCGACAACGTGCAGGCAGGTTTTGTGCGCCAGTCTGCCCTGAGCAGTGTGTGCGAAGAGATGTCCGCTACGCTGCGGGTGAAGGCGCCAGGCCTGTACGAGCGGGTGGAAAATTTGTCTGGCGGTAACCAGCAGAAAGTGCTGATTGGCCGCTGGCTGCTGACCAACCCGCGCATCCTGATTCTAGATGAACCCACCCGTGGCATTGATGTGGGCGCCAAGGCAGAAATCCATCGGCTGATTTCTCGCTTGGCCTGCCAGGGTGTGGCCGTGATCATGATTTCGTCCGAGCTACCCGAGGTACTGGGTATGAGCGACCGCGTGATGGTGATGCATGAGGGCAGGGTAACCGGCATCTTGGACCGCAGTGAGGCAGACCAGGTTCGCATTATGCAACTGGCGTCACACTGAGCACTGACAAAAAACACAGAGAGACAGGCGCCACACGTGGCGCCAAACCGGAGGATTCACAATATGGCAATCAGCAACGCAGGGCAGATCGGTAATGCCGGCAAGCCCGCCAAGTCCACATTCCGCCTGCCGGGTGAGGCACGCATCTTTGCTGTCCTGATGGGCGTAGCACTGTTGTTCGAGGTACTGGGCTGGTTTTTGGTAGGACAAAGCTTTCTGGCTAATACCGACCGCCTGTTGGTCATGATTCTGCAGGTATCAGTGATAGGTATCATCGCGGTGGGCGTTACCCAGATCATCATCATGGACGGTATAGATTTGTCCTCTGGCTCGGTCGTAGCGCTTACCGCCATGGTATCGGCCAGCTTGGCGCAGACATCCGACTTTGGTCGCGCCATTTTTCCGTCGCTGACCGACTTGCCGGTGGTGGTGCCGCTGCTGGCGGGCCTGTTGGTGGGTCTGTGCTGTGGTTTGCTTAATGGCTTTGTCATTGCCAAGACCGCGATCCCGCCATTCATCGCCACGCTCGGTGTGATGGTCACTGCACGTGGCCTGGCGAAGTGGTACACCGAAGGCGAACCGATCAGCATGTTGTCTGATGACTATGCCGCTATTGGTAGTGGTATCACGCCGGTACTGATTTTCTTGGGTGTGGCTGCGGTATTCCACGTCATCCTGAGTTACACCCGCTACGGCAAGTACACCTACGCCATCGGCGCCAACCGTGCAGCAGCCCGTGTATCCGGTATTAACGTCAACAAGCACCTGGTGATTGTGTACACCGTTGCCGGCCTGCTGTCTGGTCTGGCCGGGGTGGTGACGTCGGCCCGCGCTGTGTCCGGCCAGGCGGGCATGGGCATGATGTACGAGCTGGACGCGATTGCCGCAGCTGTGATTGGCGGCACCTCGCTGGCCGGTGGGGTTGGCCGCATCACTGGTACTGTTATCGGTGTACTGATCCTGGGTGTGGTGACCTCGGGCTTTACCTTCCTGCGCATCGATGCCTATTACCAGGAGATCGTGAAAGGCATGATTATTGTTGCTGCCGTGGTGGCTGATCAGTACCGCCAGCGTAACCGCCGCGCCTGATCGCTGCTGAGCGCTCCTCTTTACCCAAGCCCGGCTTTGCCGGGCTTTTGCACGTTACTGCTATGTCACTGACTGCTGTTCATCGTCGTTTGCCAGAAGTTGCCTTGCTGTTAGTAACCCTGCTGGCTGCAAGTGGCTGGCTGTTTTCTAAAGCTGCACTGCATTACTTGCCCCCCTTGCTATTCATGGCAATCCGTTTCGGGCTGAGTGCACTGGTGTTGGCCGGACTTGTGTGGCGCCGGCAGTACTGGCAGCCCGGGGTGTGGCGCCCTGCCATGCGCGGCGGCCTGCTATTGGGGCTGGCCATGATGTGTTGGGTTTATGGCCTGAGTCTGAGTCAGCATGTCGGGGTCGCTGCCTTCATCAGCAGTCTAGGGATTGTGCTGGCGCCATTTGCCGCTCGTGTGTTGCTGGGTACTGGCTTGTCGCAGCGTGCCTGGCTGGGGATGGCGGTGGCCATGGCGGGTATGGCGTGCCTGTCGTGGCGGCCGGGCGGGGTCTTGGCGGCAGCAGAAAGCTGGCTGCTGCTGGCTGCCGCCGGGCAGGCAGCCTACCTGGCAGTGAACAGCCGCGACATGGCAGCCATGCCGGTGATGCAGGCCACAGCCTGGCAGTTGCTGGTCGCGAGCGCGGCGTGTCTGGCAGCCAGTGCGCTATTGGAGAGCTGGCGCGGGCTGGCATGGCAGGCTTGTTGGTTCCCGCTGTTGGGCAGTGTGCTGCTCGCTACTTGCTTGCGTTTCGTTTTGCAGGGTTGGGGGCAGGGCAGGCTGGAGGTAGCGCAGGCATCGTTCATCCTGCTGCTGGAGCCTGTGTGGACGGCACTGTTGGCCGCATGGTGGTATGGCAGCGGCTTCAGCCTGAAGCAGGGCAGCGGTGCCGCCCTGGTATTGCTGGCCTTGCTGCTTACTCGTCGTAACTGACCGCGTCGCGGGTTTCTTCTACCACTAGCTCCAGCCGGTAAGACAGTGCAATGAACAGGGCCTGACACAGGCTGATGGTGCTGCTCATCGAGCGGAAGGCAAAGGCGCTGCCTTCTTTGACCGTGAGGATGCTGGCGGCGTCGCGGCACAGCGGGCTGAGCTGGCTATCGGTGATGACCAGCAGCTTGGCCTTGTTCTGGCTGGCTACGCGAGCGCAGTAGCGGGTTTCGCGGCCATAAGGCTGGAAGCTAATGGCAATCATCAGGTCGCCTTCGCCGATGCTACGGATCTGCTCGTGGTACATGCCGCCCAAGCCTGACACCAGATGTACGCGTTTTTTGGTGTGCTGCAGTGCATAGGTGATGTAGCTGGCAATGGGAAACATGCGGCGTACGCCGATCACGTAGATGTTGTCGGCGCGCTGCAGCAGGTCCACGGCGGTGTCAAAGGCTACCGGGTCCAGTGTTTGCGAGAGCTCATCTAAGCCTTGCTGGCAGGCCGCCAGAAAGCTCTGCGCCAGGTCGGTGTTGCTCAGCGGTGCATTCTGTTTGGCGATGACGTCGCGGATGCGGTGCTGATAGCTGCTGGTATTGGGCTGGTTAGGGACAAATGCCTCGCGGAACAAAGCCTGCATGTCGCTAAAACCGGAAAAGCCAAAGCGTTGTGCGAAACGCACAATGGCCGATGGCTGCACTTCACAAGCCTTGGCAATGTCGGTGATGCGTTCTAGCACCAGCGTCTGGCGATGATCCTCGATGTATTTGGCGATGATCTTAAGTTGCTTGCTCAGGCCTTCGTACTCTTCTGAAATACGCTTCATGAGCTGGTCTGCGGTCATGTTATTGCTCAATTTCCGGGCCTCCGGGGCGATGTGATGCCGCTATGTTACGACTGCTGTTGCAGAAATGAAAAAAAATTTGCAGAAATAAATTTCCGATACAACAAATATACGAAAAAAAATTTGCAATCATGGCAAGTGCGCAGTAATCTAGTTTCATCACGGTAGCCCGCTGCGCCGAGTCCGATCGGCGGCTGAGCACAAGACCTCGGGCATCGGCAACCAATGGAATGGAAACCATGCAAAACCAGACTCAATTTGCTTCAGATCGTCCGCTGGACGTGATCTGCCTGGGCCGCTTGGCCGTGGATTTGTACGCTCGCCAGCTGGGCTCGCGTCTTGAAGACGCCAGTAGTTTTGCCAAGTATCTGGGTGGCTCGTCGGCCAATATCGCATTCGGTACTGCCCGTCTGGGCCTGAAGTCGTCCATGCTGTCGCGTGTTGGCGACGAGCAGATGGGGCGCTATCTGGTGCAAGAGCTGCAGAACGAAGGTTGCGACACCTCGCAGGTGAAAACCGACCCGTCGCGGCTGACCGGCTTGGTATTGCTGGGTATCAAGGATCGTGACACCTTCCCACTGCTGTTCTACCGCGAAAACTGCGCCGATATGGCACTGTGCGAGGACGACATCGACGAAGCCTTCATCGCTAGCAGCAAGGCGCTGCTGATTACCGGTACGCACTTGTCCACCGCTACTGTCAATGCCGCCAGCCGTAAGGCGCTGGCCTATGCTCGTCAGCACAATGTGCGCACCGTGCTCGATATCGATTACCGCCCAGTACTGTGGGGCCTGACGGGTCGTGGCAATGGCGAACAGCGCTTCATTGCTGACGACGCAGTCAGTGCCCACTTGCAATCCGTGCTGCCGCTGTTCGACCTGATTGTGGGTACCGAAGAAGAATTCATGATCGCTGGCGGCAAGCCGGCGCTGATCGACTGCCTGAATGTGGTACGCAGCCTGGCGCCGCAAGCCGTACTGGTGGTGAAGCGCGGCCCGCTGGGCTGCGCGGTGATCAACGATGCGGTACCTGCCGACATTGACGATGCCTTCACAGTGCAAGGTGCCCAGGTGGAGGTGATGAATGTGCTGGGTGCAGGTGATGCCTTCCTGTCTGGCTTCTTGTCGGTGTGGCTACGTGGTGGCGATTATGGCCACGCCTGCCGTACCGCCAATGCCTGTGGTGCACTGGTGGTTTCGCGTCATGGCTGCTCGGTGGCCATGCCTACCCAGGCAGAGCTGGACTATTTCCTTGGTCTGCCGGTACCGCCGCAACGGCCGGGCGATGATGCCACGCTGGCCCGTTTGCACCGTGTGACGGTAGCGCGTCCGCACTGGGACAACCTGTGCGTGTTTGCCTTCGATCACCGCAACCAGTTCTTCGAGCTAGCGCGCCAGAATGGCGTGCCGGAAACGCGTCTGACCGACCTGAAAGCCCTGCTGGTGCAGGCGGTGGCGCAAACCGAACAAGCCAACGGCTTGCAAGGTCGCATCGGTATCCTGGTAGACGACCGTTATGGCGAGGATGCCATGTACGCTGCCACTGGCCGTGGCTGGTGGATAGGTCGCCCCATCGAATTGCCTGGCTCCAACCCGCTGGAGTTCGACCACGGACGTGCGCTGGCCGCCCGTCTGGAAGCCTGGCCCAAGGAGCACATCATCAAATGCCTGGTGCAGTATCACCCGGATGACGAAGTGGGTAACCGTCTGGAGCAGGAAGCCCAGGTCAAAGCGGTGTACCAGATGGCTCAGATCAGCGGCCACGAGCTTCTGCTTGAGGTGATTCCGTCCAAGAAACTGCCGCAGGGCCCGGACACTGTCTTACGTGCGATGAAACGCTTCTATAACCTGGGCATTTACCCGGAATGGTGGAAGCTGGAGTCGATGAGTGCCGAACAATGGCAGGACGTAGACGCCCTGCTGGCGCAGCGCGACCCGCACTGCCGCGGCGTCGTACTGCTGGGCTTGAATGCGCCAGTGGGCGAATTGCGCGAAGGCTTTGCCCAGGCGCGCGACGCCAAGACCTGCCGTGGCTTCATGGTTGGCCGCACATTGTTCCAGGAACCGTCGCAACGCTGGCTGGCCGGCGAGATCGACGATGCCGGTCTGATTGCCGCCGCCCGCCACAATTTTGAAACCCTGATCGATATCTGGCAGGCCCAGCGCCGCCAGGGCCAGCGCTAAGGCGCCGGTAAACCCTTCCACCACACTGCACAGACGGACAACACGATGACTGCCACTTTTAACGTTCGTATCGGTATCAACCCGATTTCCTGGTGTAACGATGACCTGCCGTCGCTGGGCGGCGAAACTCCCCTGGAAACCATCCTGCGCGAAGGCAGCGAGATCGGTTACCAAGGTTTCGAGCTGGGTAACAAGTTCCCGCGTGACCCGGCCGCGCTGCGCGCCGTGCTGGCGCCTTATGGTGTGGCCTGCGTGTCAGGCTGGTACTCTGGCCGGTTGGCTGAGCGATCTGCAGAAGAAGAAATAGCAGCGGTGGAAGAACACCTCACCCTGCTGGTGGAAAACGACTGCCAGGTAATGGTGTACGGCGAAGTCGGCGGCTCTATCCAGGGCCAGATCGATACCCCGCTATTCAAGCGGCCAACCTTCACCAGCGAAGAAGCCTGGCAGCAGTATGCCGAGCGTTTGACTGTGTTTGCCCGTCATCTGGCTGCACGTGGCATCAAGCTGGCCTACCACCATCACATGGGTGCCTTCGTGGAAAGCCCCGCCGATGTGGACAAGCTGATGGCCCTTACCGGCGAAGAAGTGGGCCTGCTGTTTGATACCGGCCACATGGCCTTTGCCGGTGGCGACCCGCAGGCCGAGCTGGACAAGCACATTGCCCGCGTTGTGCACGTGCACTGCAAGGACATCCGCGGTGAAGTGCTGCGTCGCGCCCGCAACGGCAGCTGGAGCTTCCTGCAATCAGTACTCAACGGTGCATTTACCGTGCCGGGTGATGGTGACATTCCGTTCGGCCCCATCATTGAGCGTTTGGCCCGCCACGGTTACCAAGGCTGGCTGGTAGTGGAGGCAGAGCAGGACCCTACCATCGCCCCGAGCTACGAATACGCCCAAAAAGGCTTCCAGACACTGCAGTCACTGGTAGCCCGCGCTAGCCGCTAAGGAGACAGGCATGAATTTGCTGGTAAAAGCCGACCCGGCGGGCAAGCCGCTGGTCGATGTTACCCCGGCTTCCGCTGGCTGGAGTCACGTCGGTTTCCGTGCCGTCAAGCTGGCGGCCGGTGAGCTCGAAGTATGGCAACAGCCAGGCCGCGAATGCTGCGTAGTGATTCTGGCTGGCAAGGCCAGTGTGCAGGTGGGTGATACCGTCTGGACTGGCCTGGGGCAGCGCGACAGTGTATTCGGCGACCAGGCACCGTACGCGGTGTACGCTCCGCCAGGGCTGGCGGTGACTGTGACGGCGGATAGCGCTGCCGAAGTAGCTTTCTGCTCGGCACCGTCAGCCGGCAACTACCCACCGCGTCTGATTACGCCGGACAGTATGACACGCAGCGTACGCGGCAAAGGGGCCAATACCCGTTATGTGACCGATATCCTGCCGCAGACCGAGCCAGCCGATGGTCTGCTGGTAGTAGAGGTGCGTACCCCGTCCGGCCATTCGTCTAGCTACCCACCGCACAAGCACGATCGCGATGCGCTGCCCGAGGAAAGCGTACTGGAAGAAACCTATTACCACCGCCTCAACCCGGCGCAAGGGTTTGCCTTTCAGCGTGTGTACACAGACGACCGCCGTATCGACCAGTCGATGGCGGTGGAAGACCACGACGTGGTGATGGTGCCGGAAGGCTACCACCCAGTGTGTGTCCCCTACGGTTACGACTCCTACTATTTGAACGTGATGGCAGGCCCGCGTCGCGAGTGGTGTTTCCGGAATGATCCGGCCCACGAGTGGCTGATCGCCAAGCCCTGAACTGACCCCGTTCCACCCTATACGACTATGGCCGGCCCCTGCTGGGGCTGCCAGGGCACTCTGTTGCCCGCTAGCTGAGGATACTGCTCCATGAACCGCATCATCTCGCATTACATCGCCGGTCAGCATCAGGCCGGTACCGGTGCCCGAACCACCCCCGTTTTCAACCCTGCCACTGGCCGTGTGCAGGCCGAGGTCGTGCTGGCCGAACAGGCCGACGTCGATGCTGTGGTAGCAGCGGCCAAGGCAGCATTTCCGGCCTGGAGCGATACCGCTCCGCTGCGTCGCGCCCGTATTCTGTTCAAATTCAAGATGTTGCTGGAGGCCCGCCAGGACGAACTGGCCGCACTGATCAGCAGTGAACACGGTAAGGTGCACGCCGATGCGCTGGGTGAGGTGACCCGTGGTCTGGAAGTGGTTGAGTTTGCCTGCGGTATTCCGCAGCTGCTGAAGGGCGAATACACAGAGCAGGTTGGCCGCGGTATCGATGCCTGGACCATGCGACAGTCACTGGGTGTGGTGGCGGGTATCACCCCGTTCAACTTCCCGGCTATGGTACCGATGTGGATGTTCCCGGTAGCCATCGCCTGCGGTAACACTTTCGTACTGAAACCGTCCGAACGTGACCCATCTGCCGCGCTGTTCATCGCAGCCCTACTGGAAGAAGCCGGCCTGCCACCGGGCGTGTTCAACGTGCTGCAGGGCGACAAGCTGGCGGTAGATGGCCTGCTGACCCACCCGGACGTGCAGGCGGTGAGCTTTGTCGGCTCTACCCCGATTGCTCAGTACATCTATGAAACCGGTGCCCGCCATGGCAAGCGTGTACAGGCACTGGGTGGTGCCAAGAACCACATGGTGGTGATGCCGGATGCTGACCTGGAACAGACCGTCGACGCGCTGATGGGCGCGGCATACGGTTCGGCGGGCGAGCGCTGCATGGCGATTTCAGTTGCCGTGGCGGTGGGTGACGTAGCCGACCAGCTGGTGGCCACGCTGGGCGAGCGCTTGAAAACCCTGAAGGTAGGCCCGGGCACAGACCCAGCCGCGGAAATGGGCCCGCTGGTGACCCGTGCACACCTGGACAAAGTCAGCGGCTACGTGGCGCGCGGTGTGGAAGAGGGTGCCACCTTGGTTGTGGATGGCCGTGGCTTGACTGTACCAGGCTGCGAGGAAGGCTTCTTCCTGGGTGGCTGCCTGTTTGATCACGTCACCACCGACATGATCATTTACCAAGAAGAAATCTTCGGCCCGGTGCTGTGTGTGGTGCGTGTTAACAGCTTTGCCGAGGCGGTGGATATGATCAACGCCCACGCCTATGGCAACGGCACCGCCATATTCACCCGCGACGGCGATGCCGCTCGCGAATTCACCCATCGTATCCAGGTAGGGATGGTGGGCGTCAACGTACCGCTGCCAGTACCGATGGCTTTCCATAGCTTTGGTGGCTGGAAAGCTTCGCTGTTTGGCGATCACCACATGCATGGGCCTGAGGGTGTGCGTTTTTACACCCGCATGAAAGCCGTGACCACGCGCTGGCCTACCGGTATCCGCAGCGGCGCCGAATTCGCCATGCCTACCATGAAATAGTTTCTGCTGTGACGCTCCCCCAGAGAGCTTCTTTGCGCCACCTTCACGGGTGGCGATTTTTTGTCAGCTTGTCCCGGAGCAGTTTGCATGGACGCCTACGCCTGGTCTTTGGCGCTGGTGGCAGCCTTCTGTGTCGGCCTGGGGAAAAGCGGCTTTGCTAGCGGGCTCGGCACCTTTGCCGCCCCTTTGCTGGCGGCCAGCATGCCCTTGCCACAGGCCGCCGCATTGCTACTGCCACTGCTTTTGTTGCTGGATGTTTTTAGCGTGTTGTTGTGGCTAGGCCAGCCGGCGCGGGCGATATGGCAACCATGGCTATGGCCCGGTGTGCTGGGTGCGCTGGCCGGCGCGCTCCTGTTGGACTGCTTGCCTGCCGCGTATCTGTCGCTGTTGGTAGCGGCACTGTGCTTGCTGCTCTCTCTTGGGCCGGCGGGGCAGGGCTGGCAGCGTCTGGCGCTACATGAGCCGAGCATGGCGGGATTGTCCGGCTTCGCTAGCATGCTATGTCATGCAGGCGGCCCGCCACTCACCCTGCATTGTCTGGCACGTGGTCTGGAGCCTGCGCCCATGGCCTCGGCTTGCACCGTGTTCTTTTGCTTGCTCAATTTGCTGAAGCTGCCGGTATACGTGCAGATGGATGGTCTGGGCAGTCAGCAGTGGCTATGGGCGCTGGCGCTTTGTCCGGCGGGACTGGCCGGGGTCGTGGCGGGGGTAAAGCTTACCGGACGGTTGCCGCCGAGCGCGTTTTACCGTGCCAGTCGCTTGGCTATGCTTATGGCATGTGCGGTCTTGCTACATGACGGCTGGGAGCAACTGAGCGGTTGAGCCTGCATCATGATAAAGAGGGAAGGAAACTGAATGAATATTGCTATTCCAGCCGAAAGGCTGGCAGGTGAAAGCCGCGTGGCCGCGACACCGGAAACGGTTAAAAAGCTCGTCGCCATGGGCCATGCCGTGGTGGTAGAGGCGGGGGCGGGCACGATGGCGGCGGTGC
>NZ_CEETRO010000018.1:0-28924 GCF_979366545.1 Vogesella perlucida
AAGTCAGCTGGAAGAAAACCAAAGACCGCACCAGCCCCGACCTGGACAAACTCAGTGCCGATTTCCCCGACCTGCTGCCGCAATACAGCAAAACCGTCGAAGGGAGCCGGCGCTTTCTCATTCACACTGCAAGGAGCGCAGTATGATCAAAGGCCTCGCCATCACCCCGCCCGTGATCGGGCGCATCAGCATTGGCAAGCTGGTTCAAAAGAACGACAAGTGGCTGCCGGAGAAAGACGACAGCTTCACCCTCACCACCCAGGTACAAAACCGTGACGGCTGGCTGCTGCACCCGTTGCACCAACCGTTGGCCGACCAAGCCAACAACGGCAAGATCCGCGCCATTCCGGTACGCACCTTGTTCAACAGCAGCGAGCTGAACCTGCGTGCCGAATATTGCGCCTTCGATCGCGCCACCGGCCGCCCGCTGTGCGTGGGCAACGGCGAAAGCGCCAAGCTGTACCGCAAAGAAGGTCCCGAAGACGTGAAGTGCACCGGGCCAGACCGTTGCCTATACGCCAAAGAAGTGGGCTGCAAACTGTACGGCAGGCTGAACGTGCAGGTAGACGGGCAACAGGACGCGCTCGGCACCTTCATCTTCCGCACTACCGGCTACAACTCGGTGCGCACCTTGGCCGCTAGGCTGCGTTACTTCGAAGCACTCAGCGGTGGGCTCACCCACTATTTGCCGCTGATGCTGCGCCTGCGTGCCAAATCCACCACGCAGTCGTATCGCACCCCGGTGTATTACGTCGACCTGACCTTGCGTGACGAGGCAGACCTCAATGCTGTGGTCGCCCAAGCCCGCGCGGATGCCGCCGATGCATTCGCCGCAGGCCTGGATCGAGCCCAGCTAGAAGCCGCCGCCTTGCAGCTGCTGGGGAATGGCCAGTTTGAGGAGACCGAAGAAGACAGCGTGCACGTGCTGGAAGAGTTCTACCCGCCAGAGCCCGCAACCGAGACCGATACCCCGTCGCCACCGCCCAGCCGGGCCGTCAGGCTTACTCCGCAGCTGGGTAAGCATCGCGCCGCATAAACCCGATCCACCCCACCACAACGCCACCCAGCCGGGTGGCGTTTGGCATTGAAGGAGTCTTCATCATGCAGTTTGATAACCGAGACCATCTGCGCCAGTTCTTCACCCTGATACAGGAATGGGTGCAAGACCCGTCGCTACTGCTGACCCAAAGCCAGCGCGACATCCTGCAGCAGCAGATTAACAAGCTGATTCACTACCGCGCTGTAGTTGGCGTGATGGGCAAGACAGGTGTCGGCAAATCGTCGTTGTGCAATGCGCTGTTCGGCCAGGACATCGCGCCTACCAGCGATGTCGACCCCTGCACCCGCATCCCGCAAGCCATCAGCCTCAGCCAGCAGCAAGAACGCGGCATTACCCTGCTGGACATGCCCGGGGTAGGGGAAAGCCAACAGCGTGACGAACAGTACCGCGAGCTATACCAACGCCACCTGCCGCAGCTGGACCTGGTGCTGTGGGTGATCAAAGCCGACGATCGCGCCTTGGCGATCGACGAACGCTTCTATCGTGATGTGGTGCTACCCGCCACATGGCAAAGCGGCACACCCATCCTGTTTGTGATCAGCCAGGTAGACAAGCTACAGCCCAGCCGCGACTGGAACTGGCAAACCGGTCAGCCCGGCGCACAGCAGCAGCTCAATCTGCAAGCCAAACGTGCCCAGCTGATGGCGTTGTTTCGTATTGGCGAGCACCAACTGGTGGCTACCTCGGCAGAAAGCCAGTACGGCCTGGCCACCCTGGTAGAGCGCATCGTGCTGACGCTGCCGAACGAAAAAAAGTGGGGCTTTGTACGTGAAACCCGCGACGAGCACATTAGCGTCGACACTTGGCGGCAAACCGGCACCGGGCTATGGCAAGCCATCAAAGACACCGCCAAGCGGGTAGTAGGCAACGCCTGGCGGGTGGTCAAAACGGCAGTGCTTGGCCGGCTAGCTAAGTGGCTAGGTGCTTAGCATGGCATGAGCTTGCCGGGATTTAGCGATGCATCGCCATGGCCAGTCTGGCGTGGTGGTGCATCAAGATACAGATCATTTACAGGGAGCCAAAGCTAAATAGATGAGGGGGTATGGCTATGCAGCATTTCCCATCCAGCGCCAGTAGGCGACGGGTGGGGAGTGGTATATTTTTTTGTAAGAAGGCTAATCGGTTAGCAGGCGATGGCTGGTGGCCCGTTATAGGTATAGCGACCGTCCTGTAAGGCTCTCATTAATGCTGCTTGCAGGTACTACAAGTGCATGGATGCATCTGCCAATTTCGAAGCGAGTACTGTGCAGGCGGAGTGAGGCGCTTTGTCGGGCATTTATGCGCTTAATGTGAAAACAGCTTAAGAGACAGTACGTCATTGACGTACTGTCTGGCTTCGATCGAGATTGTGATAAAACCCATATTTACCGGATTGCTGGACCGAGAAGGAGCGGGGCGAGTTCTGCGCATGGTTTGCCAACAACTCCCTCGCCGGGGGCTCCATACTCCGTTCTGGGGGGCGAGTACAATTGTTTGGCCAAGGCAAGCGCGGTGGTGCACGGGTAATTTATTACAACTTGCTTGATGATGTCATCATTTGGCGGCTGACCATCTACGGCAAGAGTGTGAAAGAAAATATCCCTGCCCACATACTGAAAGCGATAAAGGAGACGATCGATGCTGACTGAAAGTGAACTGGCCCAACGTGATGCACAGCGTGATCTTGGTGCCGAGCTGCTGGAATCGGTTCGTGCCATGAAGGCCGGGCAGGCCACGCGCAAGACCGAAGTAGAGGCTACCCTTGCGGCTACTGCCAGGGCCAAGGTTGGGGTTTCCCAGGCTGACTTTGCCCTCTTGTTGCATGTGAGCAAGCGTACTCTGCAGGAGTGGGAGCAGGGGCGTCGTGAACCTACCGGTGCGGCACGGACACTGCTGCAAATTGCAGTGCAAAATCCAGACGCCCTTAAGAACCTTCAGTACGTCTGACAGAGATACTGTTGCATGAAGAAAGCCTTCCAACGCGGGAGGTTTTTTTGTTACGTACCCACTTGGGGCTCACGTGCGTTAGCCTTTCAAAGCAGTGGCGGTGTGCGCACTGTTCTTTCAAGGTGCGGATTACCCGTTTCACCCTGTGGCTTCATGGATACTCTTGCATGTGAAAGTGATGGGGGGCTTGCCTACAGGAGCCGTGGCCATTCAGTGGTAAGTATGTTTCTTGGGAATAACCTATGAGTTTGGCAAGAATGCTCTGATCCGAGACGGCGCTCAAACCCTGCAAAATTATCCATAAAGGACAGTTTGCGGCGTTATGATATGCCTATGGAAAAATGGTTGATTTCATGGGTTGGCGATACCGACCACAAAGCTGCAGAGGGTAAGCTGCAGGATGAGCCGGGGCCGATCGCGTCAGCCCTGCAGTGCGAGCAATTCGACAGGGTGTGCTTGCTGACCAACTATGGTCACCAACGCAGTGCCCCTTACTGCGACTGGCTGGAGGCGCGTACCGGCCACCCGCGTATCGATTTGTACCAGGTTGATCTGAGCAGCCCGATTGACCACACCGACATTTACCGCCAAGTCACTGCCGAGCTCAAGGCGCTGCGTCTGCCGTCAGAGCAAGTTGAGCTTGCCTTCCACCTCAGCCCAGGTACGCCAGCCATGGCGACTATCTGGGTGGTGCTGGCCAAAACCCGCTTCCCGGCACGCCTGATTCAGACCAGCAAACATGCTGCAGGAGTGCAGGATGTTGACATCGGTTTTGACCTGGCCGGTGATTTCTTGCCCGAGTACCTGCAGCGCAGTGACGAGCGCGTAGGGCGTTTGTTGGCCGCGCCAGAGGCGAACAACCCGGCTTTTGCCTCTATCGTGCATGCATCTGCACAGGTGCAGGAGCAGATCCAGCGTGCACACAGGGTAGCCGTGCATAAAGTACCCGTGCTGATTCTGGGGGAAAGCGGTACCGGCAAAGAACTGTTTGCCAGGGCCATACACGACGCCAGTGGCCGCCAAGGGCCGTATGTAGCGGTTAACTGCGGTGCCATCCCGAAAGAACTGGTCAATTCAGAGCTGTTTGGTCACAAGAAAGGGGCGTTTACCGGGTCGGATCGTGACCGGCTCGGCCACTTTCGCATGGCTCAAGGCGGCACCCTGTTTCTGGATGAAATAGGCGACTTGCCGCTGGATGCCCAGGTGCGGCTGTTGCGCGCCATCCAGCAAGGTGAAGTCACCCCGCTGGGAGAGTCAGAGCCTGTGCAGCTGGATGTCCGCATTGTCGCGGCGACCCATCGCAATCTGCTAGCTGACGTACAGGCAGGGCGCTTCCGGGAAGACCTGTTCCACCGCTTGGCCGTTGGGGTGTTGCGCCTGCCGGCCCTGAGGGAGCGCAGGGAAGACATACCGCTGCTGGTGGCCCATTTCATGGCCGTTATCAACCAGGATGCGGCGTCTTCGCCCGAATGGCAGCATAAAGAAATTTCTGCAGATGCCATGAAAATTCTGCAAGCCCACACTTGGCCCGGTAACGTGCGCGAGCTCTATCACACCCTGCTGCGTGCCAGCATCTGGGCCAGGCAAGGCGTGTTACAAGCCCAGGACATCGAAGAAAATATCATGCAAATGGGTGCTAAGGGGGATGGCATTCTGGGCAGGCAGCTGGGGCAAGGCTTTGATATTGAATCGGTTTTGGCCGAAGTGAAAGCCCACTATCTTGCCCGCGCCATGCAGCAAGCAGGTGGCAAGAAGCGGCTGGCGGCCGATCTGCTGGGCATGAACCATTACCAGACACTCAACAACTGGATAGACAAACTGGGCCTGGAAACGGGCGAACAAGACTAGTCAAGGAGGCTGGCACGCTTCTCGCATTGATCAGGGCAATACGATCAGCGAGATGCCAGACATGTGGATGCAAAACCTGCCGTCACTCAATTTTGAACCGTTGCGCGCCAGCTACCCCGAGCTGGCCGACCTGGCCGCGCATGCCGAGCACTACCTGCATAGCGACCCTGAAAGCGCCCTGGTCAAACTGCGCAGCTTCGCCGAGCGCATTGTCGACCACGTGTACACCCGCATGCGTTTGCCGCAAGCACCCCAATCCAAGTTTGTTGATCTGTTGAATAACGCCGGTTTCGCCATGCTGGCAGACCGGCTGGTGCTGGAAAAATTTCACCTGCTGCGCAAGCTCGGCAACAGTGCCGCGCACGGCGAAGCCATTCGCCCGCTAGACGCCAACCGCGCACTGCACGAAGCCTGGCAGGTTGGCCGCTGGTTGCACGTGGCGGTGATTGGCGGCAAAGCCGACGATTTTGGCGCATTCCAGGAGCCGCCAGATGGCGGCATCGACTCCAAAGCCGAGATCAAACGCGAGAAAAAGCGCCTGGCCGCAGAAAACGCTGCCAAGGAAGAAAAGATCAAAGCCATGCTGGCCGAGCTGGAAGCCCTGCGTGCATCCGAAAAAGCCATGCGCGACGCGATCAATGCTGCCAACCAGCCTGTGCCGGATGCCGAGATCGCAGCTGTCGCCCGCGCCACGGCCATAGCAGTAGATCAACTGCGCTTCTCCGAAGACCACACCCGCCAATACCTGATAGACCGCGACCTGGCCCTGGCTGGCTGGAAAGTATCGCCTAGCGGCCGCAGCAATGCAGCCGTAGGGCAGGAGGTGGAAGTACTGCACCTGGCTACCCCGTCCGGCAAAGGCAAAGCCGACTATGTGCTGTGGGACGACAACGGCAAGCCGCTGGCAGTGGTAGAAGCCAAGCGCACAACTGTAGACGCGCGTGCTGGCCAGGCGCAAGCCAAAGACTACGCCGACGGCCTGGAAAAAATGCACGGCCAGCGGCCGATGATTTTCTTTACCAATGGCCATGAAATCTGGGTGTGGGACGATGCCATGGGCTACCCGCCGCGCAAGGTGTACGGCTTTTACAGCAAAGACACCCTGCAGTACCGCATCGGCTTTCAGCGTGCCCATCGTCAGGACCTGCTGCAGGTTCAGCCGGATGCCAAGATTGCCGGCCGTCTGTACCAGCTGGAAACCCTTACCCGCGTCAAAGAGCGCTTTGCCAGCAAGCACCGCAAGGTGCTGATCGTGCAGGCTACCGGTACCGGCAAGACCCGTGTTGCCATTGCCCTCAGCAAACTGATGATCGAGGCCCGCTGGGCCAAGCGCATCCTGTTCCTGTGCGACCGCAAGGAGTTGCGCAAGCAGGCGCGCAAGGTATTCAACGACTACCTGCGTGAGCCCATTTACGTTTTCGGCCAGCAAAACGAAGTGACCAAACAGGATGCCCGTATTTACATCGGTATCTATCAAGGGCTGATCAACCAGTACGAAGACTTTGACATCGGCTTCTTCGATCTCATCATCGCCGACGAGTCGCACCGCTCCATCTACAACCAGTACGGCGACATCTTCAGTTACTTTGATGCGCTGCAGGTAGGCCTGACTGCCACGCCGGTAGAAATGGTCAGCCGCAGCACCTGCCGCCTGTTTGGCTGCGATTACAAGACGCCCACGGCCAACTACACACTGGAAGACGCCGTGCGCGACGGCAACCTGGTGCCGTTTCGCGTGGTTACCCACACCACCAAGTTCATGCGCGACGGCATCAAAGGCCGCGACCTGAGCGACGAGCAGATCGCCGCCCTGGAAGAGCAGGGAGTGGACCCTAACGAGCTGGAGTTCGATGGCGAAGACATCAACCAGGCGGTGTACAACAAGGACACCAACCGCGTCATCCTGCGCAACCTGATGGAAAACGGCATTCGCGATGCCGACCGCCAGCTGCCTGGCAAGAGCATTGTGTTTGCCCGCAATATCGAGCACGCCCGCTTGCTGGCCGAGCTGTTCGACGAGATGTACCCGCAGTTTGGCGGCAAGTTCTGTGCGGTGATCCACTCTGACGAACCTCGTGCCGAGCAACTGATCGACGACTTCAAGGGCGGCGACAATTGCAGGAACGATGCCCTGCGTATCGCCATTTCGGTGGACATGCTGGACACCGGCATCGACGTGCCCGAGGTCGTCAACCTGGTGTTCGCCAAACCGGTGAAGTCCAAGGTGAAGTTCTGGCAGATGATAGGCCGCGGCACCCGTCTGTGCCCCGACCTGTTTGGCAAGGGCCACCACAAACAGGAGTTCCTGATTTTTGATCACTGGAACAATTTTGCCTACCACGAGATGGACCCGCCGGAAGCCGAGCCCAAAGTCCCCAAATCGCTGGCGCAGCGCCGTTACGAAGCGCGGCTGGCACTGGCCCGAACAGCCTTGCATGCCCACGAGACAGACGCCTTTGCCAGCGTGCGCGACCTGCTGCTAGCCGACGCCCGCGCACTGAACGACCGTACCATCGCCGTGCGCGACAACTGGCAAGCCGTGCAGCAAGCCCGTGATGCGGCCAACGTGGATGCCTTTGCGCCGGCCACCGCGCAGCTGCTGGCCGATACCGTGGCCCCGCTGCTGAATGCGCTGGATGTACGTGGCGAAGGCGATGCCCTGCGCTGGGACATCCTGCTAGCCAGCGCCCAGCAGGCCGCCCTTACCCAGCCGTCGCAGCCCAACCCGTACCGTGCCGATATCCTGGACTGGCTGGAACGCCTGCCGCCCAACCTCAATGCCGTGCGTGCCAAGGCCGCAGACCTGAAAGCCATCAAGCAAGACGCCTACTGGCAGCAGCCAGACTTTGCCGCGCTGGAGGCCAGCCGTCTGGCGTTGCGCGAGCTGGTACACCTGGCCGAGCGCCCGCAAGCAGCACCCGGCAACGGCCCGTCTTACGTCGACATTGCCGAAGACATCAGTGAATACCGTGTGGAAGTGCGCCAGACCCGCATCCGTTCGGTAGACGCCACCATCTACCGCCACAGTGTCGAAGCCGCGCTGCGCCCGCTGTTCGACAGCAACCCGGTGCTGCAGAAAATCCGCGACGGCCAGCCGGTAAGCGACGCCGAGCTGGCGCAGCTCAACAGCCTGATTCATACCAGCCACCCCGACGTAGACCTGAACGTGCTGCGCGAATTCTATGCCGATACCGCCGCCCCGCTAGCCGACATCCTGCGCAGCATTGTCGGCCTGGACGCCTGTGCCGTGGAGGGGCGCTTTGCCGCCTTTGCAGGCAAGCACCGGCTGGACAGCCAGCAGCTACGTTTTCTGGGCATGCTCAAAGATCAGATCTGCAAAGCCGGCAGCATCCGGCTGGATGCCCTGTTTGAAGCACCGTTCACCAGCATCCACGGCGAGGGTATGGGCGGCATTTTCCCGCGCCAGGACCAGTTTGAAGAGCTGGCTGGTATCATTCGCAGCTTTGGCGAGCCGCCACGCTCGCCGTTGTCTACCGCACCGTGAAAACAGCAAGCATGAAACCAACCAGTACAGACCATCTGTTCAGCCTTGTTCACACATCGGGTGACATCCTTTACCCCGCCAGAATGAAGAACAACACCACCGGTGTGGTGGCCTATCGCGTCTCCTTGCAGGGCAATACCTTGGCCGACTGCATCGAGCTGCAAGACGAGCACGAGGTGCTGCGTTATGTGCGTGATCTGGGCTATGGCGTACGCGCCAAAAGCAAAACCACCACGCGTAACGGCATTTATAAACTGGCGCAGCGCAGCATTGTCGCCCTGCAAATGCAGAAGAAAGAAACACCATGATCACCGGCGAACTCAAAAACAAGATCGACAGCCTCTGGACCGACTTCTGGACCGGCGGCATTACCAACCCGCTCACCGTTATCGAGCAGATTACCTTCCTGATGTACGCCCGCCTGCTGGATATGGAAGAGCGCAAAGACGAGCGCCGCAGCCAGCTTACCGGCCGGCCGTTCAACCGCCGTTTCAACGACGACGAGCAAGACTGCCGCTGGGAAACCTGGCGCCACTACGGCGCCGAGGACATGCTGCCGCACGTGCGCGACCGTGTATTCCGCCACTTTCGTGCACTGGCCGAACGCTCCGGTAGCGAAGCCAGCCTGTTTGCCGACTTCATGAAAGACGCCCAGCTGATGATCCAGAAGGCCACGCTGCTGGCCAAGGCGGTAGAGGCCGTGCACAACCTGCCGCTGGAGCAGGGCGACACCAAGGGCGACCTGTACGAATACCTGCTGGGCAAGCTCACCACCGCCGGCATCAACGGCCAGTTCCGTACCCCGCGCCACATCATCCGCCTGATGGTGGAGCTGATGCAGCCGCAGCCCACCGACCGCATCTGCGACCCGTCCTGCGGCACCGGTGGCTTTCTGGTGGAAAGCTACGACTACCTGCTGCGCAACCATACCAGCGCCGCCGGTACGCATACCGAAACCTACGTCAACGACAAGGGCGATACCGAAACCGCCACCCTGTACTCCGGCGACCTGCTGGGCGACTACCGCCAGCATATCGACAACGACATGTTCCACGGCTTCGATTTCGACGCCACCATGCTGCGCATCGCCAGTATGAACCTGGTCATGCACGGCGTCGCCGCGCCCGACATCCACTATCAGGACACGCTCAGCCAGGGCTTTGCCGAAAAACGCCCGCAGGCCGCCAGCAACAGCTTCGACCTGATCCTGGCCAACCCGCCGTTCAAGGGCAGCCTGGACGAGCAAGACGTATCGCCCGACATCCTGCGCGTGGTGAAAACCAAAAAAACCGAGCTGCTGTTCATCGGCCTGATCCTGCGCATGCTCAAAACCGGCGGCCGCTCCGCCACCATCGTGCCGGACGGCGTGCTGTTCGGCTCGTCCAAAGCCCACGTACAGCTACGAAAGCACCTGGTAGAAGACCACCAGCTGGAAGCGGTGATTTCGCTGCCCAGCGGCGTGTTCAAACCCTACGCCGGCGTGTCCACCGCCATCATCATCTTCAGCAAGGGCGGCAGCACCGACGAGGTGTTCTTCTACGACATGCACGCCGACGGCTACTCGCTGGACGACAAGCGCCAGCCGGTGAAAGACAACGATATCCCCGACATCCTGGCGCAATACCGGCGCTGGTGTGACCGTCTGCCCCCTCTCCCTCGGGGAGAGGGCGGGGGTGAGGGCGATTGGAGCGACCGCACCCAACAAGCCTTCGGCGTACCCAAAGCCGATCTGGTCGCGCAGAACTACGACCTGTCGATTAACCGCTACAAACAGCAGGTGTACGAGGCCGAACAGCACGAAGACCCGCGCGAGATCCTGAAGCGGCTGATGGCGCTGGAAGCTGATATCCAGCGCGAGCTGCATGAACTGGAGGGGATGCTGGGATGAAAATGTTGCTTGGTGATTTAGTTGAGGTCATCTCTGGATTCGCATTTAAGTCAGAAATGTTCTCTTCTGATAGCGGCGTTCCACTGATTCGTATTCGCGATGTGTTGCGTGGCTATTCTGAGACATTTTATACGGGTGATTTTGATCCTAAATATCTGGTAACCAAAGGAGATATTCTTGTTGGCATGGATGGAGAGTTTAACTCTGCTGAGTGGACTGGCATTAATTCACTACTAAATCAGCGAGTGTGTAAAATAGTACCTGATGAGACTAGGCTAGATCGGCGCTATCTTCTCCATTTCTTACCTCGTCAACTCAAAGCCATTGAAGATGTAACGTCTTTTGTGACCGTGAAGCATCTTTCAGTGAAAGATATCCGTGGGATCGAGGTTAGTCTCCCCTCCCTCGAAGAACAAAAACGCATCGCAGCCATTCTCGATAAGGCCGACAGCCTGCGCCGCAAACGCGCCCAAGCCATCGCCCTCGCTGACGACTTCCTGCGCGCCACCTTCCTCGACATGTTCGGCGACCCCGTCACCAACCCGAAGGAATTAATAAAAGTACGCTTAGATTCAATTTGTGATGTTGGGTCAAGTAAACGTGTTTTCCTTGAAGAGCTTAAGGATGCTGGTGTCCCGTTTTATCGTGGTACAGAGATTGGGCAGCTTGGTGATCGGAGAAGAGTTGATCCAACTCTTTTTATTGCAGAAGAACATTACGCACGACTGAAGTCTGAGGTGGGTGTTCCTCAGATGGGGGATTTACTACTGCCATCAATTTGCCCGGATGGTAGAATTTATGTCGTTGATACTGAAGAGAAATTCTATTTCAAGGATGCTCGCGTACTTTGGATTAAAGTGAGTGGCTCGAATGTAGATAGCTTATACCTGCGGTGGTTTTTAAAGTTACTTTTTGCAAGTGAGTACTCGAAAATTGCTTCCGGTACTACATTCGCCGAGTTAAAGATTTTTGCTCTTAAGCAATTGGAAGTGTGCCTTCCCCCTATCGATGTGCAACGTCATTTTGCAAAGGTTGTAAGCTCTACGGAGAGATTGCTGAAGCGTTACCAGAGGGGTAGCGAACTCCATGATCAATTGTCCCAGTCATTTCAACACGGTAACCTGGATTAAATCTGCGCAGCCCAACGTTCACCGCGCCAAGGTTGGCCGCAAGGCCTGTTCACTTGATAAATGGCTGCAGGGCACGGCCCCTGTGAAGGATATTTATGCTCCGCCCTGATCTGCCCGCCGACTACGCCCCGTGGCTGTCCGAACTGAAAACCCGCATCGCCGCCGCGCAACAACACGCGGCGCTGGCTGTAAACCGCGAGCTGGTGCTGCTGTACGGCCAGATTGGCCGCGATATTCTGGCGCGGCAAGCGGCGCAAGGCTGGGGCGCGAAGGTGATTAGCCGGCTGGCGGATGACCTGAAGGCCGCCTTTCCCGAGATGCGCGGGTTTTCGGCGCGCAATCTGAAATACATGGCGTATTTCGCCGAGCACTGCCCCGATGGCTAATTTGGGCAGCAGCTTGCTGCCCAATTGCCGTGGTTCCATATTGTGACGCTGCTGACCAAACTGGCCGACCCTGCCGAACGCGAGTGGTACGCCACGCAAGCCGTGGCGCAAGGCTGGTCGCGCAGCACGCTGGAGCTGAATATCAAAAACCGCCTGCAGCAGCGGCAAGGTGCGGCGACCACCAACTTTGTCACCCGTTTGCCTGCCACCGACTCGGCGCTGGCAAACGAAACGCTGAAAGATCCGTACCTGTTCGATTTCCTCGGCTTGGGCGATGAGGCGCATGAACGGGAGATCGAAGCGGGGCTGATCCGCCATATCACCCGTTTTCTGCTGGAGCTTGGCGCGGGTTTTGCCTTTATCGGCCGGCAATACCGGCTGGAAGTGGCGGGCGATGAGTTCTTTATCGATCTGCTGTTCTATCACACGCGCCTGAAGTGCTATGTGGTGGTGGAGCTGAAAGCGACGGCATTCAAGCCCGAGCACGCCGGCCAGCTCAATTTTAACCTCGCGGCCGTCGACGAGCAGCTGAAAGCCGAGGACGACAAACCCACCATCGGCCTGCTGCTGTGCAAGCAGAAAAACCGCCTGGTGGCCGAGTACGCCCTGCGCGGTATCCAGAGCCCGATGGGCGTGGCGGAATATCAGCTACTGGAAACGCTGCCCGATACCCTGAAAACCAGCTTGCCCAGCATCGAAGAGATTGAGCGGGAATTGGGGATGGATGAGGCGGAATGAAGGCGTGCGGCGTCAGCCAGATCACCTGGCATTTACACCTGTGCCGTAACGCTGCCTACTGGCGCGGCGGGCAGTTTGCCCGTGCCCACGCCGAATTCCTGAGGCTGTTGGCGCAGGCGGGGCGTACGCCGCAGCCGGTCTTCGTTACCATCTGGACCGACGAGCTAAGCTGCCAGCGTAGCTATGCTCGCTGGCTGGCCGCCCTCGGCCTGGCTGCCTTGCCGCAGGGTATCGATATCCGGTGCGTGGTGCTTGGCAGCGAGTGGGCATGGTTTGGCGATGCGGCGGATCCCGCTGGGCAAAATGCTGCCGGGATAGCGCACTGGCTGACACAGTGGGAAGAAGCGGTGGCTCGCCACATGGATGCGGCCAACCTTGAGCTAGGCGAAGTATTCCCCGACGCCCCACCCGCGTGGCTGGCGGATTACCTGCAAACGCCGCTTTGTAGCTTGCTGGCAGCGTATCCGGCTAGCGGCGCGCTAGCCTGTACCAAGCCCGTACCGCCCCACGGTTAGCCCCCCAAGGTTGGCCGCAAAGCTGGCGTATAGCGGCCAACCTTGTCACCCAAATGACTATCCCTTTGACGCAGCAATTGGCAGCTTGCGCTTGCCTGCAAAGCCATGCTGCAAACTTGAGCAATGACATGCGGGCAAAATAGATATGTGGTTAAATCTGTATTGACTATAACGGCCCGCAGGTAACGGTGCGTGAGATGGCGCTGTTACCGGTTGGCCATGTTGCCCGGCGTGGCAGGGTGCTGCCCGGGTGGCCCATTTCAGGGAGTGAACCGCCATGAAGCATTACGTGCATATTGCCAAAGACGCTATCAGCCAGATTCTGCTGAACGGTTTCGAGGCCTTTGTTGTGAACCACGGCAACAAGAAACGCAATGGCCTGGAAATGCATGCCTCGCTGTATGGCCACCACGAAGATACCAGCCGCACACGTCACCACCATGTGGCGCTGGTGTCGGTAGATACCTCGGCCGAGATGGCAGGCGGTTCTGTTACGCCTGCTGCCGAAGCGCAGCAGCTGAAAGCACACCTGGCGCAGGCGCTGGGCTATCAGCCGCTGGGTGCCATGCACACGCATCCGTATTTGCTGGCAGAGGCGCAGTACGACCTGGACTTTGTACGCCGGGCTGGTTGCGATTTTTCGCCTGCAGATCTGGACTGTTTTACCTACCAGCTGAAAAAAATGGCCGGCGAAGGCGAGGCGCAGCCAAGCACGCTGGAGCTGCTGCTAACCATCAAGCAGATCGAGCGCCAGACCATCCAGAAGGACGGCCTGTTGGCAGCGAACGTTTTCGAGTTTGCCATTGGTAACTGCAAGTGTTTCCTGCGGGCGCAGGTTTTCAGCCTGGACGATGAAGGGCAGCTGGTGTGGGAAGACACGGAGCTGCGCTGCGACTATCTGCAGAAATTTGGCTATGTGGGGGCCGACTTCGGCCGCGTGCGCGTGGCAGAAGGCCGCCAGCATATTGTCGAGCACCAGGTGTAAGCCGCTGCCAGCTACATGGCATGGAGATAAAGATGACAACCGAGCAAGAATTTGCCACGGCACTGCGTGAGGCGATCCAGCAAATGCGGGGGCTGGGTTATAGCCCGCAGCGCTTCGAGAAAATGCTGAACGACATCGGGGCAGTAAATACGGCCAGAAAGCTGATCAAGTCCGGCGAGCTGCAGGACGGGCTGAAGTCGCTTTTGCAGAAGGGGCGGGCAGATCTGACACTGGAGCACATTATGCAGCTGGCCCCATACCGGCAGCTGTTTAGCGCAGCAGAGTTGGCCGCAGCCGATTGGCGGCTGCAACAGGCCATGCAAGGGGGATAGCGGTAACAACTGGGGGTTGTTCGAGGTGGTATAGCAAGAAGCGACACAAGAAAATCAAGGCAGCATCAATTTTGTTTTTAGGATGAGATTGGGGTGGTGTGTGGAGAAATATACTTTTAAGCCTGTGCTGGATAGTCGGCAGTCTGACAAGTTGTGCGCCATTTTTTCGCCGTTGGTCGATATTTTCATTATTTTTTGCCGCGAGAAAGCGAGCTTTCAGGACGAGCTATCTGCCAAGCTTTTCTTGCTGAAACATAAAAACGAGATATATCACCTGATTAACAAGAATTATCTTGACGAAACCATTGCGCTGATGTCCCACTTGCTGGTGCGATGGAGTTGCAAGCTGGTTACCGCAATCTCAATCAGGTTTAGTCAAGGGTGGACGATCTCGCGGGATGGGCAGATTTACTTTCCGATTCCGGCTCTCGGGCTGATCAAGGTGGCGCTGCCAGCCAAGTTGTTATCCATTAAGTGTCATTCAAATATTGATTGCATTGAGCTGGCTTTTTGGCATGATGGCTTCTTCATTAATGTCTATTCGATGCCCAGGCAGCCGGTAGAGCAAATCAAGCTTGTCAGCCATAAAGCCAAGCCATCGACACGTCAGGCTGATACCGCTAAGAGGTTTGTCGACAGACGTGCGACAGATGCTATTTCTTTTGATGCCTATGTAAAGATGTTCAGGGCAGCAGAGCTGAAAATATCGCGAAACACGGTTAGGCCGGATTTTGACCGTATTGAAGGTCGGCCGGTTTCTGGTGGCCTTCCTTCGCTGGGTAAGCGGCGGTAGTTTTCCGCTGGCCTTCTCCGAATTACTAGTTTTTAATTAATTTCTAATTTTGGCATGTCGGCATGGCATGCTTTTTTCAATCAATTTGGTCTGGTGTATGAATAGGCTTTGGTTTCGTTCTTTGGGTGTGTGGTTGTGCTTTCTGTCCGCTTTTACGCTTTCTCCTGCGGCAATGGCGGGCGATGGTACGAGTTCAGCCATCGGTTTCGTGAAAGAGCATAGCTATGCTTACCGCAGCATGAGTGCTTGCCATGGCGGTGAAGGCAAGACGTTGTTCCCGCGCATGATGATGGTGGTGGTAGGAAGCTTTCACTGCAAGCCTGCGTATGGTGATGCCAAAGACTATCTGGTGGGCTTTTATGGGCAGCAACGTTTTTATGTCGAGAGCAGCGCGGTGTGGGTGGCCGATGAGCGGCGAGCAACCTTGCCCCAGCTTGATGAAGACCAGCTGGCATCCCAGGACTTCTCCTCGTCAAAGGATGAAAGCAATTTATATCGCCATCTGGGAGTGAGTGCTGCGCTGAAGGCCTATGATGCCCCAGCCAAGCACGGTGTCAGCGTGCTGGATTTTTCGGTATACGACGAAAGCGAGTACACCGAAGCTACCGCGTTTAAACTGCGGGTTTATAACCCTACCAAGAAAACCATCAAGTACATTCGTGTCGAGGTGGTGGGGATCAATGCTGTGAATGACCCGGTGCGGGATCGCTTTAGCGGTAGTGCGGTCAAGCGTGTGCGTGGCATTGGCCCTATCGAACCAGAAGATTTTGGCAGTTACACATTCGAGAACTTGTGGTTCACCGATGAGGTGGAGTGGCCAAGGCTAGTGTCGTTGAAAGTTGATTACATGGATGGCAGCAGCAAGACCATCAAGAATCTGAAGCTGGTGAAGGTAGACCAGAAGCATCAGGATGTGATGGCGTGGGAAGATGATTAGTCAGACGCCGTAACTGTTGGCATTTAACTGATTAGCGCCAGCTCGTGTGACTGTAGGGCAATAAAAAGCACCGACCCTCCGATTGCGGAGGGCGGTGCTTTTTTCATGCTATAGCCCGCTTATAGGTAAATAAAATTTCGGCGGAAGAAATTTCTTTATTGGGCGTTATGGTGGAGGGTGTGGTGCTTTCGGTGTGTCTGATTTTAACTATATGTTTCTGAATGATTTTTTTGTTTCTGTTATGGCGCTGCCGCTTGGCACATTTCTGGCTGTTGTACTGGCACACAGCCAACGGAGCCTCGCCATGATTACCTCGTCACCGCAAGCCCTAGCCAACCACCACCTTGCGCCGCATGCCTTGCTGCGTATGCAACAGCGCGGCATCCGCCCGGAGCTGGTAGAGCAAGTATTGCGTTACGGGCGTGCCATTCATGCGCGTGGTTTGCTGTTCCGTGTCATCGGCCGCAAGGAAGTGGCCTTCTTTGCCGCGCGTGGCATCAACCTGCGCGCTGCCGAGGGGGTGCACGTACTGGTGCAACCGGATGGCTCGGTACTGACTACTTATCGCAACCAGAACCTGCGTGCCATTCGCCCCTGCAAGCGCAAGCACGCCATGCATCACTGATTTTCTCACGGAGACGCTTTATCCATGCAAGCACACATCGCTCTTGATCATGTTCGTCAAACCCTGACCCCACGCCTTGGCCTGACCGCGCTGGATCAACCGCTGCGCACCAAGGTGCAGTATTTCCGTACGGCTGCCGGCCGTGTGTTTGGTGTGCGGGTGGGTGACCTGCTGGCTGGCCGGTTCGACCACAAAACCATCGAGCTGATTCTGGAGCCAGTTGGCGTGCCGGTATCACTGTTTACCGGCTGCGAAGTGCTGGACAAGCCCTACCGCGGCAGCTCTACCCGTCAGCCAACCAAAGGGGTAGACCTGAAAGATGCCCAGACCCGCGTGCGGCTTGATGGCCTTGCGGCTCTGGACGAGTTGTTAACCTGGTACGCGGGGCAGCCTGCACGGCACTAAAAGACTTTGTGTAGCTGTTTTGTGTATGTTTTGTTTCTCAAATACGTCATTTCGATATGTTATATTTATCGCTATGACATTTTCTGATGAGCATTGCAGCTCAGCTGGCATTTTCAGAATGTGTGCCCCCGGTTGGTTTGCGTCGCCATGCGACCAAGCGGGTTTGCAGTACGAGAAATAGGGGATAACAACCATGCAAAAAAATGCGCAATCTGCCCAGCCATTTGCCGATTGGCTAACTACCATGTTGCAGCGTCGAGAGTTGGCCCGGCCCGATGGCCGCCCGCTGTACCGCTATCGTCTTTCGGTCGACGAGTTTGACGTGCTGAGGAATCTGTTGCGCCAGCATGCAGGTAGCAAAGCTGTCATTAGCTTGCTGCACAAGCAGCGAGGGTTCTGTGCGTGCTGGTTTCTGTTTGCGGCGGAGTGGTGGAAACGTTCCTATGCTGGAGGTGCATGGGCATGGGGCCCGATATTGCGCGATGCCGGCATTCAACAAGACGTGCCTCAGCTTATGCGCAGTGAGTGGGTAAGCGCTGCCGTTGCTTATTGGTGCCTGGAAGACCAGATCGAGCGGGGCAAACGTTATATCGGCCGCGTGGTGTCGAACGGTGGCCTGCCTCTGCGTCTGCTGGAAGAGGCCGCCAGTGGCGTTAGCAAGTTGCTCAACATGGTGCAGCACGAGATGACGTGCAGCCGCCTCCCCATGAGCGATGCGCAAGTGATGGCAGCGCTGACCGAAGGCGCCCGCCTTTTGCCCGAGAGCTACCGCCAGCGCCATGTGCTGGAACTCCTGGGCGATGTATTGCAGACCGTCAAGCGTTTGAATACCGAAGCTGGGGCCACGGCCGGGGAAGACCCGGTGCAGCGGCTGGATCGTGTGCACCCGGGGTGGATTGACAATTTCCCGCTGCAACTGGACCCGGAGCATGCTCGTGCACTGCTGGGGGGCTTGGTGCGTCGTGCGCAGGCCAGTCGCGAGCAGCGACTGTTCCAGATCGTAAGGCAGTTGCGCTTTGACTCGCAGGGGCAGCCTGCTCGCCTGGAGGTTGGGCTGGAAACCGCCGCACGGATCGAGACAGAGCGGCTGCTCGAGTTGCTGGGCTTGGCAGATGTGGAGCTGGTGCTGCCCGCTGCAATTGACTTGGTGCTGACTGCTCAGGATCACGCTTTGCATGCCGGCAAACTGATTCGACGCGATGGTGTGTTTCAGGTGCAGGTCGCCGTGACCAGTTTGCCGCCATCCTGGTTCGGTATGGATATTGCGCTAGAGCTATCCCGCTTTGGCCAGCCGATTGGCGAGATCGAGTTGCCCGGTGGTGACGCGCCGGAGGAGCAGCAGCCATGGGTTTTCGAGGATACGGCACCGGTTGCCCGTTTGCTCGGATGCGGGGATGTGAGGCTGCGCGATGCCAGCTGCCTGGTGCTAGTGCCACCTGGAGCAACCAGTTTCCACCTGACAGAAGACCCGGAACCGCTTGGTAAGCATGCGGATCGCGAATGGCTCCGTACGCGCTCTGGTGACCTGACGATTACCCATAAAGCCACGCTCTATCAGATTATCTGCGGTGATGTTTCTGCCCGTGACGCCGGCGTTGTGGTTTGGCGGGGGCGGGGTATTGAGAGTGCCCAGTCTCGTCCACCGCGTGTGTTTACCGGGGATGAGGAGGCTTACGAGGTATTGCCTACCGGTGAGCGCCGCAAGCTGCCGGCCAGCGAGCTGTTCTGGCAGTTCGAGAAGGGCGTCCATCTTCCCCTGGCAGGGCCAAGAAAGTCGGGTTTGGGTTGGTTGCTATGGAAACGCAATGGTCAGGTGAAGAGCAGGGCGCGTGCGGTCTGCCTGCCTGCCCAGGCAACGTTGAGCATTGAACCTTGTGACAATGGCTTGATGGATGGCGCGGTCATCTTGCATGGCTGGCCGGCAGAGGCCATCGAGACAGTTACCGAGCTCGCAAGGGTTGTTACGCATCGCGAAGGCAATACCTGGACGCTGAACTGCCAAAAGACTTCTGCCACACCACCCCTCAGCCTTCAGTTGGTGGTGCACTGGCCCAGCGGCGTGCAAAACATGACTGTGCCTTACCCTGCCGAGGGGGCGTTTGTTTACACCGATGCGCAACAGACGGTGGCATCGGGGCGCTGCGTCTCGGTGGGCGATTTGCTGAACCTGCACATCCGTATCCAGTCGACCCGCACCAAGCGTTGGCAGGTACAGCTACTGTTGCAGGATAGTGCCGGCATGCAGCTGGCGAACAGAAGTTTCCCGGTAAATTTCGCCGGGGGCAGTACGGTGACGGATCTGCGCTTGTTCGAGCTGCAAGACGACGTTCGCCAGCTGTTGGCCAGCGTGAACGAGCTGGATGCACAGGTGCGTATCTCGGTAAAACACGATGGTCAGGAGTCTCGCTATCTGACCGTGGCACGCTATCGGGACAAATTGATTCGCGAGGCCGGGCATGTTGCCCTGGCCGAATCGGTGGTACTACCGGCCGAAGAGGTATTGCGGGCAAGCCGCTTGCTGGCGCTACCAATGTTGGCGCCAGAAAGTGAAGCCGTTGTGCTGGAGGCCAAGTACACCGAGTTGGCGTGTACCGGCCGCTGGGCGTTTGACCCTGAACGATTCCAGCCCGGTGTCTGGCTGATTTATCCGGAAGCCGGTTCGGCGCTCGATTGCCGGCCCATCGCCTGGTATGTGGAGGAGCGTTTTGCCGGACCGGTACGTCAGCATCAGGGTTTACGTGCGGCCATGGCGTTGGTGCAGCGCCCGGATCGGCTGGCAGCCTTAAAGAGCCAATTCGAGCAAATGGCGGATAACCCAGGGCATGCAGACTGGAAACTGCTTGAGCATTATGTGCGCAAGCTGGGACACCTGCCGCTGGCGGGGCTAGACCTGTGGGTGGCGCTTGCCCGGTCGCCCCGTGCAGTCATCATGGCACTGTTAACCGTTGACGGCTTTGCTGAAACCATCGCGCCCCGGCTCAGTTCCGAGCTGCCTTTCGAGTGGTTGCTGACATCACCGCAAGACTGGAGACACGCCGTGTCAGCACGGGTTGCGATGTGTGATCAGGATGATGAACGGGAAAAGCGTTTGCTGAAGCGGGAAATGGAAGCCAGCCTCGAGTGGCTGCGTCGGGTCTATCCCGCGTTGGAACTCTCTATTTCGGTGGCGCTTTCCTGCGGTCTGTCACGCCATTTGCCAGAAGAGGTCAAGATGCTGCTGGCAGAGCCTGACGTGCTTCGTAAAGAGTGGCTGCAGCGGTTGTTGCATTCGGAGACAAGCGACGTCCAGGGGCTGATGCAGCGCATCAGTCATGCCGGGCGAGGTCCTGTGGAACTGAAAAGCTATGCAAACAGATTTGCCAACTCGGCAGAGGGGAGCCGCCTGCTGCATCGCTTCAGATTGCCACAGGATGACTGGAAGTTTTCACTTGCGGTAGCCCCATTGGCAATTGCCTATGACATTGCTGAAGGCCACGCACCTGATTGGCTTGATAGCCGTAGCCGCCTGGTTGCGCTCAGGAATTATCGAAGCTTCGATGCCCATTGGTTCGACGAGGCTTACAAAGTGGCCATGGTATGCGCCCTTGATGATGGATTGATTGACGTATGAATGCTGTTTACCGCCCTTACATTGAACCCCTTATCCAGGCGCATCGCCAACGCGGCGTCCGGTCGGTGCTGAGCCTGCTTGGCATTGCGAATGACGGAATGCGCCGCCGCTTGGCAGAAATGCTGGGTGACCAGCCTGGAAGTCGTCATGCCTTACTGGCAGACCCTGTGTTTGAGCCAACCTTTGGCTGGCAAGAGGCAGAGCCTGTATTGGCAGATTTACCGGCTTCTCTGCTTCACCCGCGGCTGAAAAAAGCCTTGGCCTCGCCGCCGAAACAATTGGCAGACGAGTATAGATTTCCTGGCAGCCGTCATCCTTATAGCCACCAGTTAGCTGCGTGGGAAACGTTGGCCGCGGAGCCTGCAAGATCACTGGTGGTGACCAGCGGTACCGGCTCGGGCAAGACTGAGTGTTTCTTGGTACCGATTCTGAACCGCTTGGCCCACCAGTCTGAAAATGAAGGGCGCTTGCAGGGCGTACGGGCACTTTTCATTTATCCGCTGAATGCGCTGATTGCCAGCCAGCAAAACCGCCTGGATGCCTGGACAGATGAGTTCAATGGCGCGCTGCGATATTGCCTTTACACCGGCAATTTGCCGAACGAAGCCAAGGAGATCGAACGTGAAGGTTACAAAGGTCGGGTAATCGACCGTAAAGAGCTGCGCAAATCGGCACCACCTATGCTGGTTACCAATGCCACCATGCTGGAGTACATGCTGATCCGGCGTGAAGATACGCCGATTCTGGAACAGTCCCAAGGCAAGCTGGAATGGATTGTGCTGGATGAAGCCCATACCCATATGGGCTCTCAGGCTGCGGAAATGGCCTTGCTGTTGCGTAGAACAATGGCTGCATTCGGAGTAAAACCGGAGAACGTGCGCTTTGTGGCTACCTCGGCTACGTTTGGCAATGACTCGGAAACCACCGAAAAGCTGCGTAGATTCCTGGCTGATATGGCTGGTGTCAGTACATCACAAGTTAATGTGGTACATGGCAGTCGTCATATTCCGGCTCTGATCCAGCGCGAAGACGCACGTTATACCCTGGCTGATCTTGCTGCTCTTGAGCCTGAGCAGGAAAGCAGTATGGTGCGCTATCAGGCGCTGGCCGATACGCCGATTGCGGCCAACTTGCGGCAATGCTTTATCGGTGCAGCAGGTGCGCGCCCTCGCAAACTGTCCGAGCTGGTGAGCGAAACCGGCATGAGCTCGCAGGATGTATTGGCTTGGCTGGATATGCTGACAGGTACGTCTGATGGCGAGAAAGTATTTCTGCCTCTGCGGGTACATCTGTTCCACAACATCCTGTCGTCTATTGGCTGCTGTGCCAACTCCGCGTGTACAGAAAAAGCCGATGCGCTCAAGCAAAGCTCGGATTGGCGCTTTGGCGAGCTCTACACCGACGGGCGTCTCCGCTGTGGTTGCGGTGCCCCGGTACTGCCGATTGTGCAATGCCTGGAGTGTAGCGAGCTTTTCCTGCAGGCCGCGCAGAAAGGCGACTTGCTGAGTGTGCCGCTTCTGCCGCAGGACGATGGTTTTGCGCTAAACCTGGATCAAACCGAAGAGGAAGAGCTCCCCGATAATACGCAGAGAAGCACAAAGATCTTGCTGACTAACCAGCGTATTGGCGATGAGACCTCAGAAGCCTGGCTGAATCTGGAAACACATCGCCTTGCGGGTGTACCTGGCAGCGGCGCTGTGCAAATTGTCATTCATGAAGGTAATGGGGATTGTCCATGTTGTCACCACGCCAAACCAGGAGGCGTGATGCGGCGCATGGGGGTGGGTGCCCCTTTCACGCTGAGTACCGTCATTTCGACGCTACTAGAGTTCTGTCCTGAGGATCCTGACCAGCCGCTGACCAAGCCGTTTCGAGGCCGCAAACTGATTTCGTTTACGGATAGCCGTCAAGGTACGGCCAGAATTGCCGTGAAACTACAGCAGGATGCCGAGCGTACCTTTGCGCGTTCATTTATCTATCACAGCTTGCTGGCAAGCAAATCCGGGCGAAGCCTGTCGGCTGAAGATCTCGAAGATATTGAGTATTACAAGAGCAAACTATCAAGAAATGAGTCTTTGCGCGCTAGCGAGATGCGCGTGTATGAAGGCTTGTTGCAGCAAGCCGCAGCGACGCAATGTGCTGTCTTGGGCTGGAAAGAGCTGCAGAGCAAGTTGGCAAGTGCTTCTACCGTGCAGAAAGAGCTGCTGGATTACTACAGGTCAATCTCGGACAAGTTTAGCGATGGTGACTTTGTTTCCTTGGCGGAGATGTTGCTACTCGCCGAATTTTGCCGCCGACCCAGGCGACAGAACTCGCTGGAAACCATGGGGTTGGTCAAGGTCTCATACCCGGCATTGGCCAATATCCGTGACGTGCCGCAAGCGTGGCCCCGGAGTGGTAATCCCGAGCAGGATTTGCAGGATTGGAAAGATTACCTGAAGGTTTTGCTTGATTTTTACGTGCGCGAAAACAGTTTTGTTCGCTTTTCGCAACCGGAATTTACCAAGCTGATCGGGCAAAAGGTCAACCTCAAGATATTGCTGCCACCCTCCTCAAAAGAGCAAGAGTCCAGCCGAATAAGACGCTGGCCGCAAGTGCGGCTAGCCGAGCGTGATGCCGATAGCGGTATGGTTAAGGCAAAAAACCGTCAAGCTAGGGCTATCACCTTGCTGACGACTGTATTTGGCTGGAGTGCCGAGGCCAATCGCACTGCGATTGATGCCATTCTGCAGGCCGCATGGGAGCAGCTCACAGCAGACAGCGTGAGGATTCTCTGCAAAGAAGATAATGGCTATGCACTGGACTTTAGTCAGCTGGAGCTGCAATTAATCACCCAGGCTGCATTGTGTCCGATTACCCGGCGTTTTCTGGATACGCCGTTCAAGGGCACGACCCCTTATCAGAGTGCAAGCCGGTACTACGGCAAACCGCTGCAGTGGTTTGATATTCCTGTCTACGACCGTGCGTTTGGTGGCGATCTGGACCAGAACGATGCGATTGTTCGGGCCAGACAATGGCTGGATGATCAGCCGGGTGTCGCTATGCTGCGCGAGCAAGGGTTATGGTCGGATTTGCATGACCGTATTGTCGAAGGCGCCCAGTTTTTCCGGGCCGCCGAGCACTCGGCACAGCAAAGTGCTTCGCGTTTACGGCGCTACGAAGGTCAATTCAAAGCCGGTAAGCTGAATGTGATGAGCTGTTCTACCACCATGGAAATGGGTGTGGATATTGGCGGTGTTACGGTGGTGGCCATGAATAATGTTCCGCCTCATCCTGCCAATTACTTGCAGCGGGCAGGCCGTGCGGGTCGACGTCGCGAAGGCCGTTCTGTTGCCATGACAGTGTGCAAGCGGTCTGCGCACGATCAGGCCGTGTTTCAGGATACGCTGTGGCCATTCAAGAAGAAGATCACTATTCCGTCGGTTGCATTCAACAGCCATGATTTGATCCAGCGCCACTTGAATGCCTACCTGCTGTCTCGCTGGCTGCGTCATCACGTGAAGGACGGCGAGCTGACCAAGTTTACCTGTTATGCCTTTTTTAACAAGGAAGCCGGCGCTTCTGTAGCAGATCGTTTTGCTATGTGGTGCGCGAGTGCTGATAAGCATCTGGCAGCGTCTCTGGATCTTCGCGCGGTGCTGCAGAGCTTGATTAAGTCGACAGTCCTCGAGGGGGCACCCTTGATACAACTTGTTGACCAGTGCAGATGCCAGCTTAATGCCATCGCAGAGGAGTGGCAGGGTACCGCCAGCGCTATCGAGCAACGGAAACATCAGCTTTTTGGGGATGAAAAAGACCAAAGCAGCCCAGCCCTGAAAGCAATCGAATTGCAGATGCAGCGTTTGAATGATGAGTACTTGCTGTCCGAATTGGCGACTCGACGTTTCTTGCCCGGTTATGGGTTTCCTACGGATATCGTGCCATTCGACAACCTGACTGTGGGGCAGCTCAAGCGAGAAGAGGCCCGAGCTGTAAGGCATCAACGGGAGGACAACCGTGGACGCTACCGGCAGTTGGCCTCACGAGAGCGGGGTATCGCGCTACGTGAATATGCTCCAGGTGCCGAGATCGTGATGGATGGTTTGGTTTACCGCTCTGCTGGCGTCACGCTGAACTGGCACATGCCAGCATCAGAAGACGCGGTGCGGGAAATCCAGCTGTTCAAGCACGCTTGGCGTTGTAGCCGTTGCGGTGCCAGTGGTGATACACGTGTAGGGCGACCAGAACATTGCCAGGAGTGCGGTGCTGCACTGGTGGCTTCGGAGATCTTGCCCTATCTGGTGCCTTCCGGTTTTTCTGTTGACTTGTTTTCCGAGCCGCATACCGATATCTCCCAGCCGGTATACGTACCGATCGAGCAGCCAAGGTTAAGTGTGAATGCCGCCTGGCAACCTTTGCTTAATCCTGCACTGGGTAGGCTGCGTAGCAGTGCTGAAGCGCACTTGTTCCTACATAACAGGGGGCAGGGCAGAAATGGCTTTGCGATATGCCTGGATTGTGGCCGGGCCGAACCCATGCTTTCTCATCCGGATCCGGAAGCTACGGCTGACCAGGAATTCTTGCCACGAATTTTCCGGCAAGGAGAAACGCATAAGCGCCTACGCGGTGGTAAAGGCAAGGGTGGGGCAACGGGCAACTGTACTGGCAGTGAATCTGCCTGGAAGATCAAAACGCACGTTCATCTAGGGCACGACACCAGAACAGATGCCTGCGAGCTCGTATTAATGCACGGAACAACCGGATTGCCGTTAACCGACGCTACGACGGCATATTCCCTGGCGGTGGCTTTGCGAACGGTACTGGCTCAGCACTTCGGTGTGCAGGAAGAGGAGTTGGGTTGTACAACCCGCCAGATTCTGATTGATGGGCTGCAAGCCGCGTGTGCGATTCAGATTTTTGATCAAGGTAGTGCCGGCTATACCTCGCAAGCAGACGCGCTATTGCGGTCTGCAGAGGTGTGGGCTGCTGTGCGCCGACATCTAGAATGCAGCGCAAACCAGTGTCTGAGTGCGTGTGAACATTGCCTGATCACGTTTGATACTCAGCACCATGCCGACTTGTTGGACCGACTCAAGGCAATCGACTTCCTCGACGCCTCTTGGCTGCATGCCATGGGACTGCCAGACGAGTTAAAGCTTTTTGGTGGCTCCAGCCAGCTTGCGCAAGGCGAGTTGGCCGAGGCATTACGGAGCTATCAATTGCAGCAACCCGGCTGCGAACTGGTGTTCTGGCCTGAAGGCGGGGCTGCAGAATGGGACCTGGCTGCAGCAACGGGGTTGTTGGCACAACTCAGATACAGCCTGGCAAATGGTTATCGCGTGGCCTTGGTCGTGCCCGATGTGCATCTGGACAAGATAGACGAAGGCAGCCGTAGAAAACTTGCTGCACTAGCTGAGCTGGGTTTATCGCTGGTGTCCTGCTCTTTGGCAAGGCCAAGTAATGTTGCGTTGAAACTGGCCGTGTTGGGCAGGAGCGCTGCGGGCAAGGTGCAAGCTTGGGCGCTAGCACATAGCTGCACGCTGACAGCAGACGCAAACTGGGCAGATAGCCCAGATGGTATCCAGGTGATTGAGGGTGAACTCGACAGGTGGCCAACCTTGCAGCCGGTGGACACTAGCCAATTGTTTACCGACTTGGCCATGCCACACGACCAGCAGCTTGATATCCATCACCAGTGCAATGGTTCAATCCAGGGATTTGGCAAGCGCTTTTGGAATTGGCTATGTGCCGGAAACAGCAAACTCAACAGTCTACTGGGCAGCGCAGATCGACACATAGCTGCAATCAGCTATACCGACCGTTATCTGAAGTCACCACTCGTATTGGCACTGTTGCTGGACTTTTTGTACGCACTTGGCCAAACGCCTGCTGGTCGCTACGGCTTGCCAGCAATACATCTGCAAACGCAGCCATTGTTCCGTAATGCCGCTAGCGCCCAGGCGGCTGCCAGCAGAGGGTATGCACCAGCGTTCAGAAGCCATGATTGGCTGGACGCGCAAATGCGTGATCGTGTGCTGGCGGGTCTATTCGAGTACGCAGGTCTCTCTTTGGCGAGTAACCCAGTTTCCGAGCGCTGCCAGCACGCGCGCGAGCTGAATGTCTTGTTCGACAATGGAGAGCAGGTACGTATTTGCCTGGATCAGGGGGTCAGTTATTGGGCGCAGAACAACCGTGAATTGTTCGACTTCCATGCCACGGCAGAGCAGCAAATCGATGCGATTGCCCGTATGGAAGGTAAAGCCATTGGCCATGGAGATTACCCAACACAGGCTTATCTCCGCTTTGAACGCCAGTGATTGCAGCCCGTGCCAATACGCTGGCCCTTATAAGGGTTGATAGCCCAAGGTCGACTTTGGGGGGCTGATGAAGCCGCTTTCGTGTACTTCTACAGGTCAGCATCAATCGAATATGAAACGAACAATGATAGTACTAACACTGCTGGAGGGATGCGTGTGAGTTTGGCACCGGAACAGGTCTGGGATGATTTTCTGCAACGTTGGCCGCTGGAGGCATTGCCAAGCCTGACGTTGCCGCAGTATTCGACTGCGGGAGATAGCGACTCCTTTACCTATTGGCTTGAAGCTAAAACGGAGAATCTCGGGTCTATCTGGGGTGGGTCTGCCTTCAAGTTCGGCATTTTCTCTCGCAAAGACAAGACCGTTAAGGAGAGCGGTGGTGGTAGCACCTACTCTGAGCACTATGCATGGTACAGCAAGTACGGCGACTCCCCAGAAGCGGCATTCGAGAGGGTCAAGTCGATTATTCTTGCTGTTGCAACTGCTGCAAGGTGTGGAGATTTTGCTGTTGTGGAACAGGTTGATTTGGGTAACGCAACCAAATGGAAGCTAGCGTTTCTTTATCAGAACCGGGCTGAGCCAACTATCCTGCCTATTTATCGTGCATCCTGGCTGAGAATGTTGAGTGGCATTGATAAATCAACAGAGTTGGCTGCAGCTCATAAGGCATTAATGGCCAAGCGGGGCGACACACCTCTGATGACTTTCAGCAAACAACTGTGGGAGCAGGCTGCCCAAATGGAGCAGGCATGGTCAACAGAGCGAATGCGAGCCCTGCTGGACGATATAAGTGATATCAAGCCGGTAAAGCCTGCCACCAAAAAAAAGGCGGGTTATGAATTGCCGGATGGCAGGCAACTGGCCATCAATCGGGAAAGTATCACTCCATCGTTGTTTTTGGAGCCAGGCCGATGGCAGGATCTGATAGGCCAAACGCTCGGCAAGCCAGAGTTCTACCCTGCAGACCGAATTCGTCACAGCGGGCTACAAGCCAATGCACCCAGATTGTGCACCGGACATCCTGCCGTACTTGTTACAGTTGAAAATGAAGAGCATTTCAAGAAGCTATTGGATGCTTATATGGCAGAAGAAAATGCTTTGCCTGTTACTGGCACTCGTGATGGTAATGAGAGATCTATGCCTATACCCCTGAATCAGATTCTGTATGGCCCACCTGGCACCGGCAAAACCTATGAAACCATTTACGCGGCCCTGCAGATTCTCGACCCGGCTGCGGCGGCGGCTTACAAGCAGGTGGATGATGATAAAGCTGCCTCACCCGCACAAAGGTTGGCCACACGTGCTGCGCTGAAAACCCGTTTTGACGAGCTGGCCGCCGAGCAGCGCGTGCGCTTTGTTACCTTTCACCAGAGCTTCAGCTACGAGGATTTTGTGGAGGGACTGCGGGCGGAGACGGTAAACGGGCAGGTGCAATATCGTGTGGCAGACGGCGTGTTCAAGCAGATTTGCGACGATGCATCGGCCACACCGGAAAGCGTGAATCTGAATGCGCTGCTGGATGCTTTTATCGAGCAGGTTGCAGAAGAGCCGCAGATGCTACACACGGCGACAGGCAAGCAGTTTCTGGTGAGTTATGGCGAAGGTAATACCACGCTGACGTGCGAACCACAGGCCAGCAAAACGGCTATCAGTCTGCCCGCCAATATCGAGTACATTCGCGCCGTGCTGGCGGGCCAGCGGGTAGACAAGCTGTACTGCGCCAGCTACGTGAAAGGCATTGCCGAGCATATCCGCAAGCAGCTGCCCTCGCCTGCGGCCAACCTTGCGCCCTCTGCGACTGGCTTGCCGCATGTGCTGATCATCGACGAAATCAACCGTGGCAATATCTCGCGCATTTTCGGCGAGCTGATCACGCTGATCGAGCCGTCCAAGCGCGCCGGCGCCGACGAGGCACTGTCGGTGACGCTGCCGTATTCCAAGGACA
>NZ_CEETRO010000019.1:0-22863 GCF_979366545.1 Vogesella perlucida
GTGGGCTACGCCGGTCTGGATAACGAGCTGTTCTACATGGACAAAACCATGATGGTGTTCGGCGACGCCAAAAAGGTAGTGGAAGACATGCTGAAGGCGGTGTCGCACTAAGCTGCGGCCAACCTTGCAACACAGCGCCCCGTTCGTGCCTGGCACGGCGGGGCGTTTTTGCGCCCGGGTCTGGCAGCGGTCACCCGGGCGGTTGTGGCCATTGCCTGCCGTTTGATGCGAGTCAATACCCGCTTGTATTAGGCTGGCTAATCTTTCGGGTCTATCCGGTCTGCACCGAGCAGGTGGCTCGCAAGCGTTATGGCACAGGTTCTCTACAACGACGGCAACCATAAATGCATCGCCTTTACCGACCTGGTACAGGGTGAGGGCATTCAGTCCAACCAGTTTGCCATTGTGCACGATGGTGATGGCATGCTGCTGGACCCGGGCGGCAACCTGACCTACAAGCACCTGCTGGCCGAAATGGCCGAACACTTTCTGCCTTCGCATACCCGCTATATTTTTGCCTCGCACCAAGACCCGGACATCATCGCCTCGGCCAACGGCTGGCTGCTGATTACCGACGCCCAGATCGTGATTGCCCAGGAGTGGACGCGCTTTATCCCGCATTTTTGCGTAAAAGGCGCCACCGAAGGCCGGCTGATCCCCATCCCCGCCCGTGGCATGACGCTGCCACTGGGCCGCACCCGGCTGGAAATCGTGCCGGCGCACTACCTGCATACCGTCGGCTTTTTCCAGGTGTACGACCCCATCAGCAAGATCCTGTTTTCCGGCGATATCGGCGCCTCGCTGATGGACGGCATCAGCGCGGCGCAGCCGGTAGAAGATTTTGACCGCCACCTGGTAGACCACCACATGTCCGGCTTTCACCGCCGCTACATGAGCAATAACCGCGCCGCCCGCCTGTGGGTCAACATGGTGCGCCAGATGGACGTGGAGTGGATCGTGCCGCAGCACGGCGCCTCGTACAAAGGCAAGGCCATGGTGAAGCGCTTCCTCGACTGGTTCGAAAAGCTGGAGTGCGGCACCGACCTGCTGTCCGAAGCCGACTTCCCGCCACGCCGCTAAACCATGTTGCTGCCAGACGACTTCACGCTGCTGTTGGCCGCCAGCCCCGCTGTCTTGCTGGCCGTACTGCTGGTGTTGCGTCAGCGTCGCGCCCCGCCGCCGCCTGGTAGTCAGCTGCCGCCGCTGAAAATACGGCACCCGCAGCCGGCCGCCAGCCCCGCTGCCCAGCCAGCCAGCGCACAAGCGCCTGAACCGGCCAGCCAGCGCTTGCCCGGCGGCCCCAGTGCCGAGCCTGCCGGCAGCACCGGGGCAGACGAGCTACAGCTGGACATCGGCGTAGCTGATACCGACCTGCTCACCGAAGCCGACGTCTACCTGCAGTTTGGCTACCTGGACCGCGCTGCGGCCCTGCTGCGTAGCTACGTAGACCACAACCCGCCCGCCAGCCGTGAGCTGGCACGGCTACTGGGCCTGTACCTGCGCCTGCACGCCATCGACGACTTTACCGAGATACTGCAAAGGTTGGCCGCACTGGGCATCATGACCGAGGCCGACACCGCCCAAGCGGTAGTAGAAGGCCTGCGTTGCGACCCGGACAACCTGGCGCTGCGCGTGTTTGCCGAAGAGACCCTGGGCTGGGACATGGCCACGGTCAGCCGCCGTATCGGCTTGCGCCAGCCGGCCAGCCCTGCGCCACCGCCCGGCCCGCTGGCCAGCCCTGCGCCACCGCCCGGCCCGCTGGCCAGCCCGGCCAGCACAGCAGGCGATGGCAGCCTGCAGCTGGTGTGTGGCAGCCAGGCGCTGGCCGCGCTGAACCCGCACGAGCGGATGGCGATTTGCCACCTGATGCCCACCCGCCAGGGCGTGCGCATCCTGCAACAGCAAGGCGAAATCGCCACCGCCATTGGTACGCTGGAAGCCCTGCTGGCGCAAACACGCCACCCGCTGACCCCGCTGATGGACATCCTGCACCTGTATTACCGCCAGGCCAATCTGGCCGGCTTTACCCGCCGTCTGTGGCAGAGCTTTGTACTGCTGGGCGAACACGGCGCGGCCCTGCGCGAGCGTTTGCTGCGCATGGGGTTTGCCCTGGGTAGCCACCCGGTGCTGGACGTACTGGCCAGTGGGCCGGATAGCGCCCGGCTGGAAGCGCTGGGGCGGGAATGGGGTTTTGTCCCGCCCAGCGCCACTGCCGGTGGCGGCATACCGCTGGTGACCGTGCATGCCGCCGCCACCACGGCTACCCGGCACGATGCGCTGGCCGAAGCCGATGCCTACCTGGATTACGGCCAGACCGAGCAGGCGCTGGCGGTGCTGGAGCAAGCCGTGTTTGCCAACCCGGCCGACGTGCGCCTCTACCCGTTGCTGCTGGACCTGTACCAGCGCCTGGAGGCTACCGACCACCTGCGCGCGCTGCTGCAGCACTTGCGCCATACCCTGGGGCGGCCACCTGCCGAGGTCGCTACCCGCCTGGCGCAATTGCGCCAGTTTCTGAAACTGGATGACCCGCTGGAGGAAGCCCATGTCTGTCAGCACGCCGGCTGAGCCGATTACCGTACTCACCGCCGGCATGGACGAACGCAAGCTGGCGCTGTTCCGCATGGCGTTCCGCCTGCACACCCTGCATCGTTACTGTCTGGCTAGCGATCACCCGGCTGCGCCCCAGGTGGCGATTGTGGATGTCGACAGCGCCAGCGGCTGGCAGGTGTGGCAGCAGTACCGCGAGCAACACCCGGCACTGCCGGCGCTGATTGTGACCGCCTACCCCAGCGACCAAGCTCCGTCGCTGCAGATGGTGAAGCCGGTGCGCATGGAAAAGCTGTTTCCGTTACTGCGCCAGCTGTTGGCCGCACCCGGCCACGACACCCCCCTTGCGGCCAACCCCGTGCCTGCCGCACCCGCCGTGACGCTGCCGCCACCTGCCAGCGACCAAGCCGCTCCCCCGCCCGCCCAGCGCCTTCCCCCTTCTCTACCCATGCACGGCGATAGCCCTGCGGCCAACCCCGCCCCGCGCAGCAGCCAGCGCCGTACCCTGCAGCGCTTTCACCCGGCGGGCACCATCTATGGCCTGCTGGTGGCCGCGGCCCGCCAGAAGCAGCCACAACAGCTGCACTGCGAGCAGCGGCTGTTTGCCACGGTCGACCCGGTGCAGGGCCAGGTGGCGCTGTACACCACGCTGTCCAGCGTGCAGCAGCTGTGCGAGCTGAACGGCCTGCGCCTGGGCACCGAGGCGCTCGTTACCCCGCCAGCGGACGAGCCCACGCTGCGCCTGCCGCTATCCACCCTGTTATGGCAGGTGGCGCTGTGGAGCTGCCGTGGCCGCCTGCTGGCCGGTATCGACCCGGACACACCGCTACGCCTGCGCCAATGGCCCAACCTGACCCGGCTGGCACCACTGCCCGGTGCCTTGCGCATTGCCGGCCTGTGGTCACGCACCCCCACCAGCCTGCGCGTGGCGGTCAGCCTGCTCAAGATGGAGCCTGGCCCGCTGTGCAATTTCATTGCTGCCAGCCATGCGCTGGGCCTGCTGGAACAAGTGGGCAAGGCAAACGAGGCGGCCTCTGCCGCTACCCGGCCGGCCACGCCGGCCCCCGCCCCCTTGCCCCCGGCACGACAGAGCCTGCTGTCGCGCCTGCTGGGGCGGATCAAGAACCTGTAGGTGTTTTGCATGCGACCCAGTGACAACAAAATCCTGTTTGCCGGCCCGGTAGGGGCCGGCAAGACCACGGCCATCGCCAGCCTATCGGACATTCCGCCGGTCACCACCGACGCCACCGCCTCCGACATGACGCTGGACCGCAAAGGCCACACCACCGTAGCGCTGGACTACGGTGTGCTGATGCTGGACGACGACACCAAGGTGCACCTGTACGGCACGCCGGGCCAGGAGCGCTTCGACTTTATGTGGGACATTCTCAGCCAGGGCGGTATCGGCCTGATCCTGCTGCTGGATAACACGCGGCCCCACCCCATCCGCGACCTGCAATTTTTCCTGAAAGCCTTTGACCGGCTACTGCAGGATGCACCGCTGGTCGTGGGCATTACCAAGACCGACCTGGCCGCCACCCCCACCACCACGCACTACGCCGACATTCTGGAAACACTGGGCCTGCGCCCGCCGATTTTCGAGGTAGACGCGCGCAACCGCGAAGACATCAAGACGCTGGTGTGTGCGCTGCTGTACTCCATCGACCCGGGGCTGGAGGGTTAGCGCCATGGACAGCACGCTCAGCCTGAATGGCACGCTCTACGCCGAGCTCACCCCTGCCGGTGCCTGGTATGCGGTGAGTACGCGAGACGAGGGCAGCGACCGGCAGCTGTTGCTGCAGCTGTTACAGCATGGTGGCGAGCTGGCGCTGACCGAGGCCCGCCTGCTGGAATGGAGCGCGGCAGACAGCCCTGCACAAGCGCTGGCCGTGCTGTACCGCCTGCAACGCCTGGGTTTTGTCAGCGGCCGCAGCGATGCCCGCAGCGTACCTGCCGGTAGCTTGGAAAGCCGCTTGCCAGCCTTGTTGGCCGCCTTGTCCGGCGAAGGCCGCGCCCTGTTGGCCGACGATAACGGGCTGTACTACGCCACCGCCGGTTTTCGCCACGAGGCGGCCGAGCAGATTGCCGCGCTAGCCGGCGACATCATCACCCTGAGCCGCCGCCACACCCGCCTGCTGAACCAGAACCTGGGCCTGGGCGCCCAGGCCTGGGCATTGATCGACCCAGCCGGCCAGGCCGAGCTGGGTTTTCACCCGCTGTATCTGGGCCGCCAGTCGTTTGTATTGGTGATTGGCGGCCAACCCCGACTGGGCGATAACGCCTTTGTTGCCATGACCGAGGCGCTGTGCCGCCGTTACGCCTGAACGATTACCGGAAACCACCACCATGCGCGAACAACTGCTCAAATCCATCCTTAGCGACCTCAACGGCGCGTCGGCCGATATCGAAGCCTCGGCCATCATCTCGGCCGACGGCCTGACCATGGCCGCCCTGCTGCCGCAGGGGGTAGACGAAGACCGTGTCGGTGCCATGGCCGCCGCCATGCTGTCGCTGGGCGAGCGTACCGCGCGCGAGCTGGCGCGCGGCGAGCTGGAGCAAGTGATGGTAAAAGGCGATGCCGGCTATATCCTGATGAGCTACGCCGGACGCGATGCCGTACTCACGGTGATTGCCCGCAAAGAAGCCAAGCTGGGGCTGATTTTTCTGGACGCCAAGCGCGCAGCGCGCAGCGTGGAAGAAATCCTGTAGTCGTGGTTTGCTCTATGCATAAATAACATAGCTGTTTATCATGCAGCCACGGACTGTATAGAGATCACCATGAAAAAAACCACGCTGATGACCAGCTTGTTGCTGATTCTGGGCGGCCACGCGCTGGCCGAGCCGCTGACTTTTGGTTGGCTGGAAAGCGGCACCGTCCGTCGCCAGAAGTTTGAAAAGCATTTCCTGATAGGCGACACGCTGCAGCAGTTTGAGGTGGGCAAAAAGCAGGTGGGCCTGCCTGCCGGCAGCTGGGTCATTAGCGAAGTGAACACCTTCGCGCCCGATATTACCCAGGTAGGCAGTGGCGAGGTAGATGGCGCCACCGCCGATGCAGCGCTGGGGCTGGAAGACCCGCAAAGCGGTGACCAGATCTATCTGCAAACCCTGATTTCGCCCCCCTCCAACCGTATCTGGCTATCGTCGCTTAGCCGCAGCTGTCGCGAAGACGGTGAGGCCGGGGCAGAGGTGGTGTACCAGCAGCAGATTGACAGCAAGAAAACCGACCGGCAAAGCTGCGTCAAAATCAGCGGCCGCAAGGCGGTGGATAAAGCCAGTGGCGAAGCCAGGCTGGTGTTGACCACCAGCGTGATGGAAAGCCGCGATGGTGATTATCTGGCCTACGACCACACGCGTGTCGTGCCACTGCAGTCCGGGCAGGCGAGCGATCTGGCGTCACTGGATAAACCCACCCGTGCCTTTATCGCCAGCCAGATGCGCTGGGGCGTGGCGCTCAAAGCGAGCATTGCCCGGCAGATGGGCTGGTAGCCCGCCCGAGCATCCTGAATAACCCGCCCTGCCGGCAACGGTGCGGCGGGTTTTTTGATGGCGACGCCGCCGTTACGCCGTGTGTCCCCCCTCGCGCAGGCGGCGGTAAAACGTGCTGCGGCTGATGCCCAGCGCCCGTGCCGCCGCGCTGGCATTGCCGCCGTGTTGCTGCAGCAGGCCGTGTAGCGTACTGGCGGTATGGCGCGGGCCGGCATCCTGGCCGCGCAGCGTGGCGGGCAGGTGGTCGGGGGTCAGTACGGTGCCATCGTCTGCCAGGGCCAGCAGGGTGCGCAGCAGGTTGTCCAGCTGGCGCAGGTTACCCGGCCACGGGTAACGGCGGATAAAGTCGGCCAGCGCTGGCGACAGGGTAATGCCACGCGCGGCGCTGCCATGCTGTAGCAGCAGGTTGGCCGCAATCTGCGCCACGTCGCCGCGCTCGCGTAGCGGTGGCAGCGTCAGCGGGTAGTGGCACAGCCGGTAGTACAGGTCGGCGCGAAAGCGCCCGGCGGCGACCTCTTGTTCCAGCTGGCGATGGGTGGCGGCCACAATGCGCACGTCTACTTTTTGCCCGGCACCGCCGCCTAGCGGCACCACCAGCCGCTCTTGCAGCACGCGCAGCAGCCTGGCCTGCAGGCTCATGGGCATGTCGCCGATTTCATCCAGAAACAGCACGCCACCGTCGGCTTCGCGCAGGCGGCCTTTCGCCCCTTGACGCCGGGCGCCGGTAAACGCGCCTTCCTCGTAGCCAAACAGTTCGGACTCGATCAGCCCTTCCGGGATGGCGGCGCAGTTTACCGCCACCAGCGGGGCTGCTGCGCGGCTGCTGATGCGGTGCAGCGCCTGCACAAAGCGCTCCTTGCCAGCGCCGGTTTCACCCAGTACCAACACAGGGATATCGGCTTCCAGCAGGCGGCGAGCGGTATCCAGCATGCCCGGTGGTAGCGCCAGGTCTTGCTTGCGGCCAACCTTGTCGCTCGTACCGTCATGACGCACGCTCGCGGCCGGCTGGCGCAGGCTGGTGGCGGGCGAGCCTGTGTGCAGCAGCGCCGTACCGTGGCTGAGCGCCGCTTGCCGGGGGGGCAGCAGGCTGGCCGAATACAGCTGCCCGCCGTGGCGTAACGAAGCCATGCCGCTGCCGTGGCGGCTGAACCAGTGTTCCATGCTTAAACCGGACAGCCCGGCAAAGCGGGTCTGGCCCAGGCAGTGCCAGTCCAGCCCCAGCAGCGCGAGCGCGGCACGGTTGGCCGCACGCAGTACGCCGTCGTCGTCAAATGCCAGCCGTGCGCAGCGCGGGGTGGCCAGCGTGGCCGGGTCGGGGGCAAAGCGCAGTTCGTGCAGGCTGCGGGTGTGTTCGTCGAACAGGCGTTGTTCGATATGACGCACCGCCGTGACTACCTGTAGCTGCTGTGCCTCGCCCAGCTTGCGCGGCAGGCCGGAAACGTCCAGCACGCCCAGCATCTGCCCTTGCGGGTCGACGATGGTGCTGGCGGTGCACGACAGCTGCCGGTTGCGCTCCAGATAGTGCTCGCTGCCGCGCACGCGTACGGCGTTGCCGGTGACCAGCGCGGTACCGATGGCGTTGGTGCCGCGTACGTCTTCGCGCCAATCCATGCCGGGTAGCAGCGCCACGCGTTCGGCGCGGTCCAGAAAGGCCGGGTGGCCCATCTGGTTCAGGATCACGCCGTCGCGGTCGGCCACAATCACCACATGGCCTTCGTCCACCACGCTGTCGAACAGTGCATCGATCGCAGGCCTGGCCAGCTGCAGCCAGTCGGCATTGTCTTGCTGGCGTTGTGTCAGGCGCTGGCTATCCAGCCGCTCTGGCGGGCGTAGCCGAGCCGCTGACAAGCCCAGGCCCAGACAGCGCCGCCAGGAGTGCAGGATGGGCTGCGGTACGCTGTTTTCCGGTAGCTCGTCACCGTCAAAAAAACGGCGGCGGATTTCGGCCAGGGGCAGGGTAGACATGGTGTTCTCCATACTGTGTCACGGTGTTGCGACAGCTGTGTCAGTCTGGCACAGCCAGCGGCAGCCTGCAGGGCTGATCGTGCCACTGGCAGCCTGCCGAAGCGGCCCGCTAAAAAACCTTGGTTTATTGCGATGCAGCATGCATACGCTGGATTGCAGCACGGGCGGGCCATGCAGTAAAGCTGCGCTGCAGCATGGCTGCGGGCTGGCACGGCAGCTGCAGTGTGGTGTTTACACCCGGCGAGGTGACACCAACACCAAGGAGACACAGATGAGCGCGATTACCCCGGCACAATACGGCCTGAACCTGAAAACCCGTTACGCCAACTTCATCAATGGCCAGTGGCAGCCACCGGTCAACGGCCGCTATTTCGAGAACATCACCCCGGTAACCGGCCAGGTACTGTGCGAGATTCCGCGTTCTGACGCGGCGGATATCGAGCTGGCGCTGGACGCCGCCCACGCCGCCAAGGGTGCCTGGGGCAAAACCAGCGTAGCGCAGCGCGCGCTCATCCTGCACCGCATCGCCGACCGCATGGAGCAGCACCTGGCCACGCTGGCCACGGTGGAAACCTTTGACAACGGCAAACCTATCCGCGAAACCACCCACGCCGACTTGCCGCTGGCGATCGACCATTTCCGTTACTTTGCCGGCTGCATCCGCGCACAGGAAGGCAGCATCGGCGAGATCGACGCTACCACCGTGGCCTACCACTTCCACGAGCCACTGGGCGTGGTGGGCCAGATCATCCCGTGGAACTTCCCGCTGTTGATGGCTGCCTGGAAAATTGCCCCGGCGCTGGCGGCCGGTAACTGCATCGTGCTGAAACCGGCCGAGCAGACTCCGCTGTCCATCCTGGTTTTTGCCGAGCTGGTGGGCGACCTGCTGCCACCGGGCGTGCTGAATATCGTGAACGGCTTTGGTACCGAAGCCGGCAAGGCGCTGGCCACCAGCAAGCGCATCGCCAAGATCGCCTTTACCGGCTCTACCCCGGTGGGCCGCCTGATCATGAACTACGCCAGCGAAAACCTGATTCCGGTCACGCTGGAGCTGGGCGGCAAATCGCCGAACATCTTCTTTGACGACGTGGCGGCCAAAGACGACGCCTTCTTCGACAAAGCCATCGAGGGCTTCGTGATGTTTGCGCTGAACCAGGGCGAGGTGTGCACCTGCCCAAGCCGCTCGCTGGTACACGAGTCCATCTACGACCGCTTTATGGAGCGCGCACTCAAGCGCGTGGCCGAAATCAAGCAAGGCAACCCGCTGGACCCGTCCACCATGATCGGCGCGCAGTCGTCGCAAGAGCAGATGGACAAGATCCAGGGCTACCTGCAGCTAGGCAAGGACGAAGGTGCCACCGTGCTGGCTGGCGGTGAGCGTGCCCACCTGGGCGGCGGGCTGGAAAACGGCTTTTATATTCAGCCTACCGTGTTCCAGGGCCATAACCAGATGCGCATCTTCCAGGAGGAAATCTTTGGCCCGGTGCTGTCGGTGACCAAGTTCAAGGATATCGATGAAGCGTTGCATATTGCCAACGATACGCTGTTTGGTCTGGGTGCCGGTGTGTGGACGCGCAATATGAACACGGCCTTCCATATGGGCCGCAGCATTGAAGCGGGCCGCGTGTGGACCAACTGCTACCACGCCTACCCGGCCCATGCGGCATTTGGTGGCTATAAACAGTCCGGTATCGGCCGCGAAACCCACAAAATGATGCTGGATCACTACCAACAGACCAAAAACCTGCTGGTGAGCTATAGCGAAGACAAACTCGGCTTCTTCTAAAACCTGGCTGCGGCTACTGCCTGTCTGCCGCCCGTCGGGTGGGGGCGAGGTGATGGCCGCCCCGCTTCCTCCCCTGTTTGTCGTGGTCGCTCGCGGCGGGCAGTTTGGCTGCCACCTGATGTTTCTCAACACAGGTGGCATTTTTTATGGAGATCATTGGCATTGAGACAGGGTAATCTATAAAAAATAAAACCATAAGCCGGGGCTGGCCCCGGTATGCGCACAACGACAACCGATGGAGCATTCATGCTGTTTTTCAACAAGAAACGTTCTTCTGCCACCCAGACGGCCAGTACTGCCCAAGCGGCAGAGTTGATGCATATCGTTCGTACCGACAATCAGGGTTACGAGCAGGCGCTGGCGGCCAAGGCCAGCGGCAGCATCAAACTGGTACTGGGTTATGTGAACCCGGCGGCCAACCTAGAACAAGTAGGCCGCAGCGTCGCGCGCCATTTCCCGCAAGCCAAAGTGGTACTCACCACCACCGCAGGCGAGCTGTGCAGTGTCAGCCGTCAGGACACCCTGTACCTGCCCGCCAATGGCCAGTGGCAGACCATGGTGTTCCAGCTGTTTGACGCCGCGCTGGTGTCGGATGTGCACGTGGCAGCGGTGCCGCTGGCGTGCGAAGACATCAAGGCCGGCCAGCCCAGCCTGAGCCACGAAAACCGCCTGGCCAAGCTGAAAGACAACGTTGGCCGCATCAACCTGCCGTTTGCCATGCGCCACGACGAGGGCTTTGTGCTGACGCTGGTCGATGGCCTGTCCAATAGCGAAAGCTATCTGATGGAGGCGCTGTACGAATCCGGCAAGCTGCCCTACCTGTTTGTGGGCGGCTCGGCCGGTGGCCCGCTGGATTTCAGCATGACGCGGCTGTACGACGGCCAGCAAGTGCGCGATGGCCACGCCGTGTTTGCTTTTATCAAATTGGCGCCGGCCTACCGTTACGGCATTTTCAAGAGCCAGAACTTCGAAGACAGCGGCACCAGCTTTACCATTGCCAAAGCCAGTAACGAGCTGCGCCGCGTGTATTCGGTCATCGACAGCCAAAGCGGCGAGATTCGCCCCGTCCTGGACGCCCTGTGCCAGCACTTCCGCTGCCAGCGTGGCGAGCTGGGCGCCAAACTGCAGAGCCACAGTTTTGGCATCAAGATCCAGGACGAGCTGTTTGTGCGCTCGGTACTGGCCATCAACGAGCAGGAAGGCTACCTGCAGTTTGCCTGCGACCTGGCCTTTGGCGAGCAGCTGTTCCTGGTGCGTAGTGTCGACCTGGCCGAACGCACCGCCCGCGATTTCGAGCAGTTCAGCCGTGGCAAGCCGCAGCCGGTGGCCGGCATCCTCAACGACTGCATTCTGCGCCGCCTCAACAACGCCAGCGCGTTGGCGCGCGCCAATGTGTACGGCGACATCCCCACCGCCGGGTTTTCCACCTTTGGCGAGCTGCTGGGCGTGAACATCAACCAGACGCTGACGGCCATCTTCTTCTACCCGGCCAGCGACACCTTCCGCGACGACTTCGTCGACCGCTTCCCGGTGCACTACGCCAACTTCAAGAACTACTTCTATCGCCGCGAGCTGCAGCGTGCGCGCATGACCGGGCAGATGAAGAGCCGGGTGATCGAAGAACTGAACGGCTACAAAGCCTTTGCCGGCCAGTTGATGGAGAGCCTGCCAGTGTTCCGCGATACCACCGCCCAGCTGGTAGAGCACCTGGGCAGCATTGAGCAAGACATCAGCCGTTTTGGCCACGAAGTGATCCAGGGCGCGCAAACCGCCAGCAGTGTCACCGGCCGCATTGGCGCACTGGAAAAAGACGCCCAGCAGATTGGCGAAGTCATGCAAATGATCAAGAAAATCGCCGAGCAAACCAACCTGCTAGCGCTGAACGCGGCCATCGAAGCCGCCCGCGCGGGCGAAGCAGGCCGTGGCTTTGCCGTGGTGGCCGACGAGGTACGCAAGCTGGCCAACACCACGCAGGCCAACCTGGATGCCACTGGCGGCGCGGTAGACAACGTGATGAGCGGCGTGCGCGACGTAGGTGGTGACGTGCGCGGCATGGGTACCCAGGTCAGCGGCTTTGCCGGCGAAATGGCGCAGGTGGTAGACAAACTGCACCAGCTGGCCGGTACCTCGCAGGACAGCAAACAGCGCGTAGACAGCATGCTGGCGCAAACCGAAAGCCTGTACAACCGCATGCGCGAGGTAGACCGCGAGCTGGACGCCATCCTGCAGCTGGAAAAACAGTAAGCCCCTCACCAGGCCATCCGCCATCCCGGCCCCGCTGCCCCTGATACGGGGAGCGGGGTTTTTCATGGTAGCGATGTGACAGCGTGTGACGCCATTCACATTTGTTAAAGCCACCTGCATTGACCCTGGCCGCGCTACTGGCATAAGCTGCCCCGCTAATAGCCAACAGGAGCATGAGATGAACCATAAAGGCCTCAGTATTGCCATGATGTCGCTGCTGCTGGGCGCGTGCGCCAGCAGCACCGTGCCGCAGCAGGGCCAGTGGCAGCAAACCGGGCCCGATGGCCAGCCGCTGCAAACCCTGCAGCTGAAAGACGGCCAGCTATCGGCTAGCGCCGGTTGCAACCGGATGTTTGGCAGCGTCCGTATCGAACAAGGCCGCCTGGTGGTGGGCCCGATCGCCAGCACCCTGATGGCCTGCGCGCCGGAAGCCATGCAGCGCGAGCAAGCGTTGGCCGCACTGCTGCGCAGCCGCCCGCAAGTGAGGCTGGACGGTGACAAACTGCTGATTGGCGAAGTGGCCCAGCAGCAGGTATGGCAGCCGGTGGCCGCCCCTGCGCCCGCCCACGTTACCAAGCCAGTACCAGCGGTAGTGACACCTGCCGCAGCTGCTGCTGAGCAGGTGACTCAGCGCCTCATCTACGTGGCCCCTGAGCGACGTACCTGCGTGGGCGTGGCCCCGATGCAGTGCCTGCAGGTACGCGAGCGCCAACAGCAGCCGTGGCAACACCACTACGGCGAGATCGAAGGCTTCACCCCCGAGGCCGGCACCGCCTACCGCCTGCGCATCCGCGAGATCAAGGTAGCCAACCCGCCGGCCGACGCGCCAGACCGCCGCTGGGTGCTGGACAGCATCGTCGAGCAGATCCGTATCGCGCCCTGATTGGCGCACGGTTTAGGCGGTAAAGCAAAAGCCCCGGTGTACCGGGGCTTTTGCTTGCCTGAAGGTTGGCCGCATGCGGCCAACCTGTGGTGCGGGATGCGGGCTTAGCCGCGATTGAACAGGCCGCCCAGCAGGCTGGCGCCCTGTGCCAGCAGGCCGTCGCCTTCTACCTGGCCGTTGGGGGTGAGTTTGTCGATCACGGTGGGCAGGTGCTCGGCGATCTGTTGCGAGGCCACGGCCGGGTCGATGCCCAGTTTTTCGGCCAGGCCGGCGATCTGCTCGTTGCCCAGCACGCTCTGGATTTGCTCCGGGGTAATGGACAGGTTGGCACCGGTGCCTACCCAGGACGAGACGATTTCACCCAGGCCACCGTTCTGGAATTTTTCTACCAGGCCGGCCACGCCGCCGTTGTCGTTCAGCAGGGTGTTGGCTGCCTGCAGCAGGCCACCTTGTTCGCTATTGCCCAGCAGGCTGCCCAGTTGGTCGAGGATGCTCATGGTGTGCCTTTCGTATGAAGGTAAAAGAGTGCCCAACTTAAACCTTTTCTTGTTACAGATAAATGTTTCTATAAATAAATAGCCGGCATGCTGTGTGGGGCTGTCGTTTTAACTGCTTGTTTTCACTACACGATTCTGCAGGTGTGGCATGGACTTTCGCGCCGCGCTGCCGCATACTGCCGCGTTTTGCCATTCAGGAGCATGCCATGCCTATCAATTACTTCGACATGCAGCGTTTTGAGGCGATCAAGGTACGCGAGAGCATTCGCAAAGCTGGTTCGCCAGACCGTTTTGGCAAGGCATCCAACGCCAAAGACGACAAGAAGCTGAACAACCCGCTGCTGGGCCAGCTGCTGAAAAGCCACGTGCCCGACGACAAGAAGTAAACGCCACGCTGCCCGCTACGGGCGGCCTGGTATGGCTGACACCCCCATGCGTACTGCGCTGGGGGTGTTTTGCTTTGTCGGCCACCGTGCGGCCAGCGTGGTGCAAGCATTGGCTATACACAGTGTGTTCATATTCATTAATGAAGTAACACATAAGCCTGTCGTACAAATTGTTTATGCTGGTGGCCATGGCAAGACTGGACGATAGCGACAATGAATAAATGGCTGACAGGGACCGTGGTGCTGGCGGTGGCCGGTGGTACGGTGTGGTGGCAAGCAGGCAAGCAGCCTGCGGTAGACAACAACGCGCGCGCCAAACGCCCGCCGGTGGTGGCGCTGGCGCCGGCGCAGCCCAACCGGCTGCCGGTGGTGCTCACGGCCAACGGTACCGTCACGGCGCTGGACCGTGTGGAGGTGAAACCGCAGGTGTCCGGCGTGGTCAGCCGCGTGCTGGTGCAGGAAGGCAGTACGGTCAAGGCGGGTGCGCTGCTGGTGCAGCTGGATGACGCCGCCGAGCGCGCCGCGCTGGCGCGGGTGCAGGCGCAGCAGGCCAGTGATGCCGCCCAGCTGAACATTGCCCAGCGCGACCTGGCGCGCGGCCGTGACCTGTTCCGCCAACAGTTCATTTCGCAAAGCGCGCTGGATGCGCTGCAGGGCAAGGTAGATAGCCTGCAGGCTACGTTGGCCGCAGACCGCGCGGCGGTAGAGTCGGCACGGGTGAGCCTGCGCCAGAAGGCGATCTACGCCCAGGTGGATGGCCGCGTCGGTGCCATCAGCCTGTCGCCCGGCACCCTGGTGCAGCCGGGTATGGCTACGGCCATGCTCACGCTGACGCGCATGTCGCCGGTAGCGGTGAGTTTTACCCTGCCCGAGCAGCAGCTGCAGGCGGTGCGCCAGGCGCAGCAGGCCGGCCCGCTGAAGGTGGTCGCGCGTAGCGGTAACGGCGCGGGCCAGTGCCACAGCGGTGAGCTGACCTTTATTGATAGCGCGGTCGATAGCGCCAGCGGCAATGTGCTGCTCAAAGCGCGCTTTGATAATGCAGGCAGCGCGCTGTGGCCCGGCCAGTTTGTGAATGTGGCGCTGCAGGCCGGCCGCTATGAAGGCGCGGCCAACCTGCCGGTAGCCGCGCTGCTGACCGGCCCGGACGGGCAATTTGCCTACACCGTGGGCGCAGATCTGAAAGCGCAGCGCGTGCCGCTGACCCTGCTGGCCATCCAGAACGAGCGCGCCATCGTGCGCGGCATCGCCCCCGGTGTGAAGGTGGTGGTCAATGGCGGCCAGAACGTGCGCCCTGGCGAGCAGGTCACGCTGGCCCCGCCGCGCAAGCAGGACGCCAGTGGTGCCGCCAAGGTTGGCCGCAGCGAGGCCAGTGGTGCTGCTGCCGAAGCAGGCCGTGTTGCCGGCAAGGCAGCGCAGAGTTTGGCTGAGTGTGGCCCCGCCATCAGCGATAAGGGCGCCCGTGCGGGGAGCGCCGACGCCAGCACCCGGCGCGCCGAGAGCGGCCAAGGCCAGCGTGCAGCCAGCGGAGCGCCATGATGAATATTTCCGAGCTCTGCATCCGCCGCCCGGTGATGACGGTGCTGCTGTGCCTGTCGCTGATTATCGGCGGCCTGCTGGCGCTGCAGCGCATCCCCATTGCCGCGTTGCCCAGCTACGAGACGCCTACCATCAACGTGTCCGCCAGCCTGCCGGGCGCCAGCCCGCAGACCATGGCCAGCTCGGTGGCCACGCCGCTGGAAAAACAGTTCGCCACCATTCCCGGCGTGGCGGTGATCAGTTCCAGCAGCAGCCAGGGTAGTACGTCGGTCACGCTGGAGTTCGAGCCGGGGCGCAATCTGGATGGCGCCGCGCTGGACGTGCAGGCCGCCCTGCTGCGGGCGCAGCGCAGCCTGCCGGACGAGATGACCAGCCTGCCGTCTTACCGCAAGGTGAACCCGGCCGACGCGCCCATTCTGCTGCTGGCGCTGAACTCGCCTGCGCTGTCGCTAACCCAGCTGAACGACTATGCAGACAGCCTGGTGTCGCCCACGCTGTCCACCATCAATGGCGTGGCGCAGGTGCAGGTGTTTGGCCAGAAGCGTTACGCCGTGCGGATCAAGGCCGACCCGCAAAGGTTGGCCGCACGTAACCTGACGCTGGACGAAGTAGCCACCGCACTGCGTGCTGCCAACGGCAATACGCCGCTGGGTACGCTGGAAGGTCCGTCGCAGGTGCTTACCATCCAGTCCGACAGCCAGCTCAAGACCGCTGCCGAGTTTGCCGCCATGGCGGTGGCCAACCGCAACGGCAGCGTGGTGCGTCTGGCCGAGGTGGCCACGGTGGAAGACAGCATCGAAAACCTGAAGACCGGCAGCTGGGTCAACGGCGAACGCTCCATCGTGCTGGCGGTGTTCCGCCAGTCCGACGCCAACACCGTGGCGGTGGTAGACGCCATCCGCGCCATGCTGCCCAAGCTGGAAAGCCAGCTGCCCGGCTCGGTGCGCATGACACCGCTGTCTGATCGTTCCGAGTCCATTCGCGAGGCGGTGCACGACGTGAACCTCACCATGCTGCTGACCGTGGCGCTGGTGATCATGGTGATCTTCATGTTCCTGCAGCGTATGGCCGCCACGCTGATCCCGGCGCTGACGCTGCCCATTTCGCTGATCGGCACCCTGGGCCTGATGTACCTGATGGGCTACTCCATCGATAACATCTCGCTGCTGGGCCTGACGCTGGCGGTGGGCCTGGTGGTGGACGACGCCATCGTGGTGCTGGAAAACATCGTGCGCTACATGGAGGAGGGCGACGACGCCATGACGGCGGCGCTGAAAGGCTCGCGTGAAATAGCCTTCACCATCGTCAGCATCTCGCTGTCGCTGGTGGCGATCTTTATCCCCATCTTTTATATGGATGGTGTGATCGGCTTGTTGTTCCACGAGTTTGCCGTGGTGGTGTCGCTGGCCATTCTGGTGTCGGCGGTGGCATCGCTGACGCTGATCCCCTTGCTGGCGTCGCGCTTTCTGCGCCGCGACCACATGCCGCACCACGCCGATGCCGGTCAGGGCCACGCCATTGCCCGTGCTTTCGAGCGTGGTTTCGATACGCTGCTGGCCGCCTACGAGCGCACGCTGGACGCCGCGCTGCGCCATAGCCGGCTCACGCTGCTGGTGGCGCTGGGTACCGTGGCGGGCTCGGCGTGGATGTTTCAGGCCATTCCCAAAGGGTTTTTCCCGGTGGAAGACACCGGCCAGGTCAGCATCAATACCGAGGTGGCACAGGATGTGTCCTACGACAGGTTGGCCGCATTGCAGGCGCGCGCGGCCACCATCGTGCAGCAAAGCCCGCACGTGGCTGCGCTGACGTCGTCGGTGAGCGGTAGCGGCGGGCGTATGTTCGTCACGCTGAAACCGCGTGGCCAGCGCGGCAAGATCGACCAGGTGGTGGACGATCTGCGCAAGGACCTGCGCAAGGTGAACGGCCTGAGCGCAGCCATCAACCCGGTGCAAAACCTGCGTCTGGGCGGGCGCAGCAGCAAGAGCCGCTACCAGTACGTGCTGCAGAGTGTGGACAGCAGCAGCCTGTACGACTGGGGCGAGAAGATGGAGCGCGCCATGCGCAAAGACAGCTTGTTCCAGGACGTGAACAGCGATGCGCAGCGCAAAGGCTTGCAGGCCGAGCTGCATATCGACCGCGACAAGGCGGCGCAGCTGGGGGTGAATATGCAGGCCATCCGTACCGCGCTGTATACCGCCTTTGGCCAGCGCCAGGTCGCCACCATCTACACCGATACCGATAATTACGCGGTGCTGCTGCAGCTGGATGACAGCCAGCGGGTGAACGAATACGACCTCACCCGCCTGTACGTGCGCGGCAGTGGCAGCGAGCTGGTGCCGCTGACCAGTGTGGCCAGCATCCAGCGTACCGTGGGGCCGGTATCGATCAGCCACCAGGGCCAGCTGCCGGCGGTCACGCTGTCGTTCAACCTGCCGCCGGGCGTGGCGCTGGGCGAGGTAGACGCGCGGCTGAAGGCCATGCAGCAGGAAATCGGTCTGCCCGCCAGCGTGCTCACCAGCTACGCCGGCGACGCCGCGGCGTTTGCCGAGTCGCAAGGCAGCCAGACCACGCTGCTGCTGGTGGCGCTATTGGTGATCTACGTGCTGCTGGGTGTGCTGTACGAGAGCTATATCCACCCGCTCACCATCCTGGCCGGCTTGCCGTCGGCGGCCATGGGTGCGCTGGGGGCGTTGATGCTGATGGGGCAGGAGCTGACCATCATCGCCAGCATCGGCATCCTGATGCTGATCGGCATCGTGAAGAAAAACGCCATCATGATGATCGACTTTGCGCTGGTGGCGCAGCGCGAGCAGGGCATGAGCCCGCAGCAGGCTATCCGCACCGCCTGCTTGCTACGCCTGCGCCCCATCCTGATGACCACGCTGGCTGCCATGATGGGCGCGTTGCCCATTGCGCTGGCGCTGGGTGCCGGTGCCGAGCTGCGCCAGCCGCTGGGGGTGGCGGTGGTGGGTGGCCTGCTGTTCTCGCAGCTGGTCACGCTGTACATCACCCCGGTGTTGTACCTGTGGTTTGACGGCCTGGCGGCAAAGGTTGGCCGCCAGGCCGCTGCCAGCTAGCCAGCCAGTGTCTCTGGCTACCCGGCCCGCCCGCTGTCTGACAGCCGGCGGGTTTTTACTGGGCGCCACCGGCTGGGGCGGGCGGGGTGTCGCTGAACTCGGCCAGCGCCCAGTCGCGGAAGGCAATCACGCTAGGCAGTGTGGCCAGCTCTTGCGGGTAGATCAGGTAATAGGCCCAGCTGGTCACCAGGGCCACGTCGGACAGCTGTACCAGGGTGCCATTGGCCAGGTCGTCGGCGATCATGCTTTCTTCTGCCAGCGTAATGCCCATGCCGCGGGAAGCGGCAGTAATGGCCAGGTCCAGGGTATCGAAGGCGTAGGCTTCTATGCTGTTGCCCGGGTTCATGCCCGACAGCGCGAACCATTGCGACCAGAACTGGTCTTCATGGGATGGGTGCAGCAAGGGGTATTCCATGAACTGCGCCATGGTTGGCCGCGGTTTGTCCTTGAACAGGTCCGGCGAGGCCACAGGCACAAAGCGCGCACCGCGCAGGCGGTGGTAGATCAGCCCGGGTTCCTGGGTTTCGCAGGCCTGGAACGAAATATCGTATTCGCGGCTTTTGAAGTTGGGGTCAAAGCCGGTGACGGTCACCAGGCTGACCATCAGGTCGGGGTAGCGGTTACGAAACTGGGTGAAACGCGGCAAGACCCAGCGCGAGGCAATCGACGGGCTGGCTTTTACCCGCAGCTCGCGTGAGCGGCGCGAAATGGCCTCGCTGGCGGCCTCGATGCGCGAAAACGCATCGCGCACGGCGGGGAACAAGGCCACGCCTTCCGGTGTCAGTGTGAGCCCCCGGGCCTGGCGTACAAACAAGGGCAGGCCGTAGTGCGCTTCCAGGGTCTGGATGTGGCGGCTGACCGCCCCCTGCGTCAGGTGCAGGGTTTCCCCTGCCTTGGTAAACGAGTGGTGTTCGGCAGCTACCAGGAAGACACGCAGGGCATTGAGCGGGGGCAGTTTCATTATTATTGCTCCATGAATTTTATGCATGGTAAACATGCACATTCATGCTTTGTCAATGCAAGCTGATATGGGTAAGCTTGCGTAGCCATACTGGTAAACATCTTGTAAGAATAGAGGCTTATAATTTATTTTCGCCTCTTTTGTTTCGGTTTGTTGCGGGATTTAATGGTTTGTAGCAATGCATTTAATGCATGGCTGTAAATGTGGCAATAAAACCCCGTTTTGGTGTGAAATACTGGCATTGCCTGCGCTGTTTTGCTGCTAGTATTGCTGTGTTTCTTTATTGGGTATGGTGCCCAGTGCTTGCTACACTGTAATGCGGTAGCAAGATGAATGAATTCCGGTGTAAGGGCTTGCCCTTGCGCCTGTACCGAACCCGCCCGGTAACGGGCTGTGGTAGGGCCTGCAGGTATCTGACTGTCACGGGTATGGTCTACCCGTCGGGTACTGTGCTTGCCCGAGCAGCACGCGGCGTGCCGCCTGCTGTCAAATCCTGATTTATCAGGGTTTTGCTCTGTCCCACGGTGTCCCGCCGGATTCGTCCGGCGGGGTTTTTTTTGCCCGTGCGGCCAACCTTAGACTTCTGCCCACTCGCGCAGCAGGTTGTGATAGGTGGCTGTGAGCGACATCACTTCTTCGCAGTCCCCCACCTTCTGCCGCAGTTGCAGGATGGCCATATCAATATCAAACAGCATGGCGCGGCGGGTATCGCTACGCACCATGCTCTGCGTCCACATGAACGAAGCCAGCCGTGCACCGGCACTCACCGGCTCTACACGGTGCAGGCTGGTAGACGGGTACAGGATGGCGTCGCCGGCAGGTAGCCGCACGCTGTGTGTGCCGTAGGTGTCTTCTACAATCAGTTCGCCCCCTTCGTATTCTTCCGGCTGACTGAAAAACAGGGTGCACGATACATCGGTGCGGATGTTCTGCCCGGTCAGCGGGTCGCGGCGAATGGCATTGTCGACGTGGTTACCGTAGGTCATGCCGCCTTGGTAGCAGTTGAACATCGGCGTCATCAGCGTATGCGGTAGTGCGGCTGACATATATAAGGGGTGGCGGAACAGCGCACTACGTACCAGGGCGGCCAGCTCGCGTGCGGCGTCACTGTCTGGTGCCAGCTGCAGGTTGTTCTTTACCTGCAGGGCTTGCTGGCCAGCGGTGCTGCGGCCATCTTGCCAGGGGGCTGCTAGCAGCAAGGCGCGGACGTGGGCAAGCTCTTCGGGGGTGAGTACGGCAGGGATGTGCAACAGCATGATGATTCCTGTAAAGCAGGGTAGGCAAACGGCGTGGACGGGTGGGGCGCCTGGCCAGCGTTTTGCCTATCGGCCTGCCGCGATAGGCAAAACGGCCTGCCGTGGGGCAGGCCGCGTGGGATTTATGGCTGTGCTTCGGTGACAAAGCCAATACGGCTGATACCGGCACCTTGCGCATCGGCCAGGGCTTCGGCCACCACTTCGTAGCGCACCGCCTTGTCGGCACGCAGGTGCAGCTCTACTTGAGGGTTGGCCGCCGCGGCTTCTGCAAAACGGCTTTTGAGCCGGCGTTCTTCTATCGGGGCATCGTTCCAGTAGATCGTGCCGCCGGCGTCGATGCTGAGCCGGATCGCCTCCTGCTTTTCCTGGTGCGCCGCGGCGCTGGCCTGTGGCAGGTCGATCTTGACCGCATTGGTCAGCAGCGGGGCGGTAATAATGAATACCACCAGCAGCACCAGCATTACATCCACCAGCGGCGTGGTATTGATTTCGGACATGGGCGCGTCGGCACCTTTGTCAAAACTACCGAATGCCATCTTTGCCTCCCAGTGTAAGCAGGTGCGCATGCAGGTCGTGGGTGAAGTGATCCATATCCTGGTTGATCAGGCGGTTCAGTCGGGTAAACGTGTTGTATGCCAGCACGGCCGGAATCGCCGCCGCCAGGCCGGCAGCGGTGGCCACCAGTGCCTCGCCAATCGGGCCAGCAACTGTACCGATGGATACCTGGCCTTGGGCGCCGATATTCACCAGCGCGTTATAAATGCCCCATACCGTGCCAAACAGGCCGATGAACGGCGCAGTCGAGCCGATAGTGGCCAGGAAAGTCATGCCGCCTTCCAGGCTCTGCTGTTCTTGCGACAAACGCTTGCGTAGTGCGCGCGTCAGGTAATCGTCCAGACTGCACGACTGCCCCAGCGAGCCATCGCTGTGCTGCTGGTATTTGCGCACGGCGGCCAGCCCTTCGCGCAGCAGGGCTGCTACCGGTGCCGGGCTGGCATCCAGGTCTTTTTCTGCTGCCTGCCAGCTGGCAGCCCCCCACAGCTGCGCATCCGCCTCACGGTTCAGGCGGCGTACCTGCCACGCACGCCAGCCGCGCAGCACAATAAAGTACCAGGTCAGTACCGACATCAGGATCAGGATCAGAAACACCGATACCAATACGGCATCGCCCTGTTCAAAGGTAAGCATCAGGTTCATGGGTCAGGACTTGTTCTTGTGAGGGTGAGTAAATTCAACAGGCACCAGGCAGTATTCCTCTACGGCCTCGCCACCGCGCTGGCCTGGCGTAAACTGCCAACGGCTCGCCACCGTGCGGCGCGCCGAGTTGTCCAGCCGCGCATAACCGCTGCTTTTGGCAATGGCGACCGACAAAGCGCGGCCTTTGGTGCTGACCAGTACGCGTAGCACCACGGTGCCTTCTTCCTCCAGCTCCACCGACAGCGGCGGGTATTCCGGCTTGGGGTTGCCCTGTGCGCCGCTAATGGGCGTAGGGGCGATAAAGGCCTGCTCGGCCGCCGGTTTCTCCACAGGCGGAGCCGGGCGCGTATCTGCTACCGCCCGCGCGGCGGGTGACTGGGTTTCTGCAACTGGCTGGGTGGGTGTCGGCACCACAGGTGTGCTGATCGCATTGGCAGGTGACGCCACCGTGCTTTTGCTCACCTGTACCGGCGGCGTTGGCATTGGCTTGGCTAACGGCGGGCGTTTGACCGGTGGTGTCTGCGGGGAAGGTGGTGCCGGTCGAGGTGTGGCCTGCTGCTGGGCCACCGGCACCATCTCTATAACAGGTAAAACCTGTGGCGGTGTCAGCGGCGAGCTGTGACTGGGCGTCATCATCAGCAAGCCCAGGTGGGCCGCGCCGATGATGCCCAGCGAGCCATAGTGAAATGCGCGGTGTTCCATTGATTGAGATTTGGCTTGATAACTATTCTCATTAATACTAATGCGCAGCAAGCTGGCTGTCAAAACAGCCTTCACCAGGCGGAGCATCTTTGTCGCACAGCCTGTTTTTGTCTTTCTCGATAGGTGTCGCGTGTCTCTATCACAGAGCGGAACGGCTGACAGGAACGGATGCGGCCAACTTTTTTGCTTTTGTGTGCCGTTGCAAATCAACACCTTAAGCAAATACTTGCAGTTTATTGCGGTGCAAGTGTTGACGGGTGTGGGCGGGGTGGGTATAGTTCGCCTCCTCAGCTGACGACGCAAACGAAACAAGCAGTCAGCACCGCTCTTTAACAGACCA
>NZ_CEETRO010000020.1:0-13954 GCF_979366545.1 Vogesella perlucida
CGTTGAAATCGCGGATGGCGAGCAACAAGGCGGCTTGCTGCTCATCGGGCAGGGTTTGAAAGCCGGCAGTGAGCAGCACCTGGCCACCGACAAACTGGGTACGCAGGGCGTCGTTCAGTTGCTGGATGCGCAGGGTTTTAGGAAAGACAGCGAGATGGGACATGGCAAGCTCCTTAGCCGCCACCACGCCCGCACGCGCGAGCGCAGCAGACAGATGGGGTAAAGAGAGATCAGAACGGGGTGTGCTCAGTCCAGCAGCACCAGGGCTTTATCCAGCGCCTTTTGCTTGAGTTGGGCACCTTGGCCAAACCAGGCCGAATCCAGACGGTAGTCTTGATTACGCGCACGGCGGCGATGATCGACGTATTCGGTAACCGCATTCACCAGCCCCCAGGCGGTGCCACGGGTACCGGTCAACATCGAACCCATGCCAGCACCGCTATACAGCATGGTGAGCTGCTGCATGGCTCGTGATAAGGCCGGGTCTTCCTGCTGCGGTAACAGTGGCTCGTCCAGCACCTCGGCAAAGAAAGCCCTGGCTTCTTCTGGTGACACCGTGCGTTTGCTGAGTTGGCGGATATTGGCCATAAACGCCTCCCAGCCAGACAAACCAATACCGAGTGCGTCTTTGACCGAACGCGGGTCAAACACCGTAGAGTGCGGCACCTTGACCGCCCCCTGGCTGTCCCCTACTGCGATCTGCAGCGTGTTATTGCACACCACGCGTACCGAGGTGAACTGTGCCGTGGTGCACAGCGTGCCATCGCAGCTGGTAGCCAACAGCAAATAGGCTTTCACCTTATCGCCACTGCGCACCAGTGTTTCTTGCCCGGTTCTGGCCAAGGCCCACAACTTTTTACCACCCTTCAGCACCCCTGCCGTTTCCAGCTCGAAGCCACCTGCATGTACCAGGTCGTTGTAGAAATGCAGAACTTCGTGCGGCTGAACCACTTTGTAGCGCGGCGATACCACGGATAGCGGCGCCAGCGTATCCGAACGGTATAATACTTTGGCATCACGATGCATACGGATATGCATGCCGTCCTGCGAGACATTGAACAGCACATCGCTTTGCTCGATGGTCCAGTTCATACCAGCTTCGTGCAGCCAGACATCAATCGGCTGTTGTTCGGTCAACTGGTTACCCAGGCCATGCCAAGGGGTAGCACCAACATACGCCATGGTTTCAACAAGATGCGACATATAACCTCCTGTGGTTTGAACTCATAGAAGGTATATGTGCTTGAAATTGCTTAAGAACGGGTATTGCTAGGCTTCAACACAATAGGACTGATTGTGAAGATGAATAAAGCCTGATGGCTCTGTCTGCAGGCCTCAGGCTTGGACGTGAAGCTACTGTAGTTACTGTCGGCTGAATTGTTCAGCGCGTCCCGGACCGGTCTGAGGTAATGCTAACTTGGCCAGAGCGGCAAAATAGCGGGCACCCGTAGTCAAAATACCATCATTGAAGTCATAGCCTGAATTGTGCAGCGGCGTGGCTCCTGCCTCACTAGCAGAGCCATTCCCAATAAACACAAAGTTGCCAGGCACATGCTGCAAAAAAGCCCCAAAGTCCTCGGAAATCATCATGGGCGTCACATTGTCGTCCACCTGCAGACTGACCGTCTTCGCCGCAGCCACCGCCAACGCCACGTACTCGGGTGAGTTCACGGTCGGCGCGAATTCATGGGTGTAGCTGAATTCACAACGGGCACCGTGGGCATGGCAAATTCCCTCAGCTAACATCCGCATCCGATCAGCGAGTAGTGTCTGTATTGCCGGGCTGTAACTGCGCGTATCACCTTTGATGACAACCTCGGATGGAATCACGTTGCGCAAACCGTCGGTGACGAACTCTGTGCAGGACACCACGGCCGACTGACTGGGATCGACGTTGCGCGATACGACCGTCTGTAGTGCCAATACAATTTCTGCACCGATAACCAGTGGGTCAACACCCATATGTGGCCGTGCCGCATGCGTGCCGCGACCGCAGATGCGAATAACAAAATTATCTTCGCTGGCCATAATGCCGCCTGCTCGGGTAGCGAAGCTGCCAGCAGACATACCTGGCATATTGTGTGCGCCAAAGATTGCGTCGACGGGAAAACGTTCAAACAACCCATCACGCATCATCGCTTTGGCACCACAACCATGCTCCTCTGCTGGCTGGAAGATAAAGCGGACAGTTCCGTTAAAGTTACGGCTTTCACTCAAGAGTTTGGCAGCCCCCAGCACCATGGCCATATGACCATCATGACCGCACGCATGCATTTTGCCTGCGGTGCAGGAAGCATAAGTTCGCGCAGGTGCGTTCTCTTGGATGTGTAGCGCGTCCATGTCCGCACGTAGACCGATGACCCCCTCTCCGTCACCACAGCGAAGATTGGCGACGATCCCGGTGCCGCCAATGCCTGTATGCACTTCCAGCCCCATTTCTCTAAGCCTCTCAGCCACAAAAGCAGCTGTATCTACTTCCTCGAAGCCAGTTTCAGGGTACTGGTGCAAATGATGGCGCCAAGCCGTCAACTGCCCTAACAGCTGTCGTTCAGACTCAGACATAGCGCTTCCCCTGTTTAGTGTCTTCATGTGCATGGTCAGCTATCCAGCGTGCTAGCCGCAGAGCGACATCATGGGCAGCCTCGCCGACTAGTCTCTCGTACACGCCGGGTGCCGTAGCGCCTTCGGTATTGACGACCAGCACACGTGACTGACTGTTCAAACCGACTGCAGTAAATAAGCCTGGATCGGCTGCCAGTGCCTGTAGACCTGCCAAACCGGCCGCACCAGACTCACCGGAAACAATAGGCACATCCCGTAGCGAACCTGCGGCCAACGTTCTCATGGCATGTATTGCATCGTCATCGCGGATTGTAATAAAGCTATCGATCGCCTGCTCCAGAACTCGCCATGCCAGTGGAGAGGTTTCACCACAAGCAAGACCCGCCATGACTGAATCTACCGAACCGGTAGCACGCGCTGCATGGCCCTGCAGCACACTTTGATACAAGCAGTCTGCCTGCTCTGGCTCTACAACAATAAAGTGTGGGCGGTTGCTACCGTAATACTCCCACAAGTAGCTGGCTAGTCCTGCCGCCATGCCACCAACCCCTCCCTGTAACAGTACATGGGTGAACGGCTTGGACTGGTCTGAGTCAAGTTGCTCAATAATCTCGGCAACAATGGTGCCGTAGCCCTGCATCACATCACGAGGGATCTCTTCATACCCTTCATAAGACGTATCTGAAACCACATGCCAGCCATTTTCTGCGGCCAACTTTGCAGCTTCGGCAACTGACTCATCATAGTTGCCACTGATACGCACAATATGTGCACCATATGCAGCGATGGCGCTCTCTCGCTCCATACTGACTTGCGCATGCAGCACAATGACACACTGACAACCCACCGTTTGGGCGGCAGCAGCTAATGCACGGCCATGATTGCCATCCGTAGCACTGATCACCGTTATATCGCTGACTTGGCCATCATTATCACCAGTTAGCAAGCGTGCAGGATTCAGCGTAGGATCCAATCGTGCCAACAGGCGAATCAATGCCGCAGGTGCACCCAGTGCCTTGAAGCTACCTAGCTCCGAACGGAAGGATTCATCTTTCACTGCTAGTTGCGCCACACCTAATTGCGCTGCCAAATCAGGCAACAGCCAAAGCGGTGTCGGCTGACGACTCAGGCGCTGCCACGGCGCAAGCCAGCGTCGACTTTCGTCGGCAGCACGCATCGATAGAATGGTTTGTAACGCGTCGGGATACGTACCATGGTTAGCATGTGGATTGTGAATGAGCATATGTTGAATCTCCAGGGAAACGGTGGAAGTTAATTTATTCAGGCGGACAAGCGTTTGAGCACAACATCGAGTAACACCTGTGCGCCCTGGAGTAATTGAGCATCGTCGGTATGCTCACGCGGGTTGTGACTGATACCACCATGGCTAGGCACAAAAATCATCGCAGCTGGTGCCATACGGGCAATCATCTGCGCATCATGCCCCGCACCAGAGGTCATCCGTCGACAACTCAGACCACGATTGGCAGCGGCATGCTCGACTTCTGCAACCAAATGCGCTGCAAACTGCACAGGTTGAAAACGGACAAGCTGCTCACTGTGAATACGGACCTGCTCCTGCTGTGCTAGCGTGTCAAGATAATCGCGAAGCGCCAATTCGGCCGCTTGCAGGCGGCTTTCATCAGGGTCACGCAGGTCGATAGTCAGTACAGCTTTGCGTGGAATGACATTGATCAGATCGGGCTCGAAGTGCAGTGAACCTACAGTGGCAAGTGTGCTGCCCGCTTCCTGAGCCAGCTGGCGTACAAAGGTGACAATCGCAGCCGCAGCGCAGCCTGCATCATGGCGCAGGTGCATCGGCGTTGTGCCGGCATGGTTAGCCTTGCCCTGGATAGTCAGTTGCTGCCAAGAGATACCCTGCAGATTGGCTACGGCACCGATCTGCACACCGTCGGCCTCCAGTACGGGGCCTTGTTCGATATGCAGCTCGAGATATTCGTACGGCACGATGCTGCCTATGGCCAGCTGGCCGGCGTAGCCGATGCGCAGCAACTCGTCGCCCAGGCGTGTGCCGTCGGTACCGATAGTGTCTAGCGCTACCTGTAGTGGCAAACCGCCAGCGTGAGCTAGAGAACCCATCATGTCGGGCTGGTAACGGACGCCTTCCTCATTGCTAAAAGCAGCAATTGTGATGGGACGTGGTGGCATTACACCTGCTTGACGAAAAGCACGCACTACCGCCAGACCTGCCAGAACACCGTAGCAACCATCCAAGGCCCCAGCATTCTTCACTGTATCGATATGTGAGCCCATCATCAGGGGGCGAGCATCGAAAGATCCACCAGCCGCCGGCAGTGTGCCAAAGATATTGCCTATTTGGTCTACCTGCACCAGTAGATCCAACTCCTGCATCCAGCGTACCAATTGGTCCCGCCCTGCTTTCTCGGCATCTGTAAATGCAATACGAGTGCGGCCAGCGAACTCGGGCTCAGCACCAATCTCGCCAAGTGCCTGAACCTGGCGAAGTAACGTCTCGCCATCAAGGGACAGTGACTCTATCTGTGGGGTGAAGGGCATATTTTGTCTCCAGAGAGCCAACATAAGCGCTGGCCATGTAGAAATAATATTCCGCAACACATGTGATTTTTTATTGATAATGACACCAGGATCGCAAAAAAATTGCGACTGCTTATCACCATGCTGCGAATGGAATCAAAAGATGAATAACCAACTGGATAATTACGATCTGAAACTGCTGGCAGCAGTCCAGCAAGATGCACGCACACCTCAGAATGAGCTTGGCGAAGCTGTAAATCTTTCGACTGCGGCTGTGAACCGCCGCCTAAAGCGACTAGCAGAAGAAGGCATTATTGAACGCTATGCAGCCGTCATCGCCCCTGATGCGGTGGGATACGGGCTGACAATCATTGCGACAGTAGAAGTGGAGAGTGAACAAATTGATCAGTTGGATGCAACCCGTCGCACATTTACAGCCTGCACGCATGTACAGCAGTGTTACTACACCGCTGGTGAATGGGACTTCGTACTGGTTTTTGTGGTGCAACACATGGAACAGTACAACGAGATGACGCGTTCGCTGTTTTTTGGCAATCCCAATGTGAAACGCTTCAAGACTCTTGTGGCGATGAGCCGTGACAAGGTAGGTTTGACGCTGCCACTATAAGAAAGCCACACCCAGTTCACCAGCACCAAGGCAACCCGGAAATCATGTTGCTCTTGGTTTAAATGGTGACTACTGCTTGTTGTCGATCACTTACTCGCTATGACCAAAACAGCATATTGCCATGCGAGTAGGCATGGCAGCAGGTTTGAGTCAGGCACAGAGCAGATGAAATTGTAGCAACTTGACTGTGCTGATCACTCCATCAGACATGCAGGTCAGTGCGTTTCAGACTTACTCCTAGAAGATAGAACAATGGCGAAGATGATCAGCGCCGCTCCCAGCAACATCCGCAGCGAAGGCTGCTCACCAAAGAGCCACCAGGCACACGCGATGGCGTAGACCGGTTCCAGCGCGATGATCATGCCAGCACTACGGGCATTAAGGCCTTCCAGACTTTTAACAAACAGAAACTGGGACAAGCCGGTACACACGACACCCAACACAGCCAGATACCACCAGTCGATCGGCTGCAAAGCGGGCAAGGTTCCCAATGCAAACGGGGCCATCACCATCGCCACGGTGACGTTCTGCCACAGCGCCACCTGCCCAGCCGGCATGCCACGGGTACCACGGCCATTGGCCATAGCCAGCAGGGCAAAAGACAGGCCCGACGCCAACCCCCACAACAAACCGATAGTGCCGTGATCGCCAAAATCGAACGAGGGCGTCACCAGAATCAGCCCCAACGTCACTAGCGATAGCATGGTACGTTCGCGCAAGCCAATACGTTCCCGGAACCACAGCACATCCAGCACCGCAATGAAAGCAGGAAAGCTGGCAAAACCCAGCGTGGCCACCGCCACCCCGCCAACTTTGATGGCCACAAAAAAAGTGACCCAGTGCGAGGTCAGCAACACGCCGGTCAGCACCAGTACAGCGGCACGGCGGCGATCAACACCTTGCCAGGGTAGCTCGCGGCGCAGCACGGCAAACAAGGCCAGCGATACCACGGCAAACGCGGCACGGCCAAACGTGATGGCTTGCGCATCGGTATGAATCAGCGCCCCGAGGACGCCAGTCAGGCCAAACAGTACGGCAGCGATGTGCGCCACAATCAGCGCGGAGTGGTGGGAAATCATGCAAACAATCTCGGTAAAGAACATCGCGTGGTGGCCCGCCAGTCAATGGGCCACCACGCGACAGGTGAACAAAAGCCAGCCCAGCAGGCATGCCCCCACCAGGCTGACTTGCAAACGTGTCGACCGATCAGGGCTGACTGCTATCGATCCAGATCGTTTTCATCTCGGTGTACTGGTCGTGTGCCCAAACGGATTTGTCACGACCACCAAAACCCGACTCCTTGTAACCGCCGAACGGGGTCGTCACGTCTCCTTCCCCGAAGCAGTTCACAGTCACCACACCGCAGCGGATGGCCCGTGACAGCTTGATGGCATGGTTCAGGTTGCTGGTATACACCGATGCGGCCAACCCGTAGACCGAGTCGTTGGCCAGCGCAATGGCTTCGTCGAGGGTACGGAAAGTGGACACCGCCAGTACTGGCCCGAAGATTTCTTCCCGGAACAGCACGCTGTCCGGCCCCACCCCGTCCAGCACCGTCGGGGCCACATAGACACCATCGGTGGTGGTCGCACCATATACCACCTGCAGACGCTCGGCGGCTGCCTGGTGCAGATACGTACACACCTTGTCGAAATGCGCCTTGCTCACCAGCGCCCCCAAACGGTTGTCCGGGTCCAGCGGGTTACCGGTGGGCCACGACTGCAGGTGCACACCGATGCGTGCCAACAACGCATCTTTGATGCTTTCATGGACAATCAGCCGCGAGGACGCCGAGCAATTCTCGCCCATGTTCCAGAACGCCCCTTGCACCAAGTGTTGGGCCACGGTGTCGATATCGTCGACATCCGGCATGACCACCGCCGGGTTCTTGCCCCCGCACTCCAGTACCACGCGCTTCAGGTTGGACTCTGCCGCGTATTGCAGGAACAGGCGGCCAGTCTCGGTTGAGCCGGTAAAACTCACCATCGTCACATCGGGATGGCGGCCCAGCGGCTCGCCGACTTCGCGGCCGCTGCCGGGCAGCACGTTGAACACCCCGGAAGGCACGCCCGCTTCGTGCGCCAGCTCGGCTACCCGCAACGCCGTCAGCGTGGTTTCCTTGGCCGGTTTCACCACAATCGAGCACCCTGCGGCCAACGAAGGGGCAATTTTCCAGGCCAGCATCAGCAACGGGAAATTCCATGGCAATACCAGGCCGACGACCCCGATTGCCTCCCGTACCACCAGTGCCATGGCACCGTGGCCCACCGGGGCTGTGCTGTCGTAGATTTTGTCGATCAGCTCGGCGTGCCAGCGCAGGGTATGGATGGCTTCCGGCACATCGGTCAGCTGGCACTCACGGATGGGTTTGCCACTATCCAGGCTTTCCATGATGGCCAGATCCACTGCGTTTGCTTCCAGCAAATCGGCAAAGCGCAGCAGGATGGTTTTGCGCTGCGAGGGCGACAGGCCATGCCAGCGGCCATCGTCAAAGGCGGCTTTGGCGCTGGAGACTGCCAGATTGACATCGTCAGCATCGCAAGCCGCAATATTGGCCAGCAAAGCACCGGTGGCCGGGTTAGTCGTGGCGAAGGTACGCCCCGCCAGCGCGGGACGGCATGCGCCATCGATGAAGGCTTGCGTGGGCAAGGCCAACTGGGCCGCGCGCTCGGTATACGCCGCCAAGGTCAGCAAGGCCGCCATTACGCGTTCTCCCCGAGAATAGCCGCCACATCACGCTGGATGGCGTGCACGATTTGTTGCAGCGCCTGCTTCTCGACGTCGTCCAGCCCCTGCAGCGGCGCGCGTACGCCACCGGCACGCAAGCCGGCCAGCTCGCAACCATGCTTGATCGACTGGACAAACTTGCCCCCCTCCAGGAAGTCCATCAGCGGCAGCATGGCCGCCATGATGCGTCGGCCCTGGTCGAAGTCCTTGTGCACCACGCATGCCTCGTACAACGCCACATGCTCGCGCGGGATGAAATTGGAGCCGGCACACACCCAGCTGCGGGCACCCCAGGCAAAGAATTCTAGCGCCTGGTCATCCCAGCCGCACGACACCGCCAGCTGCGGGAAAGACTGCACCAGCATGTGCAACTGGCCTGGCTGGCCAGAGCTTTCCTTGATTGCCACGAAGTTGCGCGATGCGGCCAACACGGTGCGGAAAAAGGTGGGGCCCATCGACACGCTCATGCGGCCAGGGTAGTTGTACAGCATGATGGGCAAGCCGGCGGCACGGTCAACCGCCAGGGCGTGGGCCGCGTTTTCCTGCTCGGTAGGCAGCGCGTACGGCGGTGAGCCCACCAGGATGGCGTCGGCTTCGATGCTGCGCGCTGCGGCAGCGTAGGCCACCGCATCTTCGGTGCGTACCGCACCGGTGCCGATCACCAGCGGCAGGCGGTTACCGATGATGTCCTTGGCCTTGGCCGCCAGCGCCATGCGTTCCTCGGTGCTGTGGGCGTAGTACTCACCGGTGGAGCCCCCGATGATGATGCCGTGTACCTTGGCATCGATCAGGAATTCGAGCACGTCGGCAAATGCGGCATAGTCGATCGAACCATCTGCGGCCAACGGGGTAATGGCCGGGGTGTAGATACCTTCAAATTTCATGGGGAATTCTCCGTCGTAAAAGGGTATGCCGGGGCCGCAGGACCCGCACGGGGCGGTCCTGGGCGGCAGGAAATCAGGGATGTGGAATCAGTGGCCGAGCGATGCGGCCTCTTTCAGGCTAAGAGAGCGGGTTTCCGGCGCCAGCAGCACCGACACCAGCAGGCCTAGCAAAGTGACGGCGGCGGCGGCGTACATGGTGTTGCCGATACCGTAGGCTTGTAGCGAGACAGGTACTAGATACGTACCGATGGCAGCACCGATACGGGAGAGCGATGCGCCGGTACCCACTGCCAGCGAGCGGATTTCGGTCGGGAACAGCTCATTGGGGTACACCAGCTGTAGTACCTGTGCACCACCGATAAAGACTGCGTAGGCACCAAACAGGCCCAGCACCAGCAACTCGGAACTGTGGGCAAACGTCCCCAGCGCCAGCAAAGCCAGGCCGGACCACAGGAAGCTGTGGATCACCATGCTACGGCGGCCAATGACATTGATCAGCTGGGTGGCGATGACGCAGCCCACAACAAACAGCAGGGTGATGAATACCGAGCCAAAGGCGGCCCACTCGTCGTTCAGGTTGAGCGCTTGCAACACCTTGGGAGCAAAGGCGTATACCGCAAAAACCGGGATCACCGAGCAGCTCCAGAACACCGCTACAAACAGCATGCGTTTGCCGTAGCCTGCGCTGAGCAGATCACGAAATGACATCTTGCTGGCAGCACCCTCTTCCGGAATGTTGGCCACAGAAAACGTCTGGCCGTATACCTTCTTGATGATGCGGTCCGCCTCAGCCACACGGCCTTTGCTGAGCAACCAGCGCGGTGATTCCGGCGTACCGATACGCACCAGCATCAATAAGACGCCAATCACTGCCGGGCTGGCCAGCACGTAGCGCCATGCATCCGGGTGGCCTTGCTTCAACACCAGATTACCGATGATGTAAGCCAGCGCCGCGCCGGCAAACCAAAGGATGGTGAGCATGGCCAGACGCGGGCCACGGTACTGGCGCGGCAGAAACTCAACCAGCAAGGCACCCGCTGCCGTGTATTCAAACCCTACGCCGATACCGATCAGGAAACGGCAAATAAACAGCATTTCACCAGAGGTAGCAAAGAACTGAACCAGTGAACTGATAATGAAAATGGCCGGCCCGACAAAATAGAGTCTCTGCCGACCCATTTTACTGGTGAGTGAACCGCCTAAAAATCCCCCGGCAAAAATACCCAGCAAAGCCGAGGATGCGACCATCCCCTGCCAAAAACTGTTCATATTCAGCGCCGCCGCAATTTGCACCATGGCAACACCGATAATACTTAATACATAGCCATCCAGTAACCAGCCACCGCCTGAGCGGATGGTTAATAACTGATGAAAGCCGTTTAGTGGCACATCTTCGATGGATGTTGCATTTCTCATTTTTGTCTCCTGTGTGTTTTCGGCCTTGGTGGCCAACATTGACAACGTCGTGGTTGTTCTTATTGATTAACCTTCCCGGCCAGCACGATATTGCCCCATCATCAAATTGGCATTCACACCAATCGACAAAAAAGGCTGCGGCGGGTTTTTATTGGGGCCGGGCGAGTCCAGCAGAAAATCAATCAGTTCATTACGCTGCCCGGCCAGCCAGTCCGCCAGCAAGGTGCCGGTTACGGTGCCACGGGTTACCCCCAGGCCGTTACAGCACAAGGCACCGTATACATTGGGGGCCAGTTGGCCGAAAAAGCCCTGGTGATTGCGGGATAGCGCCAGCGAGCCGCCCCAGGTGTAGTCGAAGGACACGTCAGGCAGCATCGGAAAACGGCGTTCGAACGAGGCACGGTGGCGCTTGACGAAACGGTCGAGGTATTTCTGCCGGCTGCGGCCATCCGGATTAAAGCTGAAGCTGTTGCGCACCAGCAGCCGGTTATCGTGCGTACGACGCAAGGTGGTGCCGAACGGGTCGGCCGGAATCAGGCCCCAGAAGTCTTTGCCACCCAGCTGCGCCTGCTCCTCGGCTGTCAGCGGGCGGGTGAGGCTGCCATAGGTAAAGATGGGCAGCATGGTGCCCTGCAGAAAACCAAAACGCATGCCGAAGGCGTTATTGGCCAGCACCAGCTTGCGGGCCGTGATCTGGCCGGCCGCGTGATGCAGCACAACCTTGTCGCCATACACCACCTCGGTAATGGGGGTGTTTTCATAGAGGGTGACATTGGACGGCAGGTGGTCGGCCAGCCCTTTGACCAGCGCGGCCGGCTGGATCAACACCGTGCCTGGGGTAAACAGCGCCTTGCGATAAAAGTGGGTTCCGACGTGGGCCGGGATATCAGCCTGTTCGATTACATCGTAAGGCTGCCCCAGTTTGTCTAGACCACGGCGGTAGGCATCCAGCACGGCAATGCCACGATTTTCTACTGCCGCCTGGTATTTACCGGATGCACGAAACTGGCAATCAATCTGGTATTTTTCAACCAGCGCACGCAAGATATTCTGGCCAGTAAGATTCAGCTTCAGGCTGATATTAGCGGTAGCTAGATCGCCGATATAATCTTCTGCCCCAATATCGTGTGGCAAATCAATGGCAAAACCGGCATTACGGCCGGAAGTACCAAAACCCACCTCTTGTGCTTCAATCAGCACAATTTCATCATCCGGAAAATGTACTGCCAATTGCCGGGCGACTGCCAGCCCGGTAAAACCAGCACCAACCACAACCCAGGGGGCATCTTTTTTACCGGCATGTGCGGGGCGGGCCTGACGTGCCGGGCTGAGGTGAAACCAGCCACAACCATTATCATCTGCGGGAAGCGACGTTACTTTAGTCATATCTGCCTCTGTGTTTGTTTTATTGGCTTTGCCAAAACAAATTCACCGTAACCGAATTTGTTTCTGCTATTGTTTTGCCATTCACAGAGTCTAGAGAGCCTGTTAGCCAGGCACAAACGACCTTTACTGCACAGAGTTGATAACCTGACGTTATGAGCAAACCCACTCCACACGACCAGATGCTGCTGCGCATGCCATCGCTGCGGGCCATCAAGTGCTTTGTTGCCGCCGCCCGCTACCAGAGCTTCACCCGCGCCGCAGAGACACTCTGCGTAACGCAAGCCGCCATCAGCCGCCAGATCCGCGAACTGGAAGACGCGCTAGGCACACCACTGTTCCACCGGGTGGGCCGTTCGGTGGAGCTGACCCATGCCGGCACCCTGCTGTTCGACGCAGCGCAGATGTCTTTCATCAATATTGCGCAAGCCACCAGCCGCATCCGGACAGACTTCGGCAACGGTGCCAAGCGCACGCTGACGCTCTGCTGCACCCCCGCATTTGCTGCACTATGGATGCAGCACCATCTGCCGGATTTTTTTGTGCAGCACCCCGACATCGACCTGAATCTGGTGACTACCCAGCAATTCCTGCACCTGGAGCCCGGTACCCAGCCCGACATCTTCATTACCAAGCTGTCGCACGTGCGGGACGGCTATATCAGCAAGCCCTTGTTCCACGACCGCATCTACCCGGTGTGCTCGCCAGCCTATCTGGCAGCCCACCCAGGGGTAGGCACACTGGGCGGCCTGCGTGACAGCAACTTGCTGAACCTGGGGCCGTATGGCCGTGCGCAGGTGGCCGAACACGTGGATTGGCAGGTATGGCTGGGCATGCACCATGTCGATCTGGAAGCGCGCCCCAGAGACTCGGGCAGCTACTTCAACACCAACGATTACAGCCTGCTGATCCAGTTTGCCTTGGCGGGCCATGGCGTCGCGCTGGGGTGGGAGCATCTAGTCAGGCCGCTGCTGGAAGAAGGTCGTCTGGTACGGCCACTAGCAGAGGAAGTTGTGCTTGAGGAAACAAGGCACTATCTGGCTTACAGAGAAAGTCAGCATGAGGATGAATCGGTGGATCTGTTCAAGAACTGGTTCCTCGCACAAAAAGGCATCAACACTTAGGATAATTACGATGGAACAGCCCCAATGACAACAAGCCATTACCGCATGACTTGTGGACACCACAACACAGCGACACGGCGTCCGGCTAAAATAGCTGCTCTAGCAAACGCTTGGATCAATGGCACACAGACCACAGATATGCCTAGGCAGATTTCTAATCAGGATACCTTGAAAGAAGAATCATCCGCATAGCCCAGAGACAACGACCACACACCATCTCCAACGACAAGACAGACACAATCGGCAAACAGCACGGTGCTATATAAAAGCAAAAGCGCACTGCGAACAGTGCGCTTTTGTTGATTCGATAGATAGCGGCTAGCTGGATGTATGCTTGAAGCGATCAACATAACCAACCAAGGTAGTAGCAGTTTGCTTCAGCTGGTTGGCCAGTTGGGCTGCCTCATCCACAATAGCGGCATTGTCCTCTGCCAGTGATGCAATACGGCTGACATTAACAGCTACCTCATTGCTGGCAGCCGACTGCTGCTGCATGGCGGCTGCAGTGTCTTGGCTCTTACTTGCGCTAAGGTCAGCCTCTTGGTGAATACGCCCCAACTCGTCCAGACTGGCCTGCACCAGCTGCAGCCCTTCACTCATCTGACTATGTGCTTGCTGCATTCGGCTGGATGCATCATTCGTACCGGCTGTCATTGTCTCTATCAGACTGGCAATTTCCACGGTCTCCTTCCCAGTGCGCTCCGCTAGCTTGC
>NZ_CEETRO010000021.1:0-5259 GCF_979366545.1 Vogesella perlucida
ACGGTCAGGGTCACCACGTCGCCGGCTTTGAACTCGCCGCTGACGGTGCCGCTGACGGTGATGTCTTCATCGGCTTCGGCGGCGTTCACCACGTTGTCGGCGGTGATGTCGTTGACGCTGATGCTGGCGGTACGGTTGTCCGGGGCGACGGTGTCGACGCTGTAGCCTTCGGTGGTGGTAGCGGTGACTTTGTTACCGGATGGGTCTGTTACCGTTACGCTGGCATCAATAGTCTTATCGTTATCGGCTACCAGATCGCTACCCGGGACAAGAATGCTGAAAGTCTTATCAGCCTGAACCAGACCAGTGAAGGTTTTGCCGTTTACGGTGAGGGTAACGGTTTCTCCGGCCTTCACGTCACCACCTACGCTACCGGTGACCGGAATCTGCTGACCCGCTTCGGTGGCGTTGATGACATCGTCCGGTGTGATGTTGCGATCAAGCTCAATGGCAACCACTGGCAGATCGTTATCCAGGATGGTACCGGTAGCGTCTTTGCCGCCGATGCTGAGCTTGACGGTTTCGTCGGCTTCGTCGGTGGTGTCGTTGCTGGTCGGTACGGTAACGGTGAAGCTGGTCACACCTGCTGGTACGGTGATCTTGCCGGTGGCTGCATCGTAGGTCACGTTGTTGCTGAAGGTGGCGCTGCCGTAGTCGTCGGACGTGGCGGTGCCGTCTTGCAGCAGGAAGTCGAAGCTGGTGGCGCTAGACGACGCGTTGGACAGTTTGACGGTGAAGGCCAGGCTGTCGCCTTCGGTTACCGTTACATCGTTCGGGTTGACCGATGCCGGGTCCGGCTTGCCGATGTGCTCGATGGTCGGGGCGCTGTCGTTGTCGAGGATGGTTCCGGTGGCGTCTTTGCCGCCAATGCTGAGCTTGACGGTTTCGTCGGCTTCGTCAGTGGTGTCGTTGCTGGTCGGTACGGTGACGGTGAAGCTGGTCACACCGGCCGGTACGGTGATCTTGCCGGTGGCGGCATCGTAGCTCACACCGTTGCTAAAAGTGGCGGTGCCATAGTCGTCGGACGTGGCGGTACCGTCTTGCAGCAGGAAGTCGAAGGTAGTAGCAATGGTGCTACTGGTGCTAAGACGTACCTCGAATGTCAGGTCGTTGCCTTCTGTTGCACTGCTCTCGCCAGGGGTGGTGCTGGCGCCCACGTAGTCAATGACTGCCGTGTTGATTTGTGCACTGTCCTTGCCTTCCGGGGACACATTACCCGCCGGGTCGGTCAGGGTGGCGGTAACAGTCAGCTGGCTACCTTCTGCTGGCGGGTCCAGAGTGATGGCAACGGTGCCGGTGCTGATATCGCTGGCAGTCAGTGTAATGGTTTGGGTGGTGGTGCCAGAACTGATCGTGAGCACATCGCCCGCATTGGTACCTGCAGGCAGCGTAATGCTGACATCGACCTTGCCCGAGAGCTCACCATTGGCAATCACGCCGTCGTTATTGCTGTCTTCGGTAATGACCACTACCGGTGCCAATGGTGCGGTGGTGTCGATTTGCGCGGTGCCAGTATTGCTTGCCGTATTACCCAGCGGGTCGGTCGCGGTAACCGTCAGATTGTTACCACCTTCAGGCAGCGGGCTGCTGGACTCTACCGACCAGCGGCCATCGGTACCCACAGTAGTGGTGCCAATGACATTACCGTCTTTATCGCTTACTACGATCGTGGCACCTGCTTCGCCAGTGCCGCTGAGCAGTGGCGTGGTATCACGTGTGGGGCCTACGTTTTCGATGGTAACGGTGGTGGTGGTATCAATCACTGCAGTCGCGGTGCTGCTAGCGGTGTTGCCGCTGGTATCGGTGGCGACGGCAGTCAAGCCGGTGCTGCCATCCGGCAATGCCACAGTAGACTCGACCGACCAGGTGCCATTGCTGGCCACCACGGTTGTAGCAATCACCTGCCCCGCCGCATTGCTGATAACTACCGTTGCACCCGCTTCGCCCGTACCCGTGAGCAGGGGGGTATTGTCGCGGCTAGGACCAACATTGTTAATGGTAACGGTCGTGCTGTCGTCCACCAGAACGGTAGTGGTATCTGCAGTCTGGGTAGTCTGGGTCGTGGTGAGATCAATCTGGTTATCCAGTGTCAGCGGCTCAATCGCTTCGGCGATACGGCTAATCACCACAAACGAGTTACCACCATCTTCACCACCACCTGCGGCCAGGCCGGCTGCGGTATCTTCCAGGCCCTGCAGTGGATCCTGCCCGTTTTCCAATGCGGCCAACACCTGTTGTGCGTCGGCGTTCAACGGGGCGATAGCCGCATCTGTAGCGTCGGCTGTTTGCAGGCCAAATACATCATCTGTGATGGTGAGATCGCGTGCTTCGGCAATCTTGACGGTATGGCCATTGCTGCTCTGCAGTTCGATCTCGCCATCTGCTGGTACAACCAGGCGCTCCCCTGCGGCCACAATGTCGCCCAGCTTCAAAACACGCTGGGAACCGTCTGCTGCAATGGCAATAACTTTGCCAGTGAGAGACACAACTTTACCTTGAGCAACATTGACAGCGGCAGCCATGGTCGAACTCCAGAGACTATTTGCGATGGGAAAATTATAGAGAGTCTTATAGAAGGCAATCTATTGTACTGATGGGCAAACCTAGCCCATCAGCATCTCACCCATGACAAACCACAAAATCACTGTAAGATATTGATAAAAAATACAAAATACCTAGCCCATCACTCTATTTCCCACCAGTCATCGATACCGCATCGCAGCAAAATTAACTGCGCATAAAAGAAAAGGCCCGCCGAAGCGGGCCTTGCTGCAAAACACGGTCTGACTTAATCGGTGATCAGCTTGTTCTTGGTCAACAAGTCCTGGATCACCTGCTGGTCCGAAGTAAAGCCACCGATGATGTCGATACCAGACAGCTTGAGGTTGAAGTCCGTCACACCATTACCCTTGCTAGACACGGCAATATTGGTACCCGTGCTGTCATGGCTAAAGTGCAGGTACTGTTCCAATGAACCGCTATGCTCGCCTTGCAGCAAATCACGGAAGTCCAAGACATCCCCCCCCTGCTGGCGTGATGCGGCGTCAAAGTTCATCACCGTCTTGCTGGTACCCACATCTGCCAGCGTGTAGCGGAAGATGTCGGTCTCAGGGGCCAGAGTGAAGTTCATCGTGGCAGGTGTACTGGCCCCAGTAGAAGACACCACGTCGTAACTTAATTTCAGCGCGCCGTTGTAGTTCGCCTCTGGCGTAATCAGATAGCTGCCATCGGCTTGCTGCGTGACCGTGCCATGATCTGCTGTAATGTTTGCTACGTTCAAAGTGCCGCCTGTCCCACTTGTCCAACCTTGGAGCAGACGAGTCTGGCTAATGATATACGGCATATCTTCGTGCGCCTCACCTAGCTGGAAGTAGTTCTGCGCATACGACGTTAGTGCAGCTGTGGTATTAATGTCTTTCAGCATAGTGACAGAGGTACTCGTATCCTGACCGGCATTGTGTTTAACAAGCCATACATCCAGATCAAAAACCCAAGGCTCTGCATTCACAGTATTGCTATTGCTACTTGCTGTGAAAATTGCTTTATGTCCATCAATCACGTAAATACTGCTAATTGTTGATGAAACTCCCAATGCAGCCTGATTAATATCTGCCACCAACCATGCTTCGTTGCCATCAGTAATCCAAAGTTCCTGACCTACACTCCCATTATTAGCTGCAAACAATGCATACTTACCGCCCATCGATGTGATGCTATAAGGATTGGCATTTTCAAATCCACTCACATTATATGTTACATCAGACCCAGAGTAACCCGAATAAATATCCTTCAGTAAGCGAGTGCCTGCGCCAGTACCATCAGTAACCCATATCTCATTTCCGGCCACACCATCATTGGCACTAAACACATACTTGCCATTACCAATCGCAGTCAAATCATTATATTCGCTATTTTGTGATCCATTTGCCCCCAGATAAATATCTTTGACAAGCTGAGTACCCGCCGTGGTGCCATCAGTGATCCAGAGTTCTCGTCCAGAAACTCCATCATTTGCCATGAATAGTGCACTGCCTTTTCCGATGGGTACAAATTCTAGCGGCGTGCTACCCCCAGCTCCAGCTGCAATATCTTTTACCATAACTGTGCCAGCAGAAGTACCATCGGTTACCCATAGCTCTCTGCCCAAATCATTAGTTGCGATAAATAAGACTTTGCCATCGTTTAGCAATGTAAAGTGGTTTGCAGTAGAGCTTGCACCACCAGATGCAATATCTTTCAGCATATAAGTACCTACATCAGTACCATCCGTAATCCAAATCTCTGTGCCATTGGTGTCGTTCATTGCACTAAATATAACTTTCCCAGGTGCGATGTTAGTAAAATCAGCACCAGGGGCAAAACCATTATCAGCGAGACGCCAAGTTGATGTCGAAGTACCACCCTCAAAGACAGACTGCCCATTATTGATACCAGCAATAACTTTAGTACCAGCCTCTGTACCATCTGTTACCCACAACTGTTTCAACGAGTTTGTGGAATATGCACAGAATACGAACTTACCATTACCAAGTGGCACAATTAAATCACGCCCTGCATAAGAGTGCATATAGGGTTCAGGATTAATATCTTTGACCATTTTGGTACCTGCCGCTGTACCATCGGTTATCCATAGTTCAATGCCATGAGTTGTATCATTCGCTTGGAACAGTGCTTTACCGTTACCCATATCAACAAACTCTGCACGATTGACAGGGGTCCCAAATGCATCACTCGCGACTGGACCGATCTGCAATAGCTGTTTGGTATTGCTTGCGGTCAAATCCGTACTCCATAGCTGTAAACCATGCGTACTATCTTTGGCTTGGAAAAGGATAGGCCCATTATCAGGATCGTAGGCTTTACCTGTCAGCTCTGGTGCCGATGCGTTCATCTTGGCGCTGTCTGATGAAGCAGGCGAGGTGTTGCCCGCGACATCCGTGAGCGTAGCACTGACCGTTGCAGTAGCCTGCTCAGCAGGTTTGGCCACGGTGGTGGTTACCGCACCGGCTGTGATGTTGGCCGCAGTCAGCACCACGGTCTGGCTTCCACTACCCGTGTTGATTTGCAGTGTATCGCCTGCTTTGGCTTCTGTCGGCAGGGCAATACGCACTGCCAGCGTGGTGGCTGTGCCAATTTCCGAGCCGCTAATCAGCCCGTCATTATTGGTATCGGTGGTGATAGTTACCGTCGGTGCTGGCGGCGCCACGTTATCTATCGTCACGGGCACCGTTGCTGCACTGGTGTTGCCTGCCGCATCAG
>NZ_CEETRO010000022.1:0-3732 GCF_979366545.1 Vogesella perlucida
GGCGGTTTGTGCGGCGTCTACCACGCCACCGCTGAGCGCCACGGTGACGCCGCTTTGCTTGCTGTAGCTGGATGTCTGCTGGGTTTGCGTGTGCTCGGCGTGTTCGATGCGCACGTTTTGTGCGGCCCTAATCCAGCCGATATTGACCATCACATCAAGCAATCACCCATGCGCGCATGAAATCGTATGGGTCGGGGTAGGCCGGCAGCGGGCGATGGGGCAGCCATGCTTGGGGGATGAAAACGGTATCGATGTCCAAGTTGAAGCCATGGCGGCTGGCAGTCTTGGCATACAGGCAGGCAAAGGGTGAAACAAATTTGCTGGCCACCACCAGTTCGAATACTTCATTGCGTACTCGGGCTACTTTGGGGCTGGTGAGCTCGGCCAGCGCATCCTCCATGCCAGCTTTGTCTTGCTGCGCCAGCGCCCGGTAAAAGCGCATGTCCGGCGCAAACTTTTTCATTTTGGCCGGGATGTCTTGCAAGAACACATCGGCCCGGCTCCCCAACTCATCCCATTGTCCATTCAATGCCAGGGTCAACTGGTAGTAGCGGTACTCGTTCTGGTTAGGATTGACCATGCGTTGCGTGAACAGCTTGGAATGAGGCGGCTGCTGCTGCATCCAGTGGATGACCGGTTCATGGTCGCTAAGTAGCGCATAAAAATACTCGGCTTCGTGCATCACACCTTCTTCGCCGGTCGCTTTGGCACGGATGTACATCAACTTGGCTACCACGTAGCTGTGCAGCTTGAAGGTGGCCAGGTCTTGGTTGGCGAACCAGGCGTAGTTGGCAATGTCTGCGTGAAGTCTTTTAAGGTTGCTGAGGCACCCATCAAGGCTGCCTTCCTCCTTGTCTATCATATCCACTTCGATCGGCATCAGACCGACATGCTGCCAATCATCAATGCGCTCCTTTCGTTCTTGAAGAAAAGCGATTTGCTCAGAGGTATAGTGTGGTAGCACGTTCATTAGTCTTTTACTTCATGGGCACGGTAACAGGCAGCACCACCAGTTCACCCGTGGTTCGGTTGACGCCGCCAACAGCTGTCACAAGCGTGTTGTTCCGTCTTACGGCCTCAACAGCTTTGTAGGCTGCCGATCCTTTGTCCAGACGATCGAGCACTGCATCTATCCAAGCCATAGAGTTCTGCGTATTGCCTCCGGCGGCGTTGGCACTAAGCGAGAACGCCCCTGCCTGCGACATCTGCTTGCCATCTATGACCAGGGTCACCATGTCATTTGCGTTCTGGGATACACGATCAAAGCCTTTATTGGCACCGTATTTCGCGTAATCAGAATACCTTTTGGATAACTTTGTCCTCACGCTTGAGAATTACTGATGGAAAAAATGCTGACCCAGTGCAACTACATACTCATCCCCAAGCTCCTGCTGAAGTAGCTCTGCGAGCTCTCTACCTTCATGTAAAAATCCCAATTCCTCCTCGATGGATTCAAATCCAGAATTGACAGGATCATCCTCATTAAATGTACTGTCAAATCTCAATGCCCAAGCATTAATTTTACTCGAAAGATAAGGCGAAATAGGTAACTCACTAGGGTTTATATTTCCAACAGAGTCAAGACCTGCCTTCCAGAGCGGAAAGCACTGATACTCCGCAAAGAATTTTATAGTTATCATTTTGGATCAACCTTTCCTGCGGGGTTTGCCCCCACAATAAAACCATTACTCGAAACGGTTACCGCTATATTTTGACGGACACCATCTATATCAATTTGATAAATAGGGCGCCCAACTCCAACACCTTGATAACCAACAACACGACCATCTTGAACTGCCCTCATTACCACCTCCGGTATTTTACTCTGAGAAATACCAATTTTTGCAAAATCAGTTGCATGCGCCTCGACAATATGCTGCAAACCAGCTTTAGAATTTCCTGTCTCAAGAAAAACAACTTGCCCAGACGCCAGTCTTCCTGTTGCGACAACATTAGAAGCCGTAAATTTGACACCATTCGCAGCGAGTTCATTCAATGCGTTAGCATCAACTGATACTCCTAGCTTGTTTGTATGACCATCCCCCGTCTGCTGCCCCGCCACCGGTTTCACCGCCAGTGCGGGCCGGCCGTTACCACCAATCGACAACGCCAGATCCGGCAGAATCTGCGCCGTTTGCGTCATGAATACGTCAATGACGCTCGCCGAGGCGCCCAGTTTCTCAAACTGCGCCGTGGCTGTGTTGATGTCGCGTACTTGCTCGTTGTAAGTGGCCAGCAGCAGCGCCCGCTCCTGCGGGGTCTTGGCCATGCCCAGTGCGCTGGAGATGAAGGACAGGCTTTCCTGCAAGCCATTCAGGGTGCTGGCACACACGGCCAGGCTGGCACCGCCGCCGCCACAACGCTCGGCCACGACCTTATCCCAGTATTGTTCTTGCTGCTGTATCTCCCGACTGAGCTGCGCCACATCACAACGGCCCGCGCAGGCGCGCAGTGTTTGCATCAGGGTGGCGGCAGCACGGGTGTTGAGCGAGTTGTTCTCCACCTCATTCTTCGCGCCCTGCCCACCCGTCAGCGCCGAGGCGGCATTGCCGCCGGCCAACCCGCCCGCCAGGCTGCCGGCCAGTGTGGTGAGCGCGGCCACGGTGTCTTTCTGGCTTTCGCTCAGATTGGCGGCGTCGCTGCCGTACAGGTTTTGTGCCAAGGTGGCGGCGATGAGCGGGGCGCTGCCGGCGCCGGCGGCCCCGGCCACGGCGTTGTCGCCTTTGGCGGCGGCCAGGGTGGCGCCCAGCAGGGCGTGGGCCATGGCGTTGGCGGCGGTGTTGACCTGGCCGGTGGCGGGGTCGGTGGTGAGCTGCTTGATCTGGCTGGCCAGGTAGGGTGCTGCGGCACCGGCGATGGCAGCGCTGGCGTCACCCCCGGCCAGGCCTTGCAGCGCGGCGGTGACGGCGGTGATGGCTTGCTGCACGCTGCCGCCTTTGCCCCAGGTGGCTTGCAGCTGCTGGTAGTCGGCACTATTAGCGTAGGCGGGGTCGGCTTTGGCGCGCTCGGTGGCGGCGTTCAGCTCGGCGCGTTTGTGGGTGTTGGCGATCTGCAGGGTTTGCTGGCCGATGTCGCCGATGAGCTGGATGGCTTGCAGGCGGTCGAGCTCGGCTTGTTTGTTGAAGATGGGGCTGAGGCCGTTGGCGGTGCCGCTGGCGTCGCGGCGCAGGGTGGTGGTGTCTTGCAGCTGCGCGGTGCTGTCGTGCACGGTAAGGCTGCCGGCACTGATGGCGGCCAGGGTGGTGCTGCTGGCGCTGCCCTGGGTGTGGCCGCCGTTCAGGAGGGTGCCGGCGTTACCCAGCGCGTTGGCGGCGAGGTTGCCGCTGGCACTGGCGCTGCTGCTGGCACCGATGCTCTGGCTTTCTACGCGGTATTCGGCGCGGTTTTGCAGGTCTTGCCAGCCGAGGGTGGCGGTGCTGAGCTGGTTTTGCTCGGAGCTGGCGCTGCTGGCGATGACGGCGCCGTTTAGCTGGGTGTGGCCGCCTACTTGCACGTTAAAGCCGCCCTGCCCGGCGTACAGCCCGGTTTGCTCGGCCACGCTCTGGTACTGGCTGTCGATGCGCTGACGGCTGAGGCTGGCGTTGACGCCGCCACCAGTACCGATAATGGCCACGCTGCCGCCGGCGCTGATGCTGCGCTGCTGGCTGGCGTAGTGGTCCTGGTCTTGCTGGCTGGTGAGGGTAAGGTTGCGGCCAACGTTGGCCGCGATGGTGTCGCCACTGGCCTGCGCAC
>NZ_CEETRO010000023.1:0-3050 GCF_979366545.1 Vogesella perlucida
CCGAAAAACAAAAATAAAGCTGAAGTCAACCTATATTTAAATAAATAACCGATCTAAAAAGTTTGTCAATATAGCGGCTACATAAATAAATACCCTGCACAACAAATAAAATGCAAATAAAAAATAGGGTAAATAATATATTGTCTTGATGGGTAGCTGTGCGTAATAGGTAGCTTTGCGTAAAAAATGCTGCTGCTACGTGAAATCTGACAAAGTTCGTGATCTTGGTAGTCAGATTTCACCAGATGCAAAGGGATGGGGTTGATCGGCGGCGACAGAACAGTAGAAAACTTGCTTTTCTGCTGTTGCTGGCGTCTATGGGTTTAAAATGCTCATAAAATCAACAGACTATAGTATATATTAGTATATACTGCATCGAGGGTTGGCCTTCTCTCACCGTTCCGGGTCGGTTTGTTCTCAAGTGGTGAAGATGGCCATCTCTCCCCTGCCCTACAGCTTCACCTACAGCTTCAGTTTTTTGAACAGGTCATCAGAACCGGAGGCCATGAAAACGTCTGTACCGGCTTCTGAGCGTTCTATAGTGTCTTGTGTCTCTTGGTTAGGATAAAACAGCTTCAAGACTTCCTGATCAAGCTCTGCTTCTGTTTCGTCATCTGGTGGCAATGTTGCATTGCTCTTACCAACCATAAAACCGAGTCTACGCTTTGGTTTCTGCATCTCATGTTCTCCTATCCAGCACAGCCAGATCCTGCATATGACGTTTAGTATACGTTACAGTGTGACTTACTCTGCCATAGCCTTCGGCCTGTGCTTCGCTGTGGTGTAGTGTCCCCAAAACTCCGTCTAATACCTGATATTGGTAGACTTCCTACTTAACAACTTTTTTTGACGGATCTATTGACAAGTTTTTTTGGTATAGTAAAACTGTAAGAGATTATAAATAAAAGAAAAGCCCGCGTTCTCTGATTAGTTTGGCGACAGTGAGAGAACGGGGCATTACAGAAAGGATACTGCTAAATGTTCAATATAGAAAATAACAGAGAGATATTAAAAAGTCAAATACCTTTAAAGCCATATGCTACTAATGATCTTGATTTTGGATTGACTATTCAAAATAAGAATAAAGCTTTAGATATGCTTTATTTACAAGTAAATCACCCGTTGTATCTTCATACAATGATATTTGATTTAGACAAAGAAAACTGCTTTTATGAGTTTGAAAATGCTCATTTGCCCATCCCGTCTTTTATAACAAAATCACCAGACTCTGGTAGATGTCATTACGGTTATATGCTTAATGCTCCGATCTCATCAACAGAGAAAAGCAGACAGAAGCCTGTCAAGTTTGCCAGAGCATTATATTACAATATGGCTACTCGTCTTGGTGCTGATCTTGGCTATGCGGGACTGATTACTAAAAACCCACTGCATAGCCATTGGTCGCCGTTCTGGTCTGGTGCTGATTTATACGAACTTAATGATTTAGCTGATTGTTTTGATGATTTAGAAGACCCTAAAAAGCGAGAAAATACAGAACTTGCTTTTGGTCGTAATGTTGAGATGTTCGATATTCAAAGGCAATGGGCTTATAAAAATGTGCTAAAATATAAGAATGAAAGCTCATTCGATGCTTTTTATAAAGAGTTATTATTGAAATGCGAAACATTCAATAGCTTTGCTAACTATAATAATCTATTACCTTACAAAGAACTTGTATCAACGGCAAAAAGTATAGCTAAGTTTTGTTGGAAAGAGTTTAGCAACGAAAAACTTCATGATATTCAGAGTAAAAAACAGAAAGCAAGAAGATCTAAAAGAACAGAAAAACAAAAGCTACATACAAAAACACTTTTAGAAAAAGCAATAATGATTAACGAGGAGTAAAATATGACGGCATTACATACAGTAAAAAGGAATAAAACAGCAAAAGAAATGGCTCAAAGATTAAATATCAGTGATAGAACCGTCAGAAAGTTGATTGCTTTACCTCGTGAAGACTATGAGAAAGAAGCAAAACAAAGAAGATTAAAAGCCTTTGTATTACGTGAAGCTGGCTTTAAATGGTCAGAGGTTGGGGAAAGGCTGGGAACTACAAAACACGGGGCTATAGCTCTTTATAAACGTTATCAACAAATAGACGCACCAACAACAAAAGAGGCTTAAAGCCTCTTTTATCTTGGTTTAAAACCGCGTGGTTTTAAATGCTGATCGTCTTCCTGCTGTAGTTGTGTTGGTGTTGTTTCATTTTTTGGTTTTTCTTTTTTAAGAGCTTCTTTTAACTTCGATTTAAATCTATTTTCATTCATACTCCAACCTAAAGGCTTTTTCTTTATTTCTTCTTTAACTATTTTTTCTTTATTCTTTGGCTGAATAATAGGTTTTTTTATACCTAACCTTTCTCTTATCTCTTCGATCTTAGTTGCTCTACTATTGATGTTGCCACGGCCTTTGAGTCTAAAGTTATTCGTGGCTGCGTTGGCTGTTTCTGCATGATCAAGTATCCTACTGATAGAACTGCTATCAGATTTATCACGCCAACTATTGAGGCCATTTTTATTATAAGTTTTGATTGGTTCTTTATTGTATTGTTTTTTAACTCTGTTGAGTATTTGTGCAGCTTTTTGTGTTGTTCTTCTAACTTTATGGCTTGCTGGTCTATTATATTTTTCGCTGAGTTTAAAGCTGTGGTTGTTGCTTCTAACGAGTTGTTTACTCTCGTAAGTGTCTGTTGTGTCTGATTTAATGCTGTGCTGACTGATTCGGATAATATCATCATCGATTCTGTCAACGGCTCCACTGTCATTGATATTTGGTTCAGCAAGTGATCGTCTAATACTATTTGGTTCATCATCTTTTCTTGCTGAGAAGCTCCTAACGAGTTCATCATCTCTATTTTTGTCATATATCACCTTGTTTTTTATAGTGTTCCAACTGTATTTTTTACCCAACTGAGATCCCTTGAATGCCACATCTCCAACACTGAATGAAACCCCCGCCACGTTGCCAGTGCTGGCAACATTGAACCTCGGTTCAATGCCTACGGCCTGCACTCTGTCTATAAACGTCTGCAGATCTGGTTTTCCTACCAT
>NZ_CEETRO010000024.1:0-1432 GCF_979366545.1 Vogesella perlucida
CAGGTTGGTCTGATCAGCAATCTCGCGTATGGCGGTAATAATGCGCCGGATATTTTGCGACTTCTCGGCCAAATCCTGTATGACCTGCCCCGCCCCCTCCACACTGCTAGCAGTCTGTGTCATCGCAGCGGCAGTCGCTTGCATACGGTGACGGCCAACATTGACGCCCTCTTGCATTTGCTGCACGACTTGTAAGTTATCCCGCGTATTGTCACTAACAGAAGCAATGCCGACGGTCATTTGTTCAACGGCAGCAGCGATACCCGACGAAGAGGTGCTTTGCGCCTCGGCAGCATTCGCCGCGCGAGCAGAGACCGCCTGCAAGGCATCAGAAGCTTTTACAAGCTGGTGGGCATTGAGCTTCACATCTTTCAGAGTTTCACCAAAAGCGCTCACCAACCGGTCGAATGCTTGGCCCATGCCGGCGATTTCATCACTCCCCTCCAGCTTGGCACGCACAGCCAGGTCAAGATTGTGACTCATCTCCTGCATCAAACCGGACAGCCTCACTATCGGGTAACGGATACTGCGATATACCGCACCACCACCAAAAATCAACAGCACCAGCAACACCACGGAACAGGCCAGCGTTACGATCAGGCTGCGACTCGCATCGTCCTGATGCTGCTCTACTGTATTACTCAACCTTAACAGTAAATCGTCCTGTGCTTTTTTCAGTTGAACGATCTGTGCAGTAGCCGCAGTAAACCATAACTCAGGCGCTATTGAGGCGGCAGTGCCCGGGTCGGTTGCGTGCAAAGCTTGGCGCAAGGCTTTGAGTGCCGTAGCCGCATCGGATTGCAAATACGGTCGCATTGCATCATTGATATACACTGGCGATAGAAGTAATAGCTGGCTGGCACACATATCCTGACGTGCCTGCAAGCTTGCAGCTTGCTCAAGTCCAGCAAGAGATATTGGCCCACCCGATAACAAGCCATTCACAAAACCCCGCTCACGCCCAGCGTACTCTTTTACGCACAACAGATTAGATAGGCTAGTACTGTAGCGAATCACATCACCAGCATCTGTAGCTCGACCAAGGCTAGCCATTAAGGCAAGTTGGGCATCAATTTGCTCGCTATAGGCTGCAAAAGCCTCTGTCGCCGGGATCCCGCGGCTGTCTACTGCCCCACGCTTGGTTAGAAGGTTCTGCACATCAGTCACCACCCGCTGACTACTACCAGCCAGGTCACCAGCAGATAGCGTTCCGACCACCCCTGCCAAACTGGAAAGGGATTGATCGGTTTTCTGCCTGGCTTCTTTTAGCTTGTCCGGCAAGGGGCCCTGACCACTCAGATAGCCATTACTTAATCCTCGCTCGGTCTGCAAACCATCAATCAGGTTGGCGCTTTGCGTTGCAACAGCAACCAGCTCCTGTGCGCTACGCATTTCAGAGAACACCTCATAGCGCTGCAGTGACAATGTCAGA
>NZ_CEETRO010000024.1:1527-2858 GCF_979366545.1 Vogesella perlucida
CACACCCAATACACACGCCGCGCCACCGAAAGGCAAGACAAGTAACAGCAATTTATGGCCAATTCCTAGTCTGGAAAGCATGGAAGGCTCCTGAGAGGTGAAGACATGGTAAAGCGGCAGGCTGCACAGCGATAAACGGAGCAGCGAAGTGAATGACTTATAATTATTTTATATTAAAAATGGCAAAAAACAGGCCAAATACGTCAGGCCAGCCCTGTTCCATTCTCCCTCTTCCAACAACCCAGCCCACAACTATCCACCTAGGCCGTGGGCTATAGATCGAACAAGCAAATGCTTCCTGACAAAGGCTGTTCTGGCATGTCACATGCCAGAACATTCTGATTGCAAGAAGTCGCTTGTTTGCTATCCGTACGACAAGAGCCTGAAAGTGATCAAACCAGTATCTTGCCACGGCCGAAATCGATGACTGCTGACCGGGAAGGCCGGCACTCTGCCAGACCCATGGCATGGATCAAGGTGCTGGCCACTGAGTTGCTGTTTTTACCGCACCCTAAAAACGGATATTTCAGGGCCAGGGCGTTGATCGCACAGGCTTTCTCTTCGGCTTTCAGCCACAGCCGCATGGCAGCCTGCCGCGGACCTACATACAGCACAGCTTGGCCCAAACCTCCCTGGTAGTAACAGCTACCGCTACTGACCACCGCCCGCAATCGGTCGCCAAGCCGCCAGCCTATAGCCCGCACGCTGCCATTCTGCCCTATGGCCAAGCCATTGATTTCTGATGCTACATGCACGTTACCATCCAGCAGCACAAGAAAATTATGGCCCGCCAGCCCAAAAGCCAATGGCAATTGCGCCATGACGATTTGCCACGGTGCATCATCGGCTTCGCTCATCATCGCGGCATCCATAGACAGACCTTGCATCGCATCACAGAACAATCTTTGCGGGTGCTTTGCTAGGCCGCTGGCAGCGCAAGCCAGCCGTGATAGCCCACGTACAGCCCCACCAGCATGATCAAGCCACCAGAGAAGTACGGTGCTTTACGCGCAAAATCCCCAAAGCCGCCCCAGTGTTTTCGGGCATGTCGCACGCTGAGTGCGGCCAACGCCCCAGAAGCCACCATGGTCAGCGCCAGACCAATGCTGAAACACAGCACCAGTACCGCACCGAGGGCGACCTTCTTCAACTGCAGGCACAGCAGCAAGACAGTGATAGAAGCCGGACACGGAATCAGCCCGCCCGTTAGGCCAAACATGACAATCTGGCCGGTGGTCACCTCCCGGCCTGCAAAGCGGCGACGGATATCGTTTGCATGGGCTAATTCGTGCGGGTCTTGGTAACCGTCTGCCGATATGCTCAGGCCATCC
>NZ_CEETRO010000025.1:0-2583 GCF_979366545.1 Vogesella perlucida
CATCGATGACCTTATCGGCATCGGCTACCAGGTCGCTACCCGGCACATTGATGCTGAAGGTCTTGTCAGACTGCACCGTACCGGTGAAGGTTTTGTTATTGACTGTGAGCGTAACGGTATCGCCTGCTTTGACATCTGCCCCAACCGTGCCAGTGACGGCCACTGGCGCAGCAGATTCTGCCGTATTGATTAGACTGTCTCCAGTGACTTTATTCAGATCGATTGATACTGCCTTATCTACCAATAGTTTATTCTTGGCTAATAAATCTGCAATTACTTGCTGATCAGACGTAGCACTACCAACTAGGTTGACACCTGCCAATTTGAAGTTAAAGTCGATATTACCATCACCATTACTAGACACTGCAATCAGTGTATCCGTGCCATTAGTTGTGAAATGCAAGAATGTAGCCAATTGATCAATAGACTCCCCTTGCAGCAATCCGCGGAAATCCAGTACGTCACCAGAGTTGAAACGGGCTCTTGCATCAAAGTTTTTGAGCACATCACCACTACTGACCATGTCGATAATATCAGTCTCTGGCTCAAGCATTATCTTCATGGTAGCCGGGGTCTGCGCACCGCTGGCGGCTACTACGTTGTAGCTCAGTGTCAACTCACCGTTGTAGTTTGCATCTGGCGTAATCAGATAGCTGCCATCGGCTTGCTGCGTGACCGTGCCATGATCTGCCGTGATGTTGGCCGCATTCAGCGTGCCGCCCGTCGGGCTTGTCCAGCCTTGCAGCAAATGTTCTTTACTAATGGTGTACGGAATATCTTCATGCCCCATACCTGTTCTGTAGTAAGCCTGCGCCTGAGAGTGGACAGTAAACGAATCGTTCATGTCTTTCAGCAAATACACAGATGCATCTGTGCTCTGTCCCGCAGCACGTAGACTTAACCAATCATCCAGTTTGAATACAAATGGCTCATAACCATATGTCGGATCATTCGCCGTAAACATGGCAATACCATCACCGACCTTGGTAATTTCGCTTATTGCCGCAGTAAGTGTGGTACCTGGTCTTAAATCCCTCACTAGCCATGCATCGGTTCCATCCGTGATCCAGAGCTCCTTACCCGTGACGGCCACATTAGCCGTAAAGAGAGCATAACCTCTTCCTATAGCAGTAAAGTCGAACGGGCTTCTTGGTATATAGCCACCACCAGTATTAAATGGATTATCAGACCCAACAACACCGGTATACATATCTTTAAGTAACCGAGTACCTGCTGCAGTCCCATCAGTTACCCAAGGTTCGACACCATATGTAGGTGTATAGGCGCTGAAAACAAACTTGCCATTTCCTAACGGTGTAATGTCGTTCAAGAAACTATTGGCACCACTTGGTAATTTTATTTGCGAAGCTTGGTTACCAACATTGATATCCTTGAGTAGCTGTGTCCCTTCTGAGGTCCCATCTGTCACCCATAGCTCTCTATCATCAGCAGAGGCATTGGCAAAGAATAGTACTTTGCCGTCACCTGTCGCTATAAACCCTAGCGGATTGCCATCATTCGAACCCGGATTGATGTCCTTCAGCTGCGTGGTACCAGCTGCGGTACCATCTGTTACCCACAGCTCATAGCCATTGCTTGCCGTATAGGCAGAGAATACTGTCTGGCCATTACCCAGATCGGTGAAGTGACTAGCGTAGGACGAAGCAGTGCCAGGGTTAATATCTTTCAACATCACCGTGCCTGCGGGCGTGCCATCCGATACCCATATTTCGATACCTAAGCCACTAGTATTAGCCTGGAACAAATACCTGCCACCACCCATACTATGCAAATCGGCAGCCGGGCTCGGCCCGCCATTGTCAGACATACCCCAGATAGCAGTATTGCTATTCGAGAAATCTGCAGCACCCGGCACTATATCCTTGAACACCTGCGTACCGGCATTCGTACCATCCGTTACCCACAATTGCTGCCCGCCAGCACTGGTAGCAACAAACAGCACACGGCCATCGGGCAACTGCACCATATTATTGGTGATGGGGTCAGATGGCGATGTACCAGTGTTAATGTCTTTTACCATCCTGGTGCCGGCACTGGAACCATCGGTAATCCACAACTCGGTACCTTTTGAGCCATCCGATGCCTGGAATAACGTGAACCCGTTACCCATATTGAAGAAGTTAGCAGCAGACACGGGCCCTGCGTTCACCGCCACATTACCCAAGCTGCCGATTTGGGAGAGCTGCGTGGTACCTGCCGCGGTCAGGTCTGTGGTCCAGACCTGAATACCGTTTACGGTACGACCATCTTTGGACTGAAACAAAATCGGGCCATTGGTTGGGTCGTAAGCTTTACCTGTCAGCTCTGGTGCCGATGCGTTCATCTTGGCGCTATCTGATGAAGCAGGCGAGGTGTTGCCCGCGACATCCGTGAGCGTAGCACTGACCGTTGCAGTAGCCTGCTCAGCAGGTTTGGCCACGGTGGTGGTTACCGCTCCGGCTGTGATGTTGGCCGCAGTCAGCACCACGGTCTGGCTTCCACTACCCGTGTTGATTTGCAGTGTATCGCCTGCTTTGGCTTCTGTCGGCAGGGCAATACGCACTGCCAGCGTGGTGGCTGTGC
>NZ_CEETRO010000026.1:0-2007 GCF_979366545.1 Vogesella perlucida
ATCATCGACGAAATCAACCGTGGCAATATCTCGCGCATTTTCGGCGAGCTGATCACGCTGATCGAGCCGTCCAAGCGCGCCGGCGCCGACGAGGCACTGTCGGTGACGCTGCCGTATTCCAAGGACAGCTTCAGCGTACCAGACAATGTCTACATTATCGGCACCATGAACACCGCCGACCGTTCGCTGGCGGGGCTGGACCTGGCGCTGCGTCGCCGTTTCAGCTTTAGCGAAATGCCGCCGCGCCCCGACTTGCTGGATGGTGTGATGGTGGACGGGGTGAACATCGGCCAGATGCTGCGGGTGATGAACCAGCGCATCACGGTGCTGCTGGACCGCGACCACACCATAGGCCACGCCTACTTCATGCCTTTGCAGAGCGAGCCGACGCTGGCCGCGCTAGCCGACATCTTCCGCCAGAAAATCCTGCCCCTGCTGCAGGAGTATTTCTTCGAGGACTGGGAGCGCATTCGCTGGGTGCTGAACGACCAGACCAAGCCGGATGGTGTGGCTTTCATTATCGAGGACAAGTCGCTGGATGTGTCGGCCTTGCTCCAGGGCGTGGCGGACAAGCTGCGCCAGTCGCCACGGTGGACGTTGAACGATCAGGCGTTTGCCAAGGCTGATGCCTATCGCGGCATTGCGGCCAACCTTGGCAAGGGCGAGGTCTAGCTTGAAGCGTGAGCCGATTGTGGTGCGCGAGTACGCGCGGCTGACCACCAGCCCTTTGTCTGCATCATCACTCGATGAAGCGCAGATCAGCCAGACAGCGTTTGACTGGCTGTGCCAGTTGGCCGCAGGCTTTCGGCGCAGCGGCGCGCAGCTGCTGCAAGTGGATGGCCGGCAGTGGCTGCGGCTGGACAGCCACGTGGGCGTGCTGGAAAGCCCCTGCGGGCAGGTAATCGAAATCCTGCCCAAGCATCACGACGACGGCGATTGCAGGCTGTCTTCGCGCCAGCTGCTGTGCAAGCTGATCGCCGGCTCGCTGGACCTGACATCGCGCGAGGTGGACGAGGCCGGTTTGCAGCTGTTCGACACCTCGCTATCCGAATGGGTCATGCGGCAGTTTTTGTTGGCATTGGAGCACTTGCTGAAGCGCGGGCTGCGCTTTGATTACCAGCGCATCGAAGAAGAACAGCGTTTCTTGCGCGGCCAACTGGATGTGGTAAAGCAGATGCGCCAGCCGCCAGGGCGGCAACATTGCTTCCAGATTCGCCACGATGTGTTTCTGCCGGACCGGCCAGAAAACCGCCTGCTGCAAAGCGCGCTGGCGCTGGTGTGCAAAACGGCGCAGGACGCCGATAACTGGCGCCTGGCGCACGAGCTGGCCGGCATGCTGCACGCGCTGCCCGCCAGCCGTGATATTGACGCCGACTTTCGCGCCTGGCGCAACGACAGGCTGATGGCGCACTACCAGCCCATCAGACCGTGGTGCGAGCTGATTCTATACCGACAGATGCCGCAGGCGGTGGCGGGCGATTATCGCGGCATCAGCCTGCTGTTTCCGATGGAAAAGCTGTTTGAGGGCTATGTGGCGCGCTGGCTGCGTGGCCGCTTGTTGCCGGGCGCACGCCTGAGCACCCAGCCCAGCCGCCATAGTTTGTGCACCCATTCTGGAGAATCGATGTTCCGATTGGAGCCGGACTTGCTGATCGAGCAAGGCCAGCGCCAGTGGGTACTGGACACCAAGTGGAAACGGCTGGATGAAACCGACCGCGATAAGAAGTACCAGCTGAGCCAGGCCGATTTTTACCAGCTGTTTGCCTACGGCCAGCGCTACCTGGGTGGCGAAGGTGACATGGCGCTGATCTACCCGGCGTGGCGCAAGTTTACCAGGCCGTTGCCAGTATTCGATTTTGACAAGCAGCTACGGCTACACGTGCTGCCGTTTGATCTGGACAAAGACACCCTACTGCACCCGGACGGCTTGCATTTGCCTATCCATTTCGATGCATAAGGCATTAAACAGCATGGGTTTGCGCTATGATGTTGGCCTTGAATTCAGGA
>NZ_CEETRO010000028.1:0-1065 GCF_979366545.1 Vogesella perlucida
CGGGTCGAGTTTGGCGGTGAGGGCCGGGCCGGTGGTATCAATGGTGACCGGCACGCTAGCGTTAGTGGTGTTGCCGGCCGGGTCGGTGGCGACCACCGGCAGGTTGGCCGCACCTTCTGGCAGCGGCTGCGTCGGGGTGACGCTCCAGGTGCCGTCCGGTTTCACCGTGGTGGTGAGCACTTCGCCAGTCGGGGTGGTGACTTTGATGCTGTCGCCAGCATTGCCGGTACCAATGATGGTCGGCGTGGTGTCGTTGGTGATGCCGTCGCCTGGCGTACCGCTGTCGCTAGCCGGGTCGAGCTTGGCGGTGAGGGCCGGGCCGGTGGTGTCGATGGTGACCGGTACGCTGGCGCTGGTGGTGTTGCCGGCCGGGTCGGTGGCGACCACCGGGATGTTGGCCGCCCCTTCTGGCAGCGGCTGCGTCGGGGTGACGCTCCAGGTGCCATCCGGGTTGACGGTGGTGGTGAGTTCTTCGCCGGTCGGGGTGGTGACTTTGATGCTGTCACCGGCATTGCCGGTGCCGCTGATGGTCGGCGTGGTGTCGTTGGTAATGCCGTCGCCTGGCGTACCGCTGTCGCTGGCCGGATCGAGTTTGGCGGTGAGGGCCGGTGCGGTCAGGTCGACGATGGCGCTGTCGCTGCCGGGCGCGCTGCTGTTGCCGGCGGCGTCGACGATGACGGCGCTGACGTCCAGTGTGCTGCCATCGGCTGGCAATGGCGTGGTGGCGGTGACGAAGCCGTTGGCTTTGTCGGTGGCGCTGACCACGATGTCTTGCGTGCTGCCACCTACGGTGACTTTGACGGTGTCTCCGACCTCGACTTTGCTCGGGTCGAACGCCACTTTGAGGTCGACCGGACCCTGGGCTTCGCTGGCGTTGATGTAGCCGTCGTTGTTGGTGTCTTCGGCGATGGTAACGGTCGGCGCATTGCCGCCGTTAGGCACACCGCTGTCGATGGTGACCGGTACGCTGGCGTTGGTGGTGTTGCCGGCCGGGTCGGTGGCGACCACCGGAATGTTGGCCGCCCCTTCTGGCAGCGGCTGCGTCGGGGTGACGCTCCAGGTGCC
>NZ_CEETRO010000029.1:0-1060 GCF_979366545.1 Vogesella perlucida
TCGCGTCCGAAGCTAGTAGAGGTCGCAGAGAATAGGTGGCTGCGACTGTTTAACAAAAACACAGCTCTGTGCCAACACGAAAGTGGACGTATACGGAGTGACGCCTGCCCGGTGCTGGAAGATTAAATGATGGGGTGCAAGCTCTTGATTGAAGTCCCAGTAAACGGCGGCCGTAACTATAACGGTCCTAAGGTAGCGAAATTCCTTGTCGGGTAAGTTCCGACCCGCACGAATGGCGTAACGATGGCCACACTGTCTCCTCCTGAGACTCAGCGAAGTTGAAATGTTTGTGAAGATGCAATCTACCCGCTGCTAGACGGAAAGACCCCGTGAACCTTTACTGTAGCTTTGCATTGGACTTTGAACAGACTTGTGTAGGATAGGTGGGAGGCTATGAAGCTGGAACGCTAGTTTCAGTGGAGCCGTCCTTGAAATACCACCCTGGTGTGTTTGAGGTTCTAACCTTGGTCCGTGATCCGGATCGGGGACAGTGCATGGTAGGCAGTTTGACTGGGGCGGTCTCCTCCCAAAGTGTAACGGAGGAGTTCGAAGGTTACCTAGGTACGGTCGGAAATCGTGCTGATAGTGCAATGGCAAAAGGTAGCTTAACTGCGAGACCGACAAGTCGAGCAGGTGCGAAAGCAGGACATAGTGATCCGGTGGTTCTGAATGGAAGGGCCATCGCTCAACGGATAAAAGGTACTCCGGGGATAACAGGCTGATTCCGCCCAAGAGTTCACATCGACGGCGGAGTTTGGCACCTCGATGTCGGCTCATCACATCCTGGGGCTGTAGCCGGTCCCAAGGGTATGGCTGTTCGCCATTTAAAGTGGTACGTGAGCTGGGTTCAAAACGTCGTGAGACAGTTTGGTCCCTATCTGCAGTGGGCGTTGGAAGTTTGACGGGGGCTGCTCCTAGTACGAGAGGACCGGAGTGGACGAACCTCTGGTGTACCGGTTGTGACGCCAGTCGCATCGCCGGGTAGCTAAGTTCGGAAGAGATAACCGCTGAAAGCATCTAAGCGGGAAACTTGCCTGAAGATGAGACTTCCCTGGAGGCT
>NZ_CEETRO010000030.1:0-873 GCF_979366545.1 Vogesella perlucida
ACAGCAGATGGAGAACGTATCCGCAGTACTTTACCTGGTGGCAGCCGTGCTGTTCATCCTGGCACTGAAAGGCCTGTCCTCGCCCACCACGGCGATTCAGGGTAACCGCTACGGCATTATCGGCATGCTGATTGCCGTGGCCACCACCTTCATGATCATGGACAAGCCGGTGCTGGCGCTGATTGTCGGTGCCATCGTGGCCGGTGGTGCCATTGGCGCGTACAAAGCCAAAACCGTCGAGATGACCGGCATGCCCGAGCTGGTGGCCGCCATGCACTCGCTGGTGGGCCTGTCGGCGGTGCTGATTGCCGTGGCCGCCATCTTCCACACCGGTGTCGAGCACACCGGCGTGCAGAAGGTGGAGCTGTTCATCGGTGCCTTCATTGGTGCCATTACCTTCACCGCCTCGGTGGTGGCCTACGGCAAGCTGTCCGGCAAGTTTGGCGCCAAGGCAGTGAACTTCAGCGGCCAACACCTGCTGAACCTGGTGCTGGCGCTGGCCATGGTGGGCTTTGGCGTAGCGTACTTCCTGACCGATAGCCACGGCGCCTTCCTGATGATGGTGGCCATTGCGCTGGTGCTGGGCGTGACGCTGATCATCCCGATCGGCGGGGCCGACATGCCGGTGGTGGTGTCCATGCTGAACAGCTACTCCGGCTGGGCGGCAGCGGGTATCGGCTTTACGCTGAACAACCCGGTGCTGATCATTGCCGGCGCGTGCGTGGGCTCGTCCGGTGCCATTCTGTCCTACATCATGTGCAAGGCGATGAACCGTTCCATCGTCAGCGTGCTGCTGGGTGGTTTTGGTGCCGAAGCCGGCAGCGGCGGCAGTGCCGACACCGGGCCGAAGAACTACAAGTCCGGCTCCGCCGA
>NZ_CEETRO010000031.1:0-818 GCF_979366545.1 Vogesella perlucida
ATTCCAAGAACTAAGCATACGACAAGTAGGGCGGGACACGCGAAATCCTGTCTGAATATGGGGGGACCATCCTCCAAGGCTAAATACTCGTGATCGACCGATAGTGAACCAGTACCGTGAGGGAAAGGCGAAAAGAACCCCGGGAGGGGAGTGAAATAGAACCTGAAACCGGATGCATACAAACAGTGGGAGCCTGGAAACGGGTGACTGCGTACCTTTTGTATAATGGGTCAGCGACTTACATTCAGTGGCAAGCTTAACCGCATAGGGGAGGCGTAGGGAAACCGAGTCCGAATAGGGCGTCTCAGTCGCTGGGTGTAGACCCGAAACCGAGTGATCTATCCATGGCCAGGATGAAGGTGCGGTAACACGCACTGGAGGTCCGAACCCACTAGTGTTGCAAAACTAGGGGATGAGCTGTGGATAGGGGTGAAAGGCTAAACAAACTCGGAGATAGCTGGTTCTCCCCGAAAACTATTTAGGTAGTGCCTCATGTATCACTTCCGGGGGTAAAGCACTGTTATGGCTAGGGGGTCATTGCGATTTACCAAACCATGGCAAACTCTGAATACCGGAAAGTGCAAGCATGGGAGACAGACGGTGGGTGCTAACGTCCATCGTCAAGAGGGAAACAACCCAGACCGCCAGCTAAGGTCCCAAATGATCAGTTAAGTGGTAAACGAGGTGGGAAGGCCTAGACAGCCAGGATGTTGGCTTAGAAGCAGCCATCATTTAAAGAAAGCGTAATAGCTCACTGGTCGAGTCGTCCTGCGCGGAAGATGTAACGGGGCTCAAACTGATAACCGAAGCTGCGGATG
>NZ_CEETRO010000032.1:0-796 GCF_979366545.1 Vogesella perlucida
TGGCGTTGATGGTGGTGTCCACACCGTGGGTGTGCTCGGTGGTGGCTTCGCCCACGTTGCCGGCGGCATCGGTGGCGGCCACTTTGGCGTCGATGGTGGTGTCGGCGGCCAGGTCGCGACCGGCCACGGCCACGCTGTACTCACCGGCGGCATTGACGGTGGTGGTGTAGTCGCGGCCATTGACGGTCAGGGTCACCACGTCGCCGGCTTTGAACTCGCCGCTAACGGTGCCGCTGACGGTGATGTCTTCATCGGCTTCGGCGGCGTTCACCACGTTGTCGGCGGTGATGTCGTTAACGCTGATGCTAGCGGTACGGTTGTCCGGGGCGACGGTGTCGACGCTGTAGCCCTCGGTGTCGCTGACGGTGATGCTGTTGCCGGCTTCGTCACGGGTGGTGACGCTGGCCTCGATCACCTTGTCGGCGTCGGCCACCAGCTCGGCGCCCGGTACGTTGATGCTGAAGGTCTTGTCGGCCTGCACCAGACCGGTGAACGGCTTGCCGTTCACGGTCAGGGTCACGGTGTCGCCGACCTTCACGTCGCCACCCACGCTACCGGTGATGGCGATGTCTTGTTGCGACTCGGCGGCGTTGATCACGTCGTCGGCGGTGATGTTGGCCGCGAGCGTGATGCTGGCGTTGATGGTGGTGTCCACACCGTGGGTGTGCACGGTGGTGGCTTCGCCCACGTTGCCGGCGGCATCGGTGGCGGCCACTTTGGCGTCGATGGTGGTGTCGGCGGCCAGGTCGCGACCGGCCACAGCCACGCTGTACTCACCGGCGGCATTGACGGTGGT
>NZ_CEETRO010000033.1:0-737 GCF_979366545.1 Vogesella perlucida
CCGGTACTCGCCACCGTGTACGCCGAGCAAACCGGGCGCAAGGTACGGCGGGTGAATGCGGTACTGCAAAGCCCGCAGCACCAGCACATGCTGGCCAACTTGGACCGCGAAGTACGTTGCGGGCGCGACGGTAATGGCATCCTGGAAATCAAGACCGCCAGCTACCACAGTGCGCCGCAGTGGGAAGAGGGCATCCCCGTCGCTTACCAGTGCCAGGTACTGCATCAGTTGGCCGTTACCGGGTTGGATTGGGCTGACGTGGCCGTACTGATTGGTGGCCAGGACTTCCGCATCTATCGCATTGAACGTGACGACGACAAGATCCTGGACCTGTGCGAACGCGAAGACGGCTTCTGGCAGCAAGTCACCCAAGACCAGCAGCCATCGCCCGATGGCTCGGACGACGCGGGCAGGGCGCTGAGCTGGATGTTCCCCCGCGACCAAGGCATCACCCTGGACCTGTCTGAATCGATGGAAGCCAACAGCCTGTTTGGTACCTTGCTTGCCCTGCGTGCCAAACAAGACGATCTCAGCCTGCTGGAAGCCCAAACCCGCCAGCAGCTGCAAAACATCCTCGGCACCGCCAGTGCCGCTGTGTTTGCCGACGGCAAAGTCAGCTGGAAGAAAACCAAAGACCGCACCAGCCCCGACCTGGACAAACTCAGTGCCGATTTCCCCGACCTGCTGCCGCAATACAGCAAAACCGTCGAAGGGAGCCGGCGCTTTCTCATTCACAC
>NZ_CEETRO010000034.1:0-683 GCF_979366545.1 Vogesella perlucida
CGCCAGAAGTGGGTAGGGTAACCGTAAGGAGCCCGCTTACCACGGTAGGTTTCATGACTGGGGTGAAGTCGTAACAAGGTAGCCGTAGGGGAACCTGCGGCTGGATCACCTCCTTTCTAGAGAAGGCAAGGTCAGGCACTTACAGCCTATCGGTTATTTGAGAGTTGGGGCGGCAGAGATGCTGCAAAGACTGGGTTTGTAGCTCAGCTGGTTAGAGCACTGTGTTGATAACGCAGGGGTCGTAGGTTCGAGTCCTACCAGACCCACCAAGACTTGCTTGATTTTTGGGTCAGGCAAGGCGCGAGGGAGCGAAGTGTACTGGAGTACACGAGCGACCGAGCAACGCAGCATCACCCAAAAAGAGGGGGATTAGCTCAGTTGGGAGAGCACCTGCTTTGCAAGCAGGGGGTCGTCGGTTCGATCCCGTCATCCTCCACCACCCAATGCAAACAAAAATGCATTCAGTCCGCTGAGTGAGTTTTTGTTTGCGTTGTAAAACGCCCGATCTTTAACAAACTGAAGAAGCCAATTTACAAGCGGCGAAACAAAACGATAGGTTAATTCTGATCGTAATGAATCGTCGACTTGGGTAGAAAGATTGTATCGACTGTCGTATACGCCTTAGTGTGCGACAAGTCACCAGCGCGAAGCTCATCAGATTAAGGTAACTGAAATGATAGGGT
>NZ_CEETRO010000035.1:0-645 GCF_979366545.1 Vogesella perlucida
TGGCCGCCACCGATGCCGCCGGCAACGTGGGCGAAGCCACCACCGTGCACACCCACGGTGTGGACACCACCATCAACGCCAGCATCACGCTCGCGGCCAACATCACCGCCGACGACGTGATCAACGCGGCCGAGTCGCAACAAGACATCGCCATCACCGGTAGCGTGGGTGGCGACGTGAAGGTCGGCGACACCGTGACCCTGACCGTGAACGGCAAGCCGTTCACCGGTACCGTGCAGGCCGGCAACACCTTCAGCATCAACGTACCGGGCGCCGAGCTGGTAGCCGACGCCGACCAGGTGATCCAGGCCAGCGTCACCACCCGTGACGAAGCCGGCAACAGCATTACCGTCAGCGACACCGAAGGCTACCGCGTCGACACCGTCGCCCCGGACAACCGTACCGCCAGCATCAGCGTCAACGACATCACCGCCGACAACGTGGTGAACGCCGCCGAAGCCGGTGAAGACATCACCGTCAGCGGCACCGTCAGCGGCGAGTTCAAAGCCGGCGACGTAGTGACCCTGACCGTCAATGGCCGCGACTACACCACCACCGTCAATGCCGCCGGTGAGTACAGCGTGGCTGTGGCCGGTCGCGACCTGGCCGCCGACACCACCATCGACGCCAAAGTGGCCGCCACCG
>NZ_CEETRO010000036.1:0-576 GCF_979366545.1 Vogesella perlucida
CCCCTTATTTTTTCTTCTTCTTGAACATGTCGAGCATGCGCTGGGTGACCATGAAGCCACCGAAGATGTTGATACTGGCCAGGAAGATACCGATGGTGCCCAGCACCGATGTCACGGTGATCTGGCTGCCATTGATGTCTACCACCTGCAGCATGGCGCCCACGATGATGATGCCGGAAATGGCATTGGTGACCGCCATCAGCGGGGTATGCAGGGCCGGGGTAACGTTCCACACCACGTGGTAGCCCACGAACACGGCCAGAACGAAGATGGTGAAGCTGGAGATAAACGGGTCAACCATGATGGCACCTCCTAGTTGGCCGCAGGAAAGCGCACCTGGCCGTCGTGCGTCACCAGGGTGGCCGCCAGCAGGTCGTCTTCCAGATTAAGGGTGAAGCCTTCCTTGCTGAGCATCAGCGACAGGAAGGTGAGCAGGTTTTTGGCGTACAGGCTGGAGGCATCGGCCGCCAGCTGGCCCGGCAGGTTGTACAGGCCCACCACGCTCACGCCGTTATCGGTGCGATGCACCTCGCCCGGTACGGTCAGCTCACAGTTGCCACCGGCTTCGGCGGCAAT
>NZ_CEETRO010000037.1:0-557 GCF_979366545.1 Vogesella perlucida
GCAGGCGATACCGTTACGCTCACAGTCAATAACAAAACCTTCACCGGTACGGTGCAGTCTGACAAGACCTTCAGCATCAATGTGCCGGGTAGCGACCTGGTAGCCGATGCCGATAAGGTCATCGATGCCAAGGTAGTATCGGCAGCGGGTACTGCTACCACCACCGAGGCCTATAGCGTGGATACCACCCCGCCAGCATTGACCGCCAAGCTCGACCCGGCTAGCGATAGCGGTACGGTGGGCGATGGCATTACCAACGACACCACGCCGACCATCAGCGGTACCGGTGAGCCAGGTGCCAGCATCAAGGTCACCATGCCGGGTACTGGCGAAGTGCTCACCACCACGGTGCAACCAGATGGCAAGTGGAGTGTGACCCCAACACAAGCGCTGGCAAATGGCAGTACTGGCTCCGCACAGGTACAGGCTACTGATGCGGCAGGCAACACCAGTGCAGCAACGGTGCCCGTGACGATAGATAACGTGGCGCCGCCAGCACCGACGGTAACTATCACCACCGATACCAATAATGACGGGCTGATTAGCGGCTCGGAAAT
>NZ_CEETRO010000038.1:0-546 GCF_979366545.1 Vogesella perlucida
GTCCTACACCAACAGAGGCACACCTTCTCCCGAAGTTACGGTGTCAATTTGCCGAGTTCCTTCTCCTGAGTTCTCTCAAGCGCCTTAGAATTCTCATCCTGCCCACCTGTGTCGGTTTGCGGTACGGTTCTTATGCAGCTGAAGCTTAGTGGCTTTTCCTGGAAGCGTGGTATCAGTTACTTCAGGTCCGTAGACCCTCGTCATCACCTCTCGGCCTTAAGGTGCAGCGGATTTGCCTACCGCACCAGCCTACCGGCTTAAACGACCTATTCCAACAGGCCGCTAACCTAACCTTCTCCGTCCCCACATCGCACTGCATAAAAGTACGGGAATATTAACCCGTTTCCCATCGACTACGCTTTTCAGCCTCGCCTTAGGGGCCGACTCACCCTACGCCGATGAACGTTGCGTAGGAAACCTTGGGCTTTCGGCGAGCGGGCTTTTCACCCGCTTTATCGCTACTCATGTCAGCATTCGCACTTCTGATATCTCCAGCAGGGTTTACACCACCACCTTCACAGACCTACAGAACGCTCCCCTACCACG
>NZ_CEETRO010000039.1:0-538 GCF_979366545.1 Vogesella perlucida
CGCGCCCGCAACGTACTTCGCGGTCCAAGTTGGCCAGCATGTGCTGGTGCTGCGGGCTTTGCAGTACCGCATTCACCCGCCGTACCTTGCGCCCGGTTTGCTCGGCGTACACGGTGGCGAGTACCGGCTCCAGCATGGTGCCCCAGAACACCGGGGCTTTATCGGACAGATCCTCTGCCGGTTTGCGGCCAGTTTTTTCCAGCCAGAGCGACAGCGCACTCTTATAAGGAGACAGCCCAACGGCAGCTGCCGCATCGGACGAACCAATGCCCAGCTGGCGCAACTGCAGCCATTGCTCACGCGGCAGATTCAGGGTGGATGCCAGGCGCTTGGCCTGGCCGTAGCGTTCACGCATAGAAACCTCCAAAAGCATCAAGCCCGGGCTGGCAGTGTCAGTCCGGGCTATCGGTTTGAGTAAAAGGGTTTAGTACTCTGCGGCCAACATCACCGTCATCACGCGGTGGGTCAGTACAGGGTTGGCCGCATCAACGGAGTGCTGCTGCAGCGTAGGGTCGTAGTAATCGATCTTGCAGAACAC
>NZ_CEETRO010000040.1:0-538 GCF_979366545.1 Vogesella perlucida
CGCGCCCGCAACGTACTTCGCGGTCCAAGTTGGCCAGCATGTGCTGGTGCTGCGGGCTTTGCAGTACCGCATTCACCCGCCGTACCTTGCGCCCGGTTTGCTCGGCGTACACGGTGGCGAGTACCGGTTCCAGCATGGTGCCCCAGAACACCGGGGTTTTATCCGATAGGTCTTCGGCCGGTTTGCGACCGGTTTTTTCCAGCCAGAGTGACAGCGCACTCTTATAAGGAGACAGCCCAACGGCAGCTGCCGCATCGGACGAACCAATGCCCAGCTGGCGCAGCTGCAGCCATTGTTCACGCGGCAGATTGAGGGTGGATGCCAGGCGCTTGGCCTGGCCGTAGCGTTCACGCATAGAAACCTCCAAAAGCATAAAGCCCGGGCTGGCAATGCCAGTCCGGGCTATCGGTGTGAGTAAAAGGGTTTAGTACTCTGCGGCCAACATCACCGTCATCACGCGGTGGGTCAGTACAGGGTTGGCCGCATCAACGGAGTGCTGCTGCAGCGTAGGGTCGTAGTAATCGATCTTGCAGAACAC
>NZ_CEETRO010000041.1:0-514 GCF_979366545.1 Vogesella perlucida
ACCTTCCTGATGAGCAACGCCGACAGCGTGATCATCGTGCCCGGCTATGGTCTGGCCGTATCGCGCGCCCAGCACGCGCTGCAAGAGTTTGCCGAGCTGCTGCACCAGAAAGGCGTCAACGTGCGCTACGCCATCCACCCGGTAGCGGGCCGTATGCCTGGCCACATGAACGTGCTGCTGGCCGAAGCCGAAGTGCCGTACGAGCAGGTGCAGGAGATGGAAGAAATCAACTCCGACTTCTCCAACACCGACGTGGTACTGGTGATTGGCGCCAACGACGTGGTGAACCCCGCTGCGCAGAAAGACAAGGCCAGCCCGATCTACGGCATGCCGATCCTGGAAGCACACAAGGCACGCACCGTGATCGTGGTGAAGCGCTCGATGAGCGTGGGCTACGCCGGTCTGGATAACGAGCTGTTCTACATGGACAAAACCATGATGGTGTTCGGCGACGCCAAAAAGGTAGTGGAAGACATGCTGAAGGCGGTGTCGCACTAAGCTGCGGCCAACCTTG
>NZ_CEETRO010000042.1:0-476 GCF_979366545.1 Vogesella perlucida
GGCAACAGCATCACCGTCAGCGACACCGAGGGTTACAGCGTGGACACCGGCGCGCCGAGCGTGGTGGTGAACATCGTGGATGCCGCCCTGAACGTGGCAGACAAGGTATCGAACGTGACCTTCACCTTCAGCGAAGCGCCGGTAGGCTTTACCGCCGCCGACCTGACCGTGAGCGGTGGCAGCATCAGCAACCTGGTACAAAGCGCCAGCGATCCTAAAGTGTGGACCGCCACCTTTACCGCGACCGACGGTTTCACCGGCACTGCCAGCGTAGCCGTCAACAATGGCAGCTACACCGACGCCGCCGGTAACCTGGGCAGCGCCGGCAGCGACACCGTGGCTGTCGACACCGCTGCGCCAGTGGCCAGCATCACCCTGAATGCCAACATCACCGCCGACGACGTGATCAACGCCGCCGAAGCAGGCCAGCAGGTGGCCATTACCGGTACCGTCGGTGGCGACGTGAAGGTAGGCGA
>NZ_CEETRO010000043.1:0-465 GCF_979366545.1 Vogesella perlucida
GTTAATTCTGATCGTAATGAATCGTCGACTTGGGTAGAAAGATTGTATCGACTGTCGTATACGCCTTAGTGTGCGACAAGTCACCAGCGCGAAGCTCATCAGATTAAGGTAACTGAAATGATAGGGTCAAGCGACTAAGTGCATCTGGTGGATGCCTTGGCGATCACAGGCGATGAAGGACGTGCAAGCCTGCGAAAAGCAGTGGGGAGCTGGCAATGGAGCTTTGATCCACTGATATCCGAATGGGGAAACCCCTCCGCAAGGAGATCCTGCGCTGAATATATAGGCGCATGGAGGCGAACCGGGAGAACTGAAACATCTAAGTACCCCGAGGAAAAGAAATCAACCGAGATTCCGTAAGTAGTGGCGAGCGAACGCGGAAGAGCCTGTATGTGTTATGGATTGAGTTAGTGGAACGCTCTGGAAAGTGCGGCCATAGTGGGTGATAGCCCCGTACACGAAAAC
>NZ_CEETRO010000044.1:0-430 GCF_979366545.1 Vogesella perlucida
TTAAAGTCTTCATTCGTATTTAGCTTTTTAGCAATCTGATTTATATTATTACCTTGATGTTGTATTTCTCTGTATAATGATTGCTCAAACTCAGGCATTTTCCTTTTTATAACGGGTTCAGAGTTTAAAATCTCCTTTCGGATGTAATGACCTCTTTCAAGCCTTGATGCTTCCACAAGCTCTTTTAAATAATCAAACTCTGCTTTGTTTACTCTAAACTGTATAGATATATCTCTACGTACTTCGTGATTTAATCCTATACGCCCTCTTTTTCTATCTGTATCCATATTTACCACCTCCATAAACATAATCTTTCATTGCTTTGATATAATCTTCATCTTTTTGATCTTTCAAAGCATCAATAAGATCTTGAGTTTTATTTTCTTTAATATAGCGATAAGCTACAAAATAACATAAATCTTGTTCATCT
>NZ_CEETRO010000045.1:0-415 GCF_979366545.1 Vogesella perlucida
ATGCGTTTTTATCTCTTCCAAAAAATGAACATTTAACCGATCAGCAATGGGAAGAGATAGCAAAAGACTATTTGAAAGAAATGAATATTGATATAGAAAAGCATCAATATATTTGTGTTCGTCATAACGATACAGATAAAGAACATATCCATATTGTAGCTAATCGTGTTGGCCTTGATGGTTCTGTATGGCTCGGTCAGCACTCAGCATTTAACACAATAGCAGCTTGTGAACGTTTAGAAGTAAAACACGGCTTAACTATTACACAAAGTCTTAAAGGACAAAAATCAGACGTATCAGCACCAACCAAGAACGAGATCGAGCAAGCCTTGAGGACAGGTGAGAAACCAGCCCGTATCGTGCTACAGAACGCATTGCAGGCTGCTATGGTAGGAAAACCAGATCTGCAGACGTT
>NZ_CEETRO010000046.1:0-369 GCF_979366545.1 Vogesella perlucida
ACGGTCAGGGTCACTACGTCGCCGGCTTTGAACTCGCCGCTGACGGTGCCGCTGACGGTGATGTCTTCATCGGCTTCGGCGGCGTTCACCACGTTGTCGGCGGTGATGTCGTTGACGCTGATGCTGGTGCTGCGGTTGTCCGGGGCGACGGTGTCGACGCGGTAGCCTTCGGTGTCGCTGACGGTGATGCTGTTGCCGGATTCGTCACGGGTGGTGACGCTGGCCTCGATCACCTTGTCGGTGTCGGCCACCAGCTCGGCGCCCGGTACGTTGATGCTGAAGGTCTTGTCGGCCTGCACCAGACCGGTGAACGGCTTGCCGTTCACGGTCAGGGTCACGGTGTCGCCCACCTTCACGTCGCCACCTACG
>NZ_CEETRO010000047.1:0-369 GCF_979366545.1 Vogesella perlucida
CCACCAGCTCGGCCTGACGACGCTTGTAGTCGTCCGACATTTCCTTGGCGTACACACCGTCGTTGGCTTTCTTCTCTTCCTCGCTCATCGGTACTTCGATGAACTTGCCGCCCAGGCTTTCCACCTGTTCTTTGGTAGACGGGCGCACGTCGGTCGCCTCTACCACCGCGCCCAGGCGCTTGGCAGTAGCAATCGCCTGCAAACCGGCCACCCCCACCCCCATGATCAGCACACGGGCCGGCTTCACGGTACCGGCGGCGGTCATCAGCATGGGCATGAAGCGCGGGTAGTACTGCGTGGCCAGCAACACGGCACGGTAGCCGGCAATGTTGTTCTGGCTGGACAGCACGTCCATGCTCTGCGCCCGCG
>NZ_CEETRO010000048.1:0-366 GCF_979366545.1 Vogesella perlucida
CAGCGGACTGAATGCATTTTTGTTTGCATTGGGTGGTGGAGGATGACGGGATCGAACCGACGACCCCCTGCTTGCAAAGCAGGTGCTCTCCCAACTGAGCTAATCCCCCTCTTTTTGGGTGATGCTGACTGTTTGATCGTAAGATCAACTAATCATCCCAAATCTTGTCAGTGCAAGGCGCAGAATGTCGACGTGTACTGAAGTACACGAGACGTTTTGCAACGCCGCAATGGCATGATTTGGTGGGTCTGGTAGGACTCGAACCTACGACCCCTGCGTTATCAACACAGTGCTCTAACCAGCTGAGCTACAAACCCAGTCTTTGCAGCATCTCTGCCGCCCCAACTCTCAAATAACCGATAGGCT
>NZ_CEETRO010000049.1:0-350 GCF_979366545.1 Vogesella perlucida
CGGCGTCGCCCAAAACGGCGACCTGGCGGTGATCGGCAGCAGCATCAAGGCTCAGAACGTCACGCTGGACGCCGCCCGCGACATCACCCTGCAGTCTGCACAAAACCGCAGCGACACCACCGGCAGCCATAGCAGCAGCGGCGGTGCCATCGGCGTTAGTGTCGGCGTGGGTAGCGATAAAGCCGGCATCAGCGTGTTTGCCAACGCCAACCGCGCCAGCGGTAAAGAAAACGGCGACACCGACAGCTACACCGAAACCCATATCACCGCGGGGCAAACCCTCACCCTGAATAGCGGCCGCGACACCACGCTCACCGGTGCGCAGGCCAGTGGCGACACCATCGCGGCCA
>NZ_CEETRO010000050.1:0-348 GCF_979366545.1 Vogesella perlucida
CCGCTGCGCCAGTGGCCAGCATCACCCTGAATGCCAACATCACCGCCGACGACGTGATCAACGCCGCCGAAGCAGGCCAGCAGGTGGCCATTACCGGTACCGTCGGTGGCGACGTGAAGGTAGGCGACACCGTCACCCTGACCGTCAACAACCAGACCTACACCGGTACCGTACAGGCCGGTAACACCTTCAGCATCAACGTACCGGGCGCCGAGCTGGTGGCCGACGCCGACAAGGTAATCGACGCCAAAGTCACCACTACCGACGCCGCAGGCAACAGCATCACCGTCAGCGACACCGAGGGTTACAGCGTGGACACCGGCGCGCCGAGCGTGGTGGTGAACATCG
>NZ_CEETRO010000051.1:0-336 GCF_979366545.1 Vogesella perlucida
GTCGGCCACCAGCTCGGCGCCCGGTACGTTGATGCTGAAGGTCTTGTCGGCCTGCACCAGACCGGTGAACGGCTTGCCGTTCACGGTCAGGGTCACGGTGTCGCCCACCTTCACGTCGCCACCCACGCTACCGGTGATGGCGATGTCGTCTGCCGCCTCGGCGGCGTTGATCACGTCGTCGGCGGTGATGTTGGCCGCGAGCGTGATGCTGGCGTTGATGGTGGTGTCCACACCGTGGGTGTGCTCGGTGGTGGCTTCGCCCACGTTGCCGGCGGCATCGGTGGCGGCCACTTTGGCGTCGATGGTGGTGTCGGCGGCCAGGTCGCGACCGGCCAC
>NZ_CEETRO010000052.1:0-333 GCF_979366545.1 Vogesella perlucida
GCACACCGCTGTCGATGGTGACCGGTACGCTGGCGTTGGTGGTGTTGCCGGCCGGGTCGGTGGCGACCACCGGAATGTTGGCCGCCCCTTCTGGCAGCGGCTGCGTCGGGGTGACGCTCCAGGTGCCATCCGGGTTGACGGTGGTGGTGAGCACTTCGCCAGTCGGGGTGGTGACTTTGATGCTGTCGCCAGCATTGCCGGTGCCGCTGATGGTCGGCGTGGTGTCGTTGGTGATGCCGTCGCCTGGCGTACCGCTGTCGCTGCTCGGGTCGAGCTGGGCGGTGAGGGCCGGTGCGGTCAGGTCGACAACGGCGCTGTCGCTGCCGGGTGCGC
>NZ_CEETRO010000053.1:0-325 GCF_979366545.1 Vogesella perlucida
CGCCAGAAGTGGGTAGGGTAACCGTAAGGAGCCCGCTTACCACGGTAGGTTTCATGACTGGGGTGAAGTCGTAACAAGGTAGCCGTAGGGGAACCTGCGGCTGGATCACCTCCTTTCTAGAGAAGGCGAGGTCAGGCACTTACAGCCTATCGGTTATTTGAGAGTTGAAAGGGCAAGTTGGCCGCAAGGCCGATGAGGAAGACTGGGTTTGTAGCTCAGCTGGTTAGAGCACTGTGTTGATAACGCAGGGGTCGTAGGTTCGAGTCCTACCAGACCCACCAAGACTTGCTTGATTTTTGGGTCAGGCAAGGCGCGAGGGAGCGAA
>NZ_CEETRO010000054.1:0-322 GCF_979366545.1 Vogesella perlucida
TGAGTAAAAGGGTTTAGTACTCTGCGGCCAACATCACCGTCATCACGCGGTGGGTCAGTACAGGGTTGGCCGCATCAACGGAGTGCTGCTGCAGCGTAGGGTCGTAGTAATCGATCTTGCAGAACACCTTCACACCATCGACCTCGACCGCGACAAAGTCGTGTTCACCGTAGGGGTCGTTGTCGGGGGTAAAGTCGTTGAAATCGCGGATGGCGAGCAACAAGGCGGCTTGCTGCTCATCGGGCAGGGTTTGAAAGCCGGCAGTGAGCAGCACCTGGCCACCGACAAACTGGGTACGCAGGGCGTCGTTCAGTTGCTGGAT
>NZ_CEETRO010000055.1:0-318 GCF_979366545.1 Vogesella perlucida
AAGCCAACGACGGTGTGTACGCCAAGGAAATGTCGGACGACTACAAGCGTCGTCAGGCCGAGCTGGTGGCCAAGCACGCGCGCCAGGCCGACATCATCATCACCACGGCGCTGATTCCGGGCAAGAAAGCACCGACGCTGATCACCCGCGAGATCGTGGCCGCCATGAAGCCGGGCAGCGTGATTATCGACATTGCCGCCGAAGCCGGTGGCAACTGTGAGCTGACCGTACCGGGCGAGGTGCATCGCACCGATAACGGCGTGAGCGTGGTGGGCCTGTACAACCTGCCGGGCCAGCTGGCGGCCGATGCCTCCAGCC
>NZ_CEETRO010000056.1:0-315 GCF_979366545.1 Vogesella perlucida
GCGTGGTGCGCGGCAGCAGCTCCATGGCAAAGGCCGACACCTTGCGCGCAGCCAGCTGCGGGAAGGTGGTGTTCTGGAACGGGGCCAGCTGGCCAATCAGCACGGCGCCTTCTTTCAGCTCGGCAATAGCGTCTTCCGGCAGCGGGCGCACGGTCAGCACAATGTCGCCCTGCGCCAGCACCGCGGCGCGCGATGCGGCCAAGGTGGCACCGGCTTCGGCATACGCCGCATCCGGCACCGCCGCCATCGTGCCCGCCCCCGCCTCTACCACCACGGCATGGCCCATGGCGACGAGCTTTTTAACCGTTTCCGGTG
>NZ_CEETRO010000057.1:0-315 GCF_979366545.1 Vogesella perlucida
CATGGTGTCGCGCCTGAAGATCATGGCCAGCATGGACATTGCCGAAAAGCGTCTGCCACAAGATGGCCGCATCTCGCTGCGCCTGGGCGGGCGCCCGGTAGACGTGCGGGTGTCCACGCTGCCCACCAGCCACGGCGAGCGCGTGGTGCTGCGCCTGCTGGACAAAGAAGCGGCGCGGCTGGACCTGGCCACGCTGGGCATGCCCGCCGACACGCTGGGGCAGGTAGATGGCCTGATTCGCCAGCCGCACGGCATTTTGCTGGTCACCGGCCCCACCGGCTCCGGCAAAACCACCACGCTCTACGCCGCGCTATC
>NZ_CEETRO010000058.1:0-309 GCF_979366545.1 Vogesella perlucida
TGGCGTTGATGGTGGTGTCCACACCGTGGGTGTGCTCGGTGGTGGCTTCGCCCACGTTGCCGGCGGCATCGGTGGCGGCCACTTTGGCGTCGATGGTGGTGTCGGCGGCCAGGTCGCGACCGGCCACAGCCACGCTGTACTCACCGGCGGCATTGACGGTGGTGGTGTAGTCGCGGCCATTGACGGTCAGGGTCACCACGTCGCCGGCTTTGAACTCGCCGCTGACGGTGCCGCTGACGGTGATGTCTTCATCGGCTTCGGCGGCGTTCACCACGTTGTCGGCGGTGATGTCGTTGACGCTGATGCTGG
>NZ_CEETRO010000059.1:0-309 GCF_979366545.1 Vogesella perlucida
GCTGGCCTCGATCACCTTGTCGGTGTCGGCCACCAGCTCGGCGCCCGGTACGTTGATGCTGAAGGTCTTGTCGGCCTGCACCAGACCGGTGAACGGCTTGCCGTTCACGGTCAGGGTCACGGTGTCGCCCACCTTCACGTCGCCACCCACGCTACCGGTGATGGCGATGTCGTCTGCCGCCTCGGCGGCGTTGATCACGTCGTCGGCGGTGATGTTGGCCGCGAGCGTGATGCTGGCGTTGATGGTGGTGTCCACACCGTGGGTGTGCTCGGTGGTGGCTTCGCCCACGTTGCCGGCGGCATCGGTGGC
>NZ_CEETRO010000060.1:0-305 GCF_979366545.1 Vogesella perlucida
GGATTAGCTCAGTTGGGAGAGCACCTGCTTTGCAAGCAGGGGGTCGTCGGTTCGATCCCGTCATCCTCCACCACCCAATGCAAACAAAAATGCATTCAGTCCGCTGAGTGAGTTTTTGTTTGCGTTGCAAAACGCCCGATCTTTAACAAACTGAAGAAGCCAATTTACAAGCGGCGAAACAAAACGATAAGTTAATTCTGATCGTAATGAATCGTCGACTTGGGTAGAAAGATTGTATCGACTGTCGTATACGCCTTAGTGTGCGACAAGTCACCAGCGCGAAGCTCATCAGATTAAGGTAACTG
>NZ_CEETRO010000061.1:0-298 GCF_979366545.1 Vogesella perlucida
CAGAACGTCACGCTGGACGCCGCCCGCGACATCACCCTGCAGTCTGCACAAAACCGCAGCGACACCACCGGCAGCAACAGCAGCAGCGGCGGTGCCGTCGGTGTCAGCGTCGGCGTGGGTAGCGGTAAAGCCGGCATCAGCGTGTTTGCCAACGCCAACCGCGCCAGCGGCAAAGAAAACGGCGACACCGACAGCTACACCGAAACCCATATCACCGCGGGGCAAACCCTCACCCTGAATAGCGGCCGCGACACCACGCTCACCGGTGCGCAGGCCAGTGGCGACACCATCGCGGCCA
>NZ_CEETRO010000062.1:0-297 GCF_979366545.1 Vogesella perlucida
CCAGCATCAGCGTCAACGACATCACCGCCGACAACGTGGTGAACGCCGCCGAAGCCGATGAAGACATCACCGTCAGCGGCACCGTCAGCGGCGAGTTCAAAGCCGGCGACGTAGTGACCCTGACCGTCAATGGCCGCGACTACACCACCACCGTCAATGCCGCCGGTGCCTACAGCGTGGCCGTGGCCGGTCGCGACCTGGCCGCCGACACCACCATCGACGCCAAAGTGGCCGCCACCGATGCCGCCGGCAACGTGGGCGAAGCCACCACCGAGCACACCCACGGTGTGGACACCA
>NZ_CEETRO010000063.1:0-297 GCF_979366545.1 Vogesella perlucida
AGCCTGAAGCTCAACCCCGATACCGACCGCCTGGAAAGCGAGTGGCAGTTCACCACCGACCCCGCGCGGCTGCACGAGCTGCTGGCGCGCGTAAACGCCATCCTTGCGCAGCCGACCGCCGCGCTGGACGACGCCATGCTGCAACCTGCGCTGGAATACGGCCGGCAACAAGCCAGCGCCCGCCTGAACGACGACGACAGCCGCTTCACCCGCCTGCAGCTCAGCGTGCGCCACTACGGCGACACTCGCTACCTGGCACATAGCGCCAGCCTGGGCAGCACGCTGGACGCGGCCAGC
>NZ_CEETRO010000064.1:0-293 GCF_979366545.1 Vogesella perlucida
ACTTTCACACAGGTATCTGCACTATCATCGGCGCTGAGGCGTTTCACGGTCCTGTTCGGAATGGGAAGGCGTGGGACCACCTCGCTATGGCCACCAGACATAAACTGTCACAAACTCGAAGAAGCCAATCTGAGGTCTTACCTCAGACAGTAGAATTTTTGTATCAACCAGCGCTTCATCATCAACAAAGCAACTCAAATGATAGGATCAAGCCTCACGAGCAATTAGTATCGGTTAGCTTAACGCCTCACAGCGCTTCCACACCCGACCTATCAACGTCCTGGTCTCGAACG
>NZ_CEETRO010000065.1:0-293 GCF_979366545.1 Vogesella perlucida
GCTGCGTCGGGGTGACGCTCCAGGTGCCATCCGGTTTCACCGTGGTGGTGAGCACTTCGCCGGTCGGGGTGGTGACTTTGATGCTGTCGCCGGCATTGCCGGTACCGATGATGGTCGGCGTGGTGTCGTTGGTGATGCCATCACCTGGCGTGCCGCTGTCGCTGCTCGGGTCGAGTTTGGCGGTGAGGGCCGGGCCGGTGGTATCAATGGTGACCGGCACGCTAGCGTTAGTGGTGTTGCCGGCCGGGTCGGTGGCGACCACCGGCAGGTTGGCCGCACCTTCTGGCAGCGGC
>NZ_CEETRO010000066.1:0-292 GCF_979366545.1 Vogesella perlucida
CGTTCGAGACCAGGACGTTGATAGGTCGGGTGTGGAAGCGCTGTGAGGCGTTAAGCTAACCGATACTAATTGCTCGTGAGGCTTGATCCTATCATTTGAGTTGCTTTGTTGATGATGAAGCGCTGGTGATACAAAAATTCTACCGGCTGGAAAACAAATCCAGCCTGGCTTCTTCGAGTTTGTGACAGTTTATGTCTGGTGGCCATAGCGAGGTGGTCCCACGCCTTCCCATTCCGAACAGGACCGTGAAACGCCTCAGCGCCGATGATAGTGCAGATACCTGTGTGAAAGT
>NZ_CEETRO010000067.1:0-283 GCF_979366545.1 Vogesella perlucida
GTCGGCCACCAGCTCGGCGCCCGGTACGTTGATGCTGAAGGTCTTGTCGGCCTGCACCAGACCGGTGAACGGCTTGCCGTTCACGGTCAGGGTCACGGTGTCGCCTACCTTCACGTCGCCACCTACGCTACCGGTGATGGCGATGTCTTGTTGCGACTCGGCGGCGTTGATCACGTCGTCGGCGGTGATGTTGGCCGCGAGCGTGATGCTGGCGTTGATGGTGGTGTCCACACCGTGGGTGTGCTCGGTGGTGGCTTCGCCCACGTTGCCGGCGGCATCGGTG
>NZ_CEETRO010000068.1:0-280 GCF_979366545.1 Vogesella perlucida
GCCGCTGACGGTGATGTCTTCATCGGCTTCGGCGGCGTTCACCACGTTGTCGGCGGTGATGTCGTTGACGCTGATGCTGGCGGTACGGTTGTCCGGGGCGACGGTGTCGACGCTGTAGCCTTCGGTGTCGCTGACGGTGATGCTGTTGCCGGATTCGTCACGGGTGGTGACGCTGGCCTCGATCACCTTGTCGGCGTCGGCCACCAGCTCGGCGCCCGGTACGTTGATGCTGAAGGTCTTGTCGGCCTGCACCAGACCGGTGAACGGCTTGCCGTTCACG
>NZ_CEETRO010000069.1:0-270 GCF_979366545.1 Vogesella perlucida
GGCCTAGACAGCCAGGATGTTGGCTTAGAAGCAGCCATCATTTAAAGAAAGCGTAATAGCTCACTGGTCGAGTCGTCCTGCGCGGAAGATGTAACGGGGCTCAAACTGATAACCGAAGCTGCGGATGGGCACATTAATGTGTCCGTGGTAGGGGAGCGTTCTGTAGGTCTGTGAAGGTGGTGGTGTAAACCCTGCTGGAGATATCAGAAGTGCGAATGCTGACATGAGTAGCGATAAAGCGGGTGAAAAGCCCGCTCGCCGAAAGCCCAA
>NZ_CEETRO010000070.1:0-266 GCF_979366545.1 Vogesella perlucida
GGCCTAGACAGCCAGGATGTTGGCTTAGAAGCAGCCATCATTTAAAGAAAGCGTAATAGCTCACTGGTCGAGTCGTCCTGCGCGGAAGATGTAACGGGGCTCAAACTGATAACCGAAGCTGCGGATGCATATTTATATGCGTGGTAGGGGAGCGTTCTGTAGGTCTGTGAAGGTGGTGGTGTAAACCCTGCTGGAGATATCAGAAGTGCGAATGCTGACATGAGTAGCGATAAAGCGGGTGAAAAGCCCGCTCGCCGAAAGCCCAA
>NZ_CEETRO010000071.1:0-263 GCF_979366545.1 Vogesella perlucida
CAGCCTATCGGTTATTTGAGAGTTGGGGCGGCAGAGATGCTGCAAAGACTGGGTTTGTAGCTCAGCTGGTTAGAGCACTGTGTTGATAACGCAGGGGTCGTAGGTTCGAGTCCTACCAGACCCACCAGTACCCTTTGGGGGATTAGCTCAGTTGGGAGAGCACCTGCTTTGCAAGCAGGGGGTCGTCGGTTCGATCCCGTCATCCTCCACCACCCAATGCAAACAAAAATGCATTCAGTCCGCTGAGTGAGTTTTTGTTTGCG
>NZ_CEETRO010000072.1:0-261 GCF_979366545.1 Vogesella perlucida
AGCGCACGTTGACGCCTTTCTGGTGCAGCAGCTCGGCAAACTCTTGCAGCGCGTGCTGGGCGCGCGATACGGCCAGACCATAGCCGGGCACGATGATCACGCTGTCGGCGTTGCTCATCAGGAAGGTGGCGTCTTCGGCGGAGCCGGACTTGTAGTTCTTCGGCCCGGTGTCGGCACTGCCGCCGCTGCCGGCTTCGGCACCAAAACCACCCAGCAGCACGCTGACGATGGAACGGTTCATCGCCTTGCACATGATGTAGG
>NZ_CEETRO010000073.1:0-261 GCF_979366545.1 Vogesella perlucida
AGCGCACGTTGACGCCTTTCTGGTGCAGCAGCTCGGCAAACTCTTGCAGCGCGTGCTGGGCGCGCGATACGGCCAGACCATAGCCGGGCACGATGATCACGCTGTCGGCGTTGCTCATCAGGAAGGTAGCGTCCTCGGCGGAGCCGGACTTGTAGTTCTTCGGCCCGGTGTCGGCACTGCCGCCGCTGCCGGCTTCGGCACCAAAACCACCCAGCAGCACGCTGACGATGGAACGGTTCATCGCCTTGCACATGATGTAGG
>NZ_CEETRO010000074.1:0-257 GCF_979366545.1 Vogesella perlucida
TGCGATGACACAGACTGCTAGCAGTGTGGAGGGGGCGGGGCAGGTCATACAGGATTTGGCCGAGAAGTCGCAAAATATCCGGCGCATTATTACCGCCATACGCGAGATTGCTGATCAGACCAACCTGTTGGCATTAAATGCTGCTATCGAGGCTGCACGAGCAGGGGAGATGGGACGTGGTTTTGCCGTGGTGGCTGATGAGGTGCGCAAGCTAGCGGAGCGCACTGGGAAGGAGACCGTGGAAATTGCCAGTCTGA
>NZ_CEETRO010000075.1:0-256 GCF_979366545.1 Vogesella perlucida
GAAATCAACCGAGATTCCGTAAGTAGTGGCGAGCGAACGCGGAAGAGCCTGTATGTGTTATGGATTGAGTTAGTGGAACGCTCTGGAAAGTGCGGCCATAGTGGGTGATAGCCCCGTACACGAAAACTGATTCCAAGAACTAAGCATACGACAAGTAGGGCGGGACACGCGAAATCCTGTCTGAATATGGGGGGACCATCCTCCAAGGCTAAATACTCGTGATCGACCGATAGTGAACCAGTACCGTGAGGGAAAG
>NZ_CEETRO010000076.1:0-256 GCF_979366545.1 Vogesella perlucida
CTTTCCCTCACGGTACTGGTTCACTATCGGTCGATCACGAGTATTTAGCCTTGGAGGATGGTCCCCCCATATTCAGACAGGATTTCGCGTGTCCCGCCCTACTTGTCGTATGCTTAGTTCTTGGAATGGGTTTTCGTGTACGGGGCTATCACCCACTATGGCCGCACTTTCCAGAGCGTTCCACTAACTCAATCCATAACACATACAGGCTCTTCCGCGTTCGCTCGCCACTACTTACGGAATCTCGGTTGATTTC
>NZ_CEETRO010000077.1:0-255 GCF_979366545.1 Vogesella perlucida
CGCCCACGTTGCCGGCGGCATCGGTGGCGGCCACTTTGGCGTCGATGGTGGTGTCGGCGGCCAGGTCGCGACCGGCCACAGCCACGCTGTACTCACCGGCGGCATTGACGGTGGTGGTGTAGTCGCGACCATTGACGGTCAGGGTCACCACGTCGCCGGCTTTGAACTCGCCGCTGACGGTGCCGCTGACGGTGATGTCTTCATCGGCTTCGGCGGCGTTCACCACGTTGTCGGCGGTGATGTCGTTGACGCTGA
>NZ_CEETRO010000078.1:0-255 GCF_979366545.1 Vogesella perlucida
TTTAATCTTCCAGCACCGGGCAGGCGTCACTCCGTATACGTCCACTTTCGTGTTGGCACAGAGCTGTGTTTTTGTTAAACAGTCGCAGCCACCTATTCTCTGCGACCTCTACTAGCTTCGGACGCGAGGTCCTACACCAACAGAGGCACACCTTCTCCCGAAGTTACGGTGTCAATTTGCCGAGTTCCTTCTCCTGAGTTCTCTCAAGCGCCTTAGAATTCTCATCCTGCCCACCTGTGTCGGTTTGCGGTACGG
>NZ_CEETRO010000079.1:0-255 GCF_979366545.1 Vogesella perlucida
TCGCCGCTGACGGTGCCGCTGACGGTGATGTCTTCATCGGCTTCGGCGGCGTTCACCACGTTGTCGGCGGTGATGTCGTTGACGCTGATGCTGGTGCTGCGGTTGTCCGGGGCGACGGTGTCGACGCGGTAGCCTTCGGTGTCGCTGACGGTGATGCTGTTGCCGGATTCGTCACGGGTGGTGACGCTGGCCTCGATCACCTTGTCGGTGTCGGCCACCAGCTCGGCGCCCGGTACGTTGATGCTGAAGGTCTTG
>NZ_CEETRO010000080.1:0-255 GCF_979366545.1 Vogesella perlucida
TTTAATCTTCCAGCACCGGGCAGGCGTCACTCCGTATACGTCCACTTTCGTGTTGGCACAGAGCTGTGTTTTTGTTAAACAGTCGCAGCCACCTATTCTCTGCGACCTCTACTAGCTTCGGACGCGAAGTCCTACACCAACAGAGGCACACCTTCTCCCGAAGTTACGGTGTCAATTTGCCGAGTTCCTTCTCCTGAGTTCTCTCAAGCGCCTTAGAATTCTCATCCTGCCCACCTGTGTCGGTTTGCGGTACGG
>NZ_CEETRO010000081.1:0-255 GCF_979366545.1 Vogesella perlucida
GTGGACGAACCTCTGGTGTACCGGTTGTGACGCCAGTCGCATCGCCGGGTAGCTAAGTTCGGAAGAGATAACCGCTGAAAGCATCTAAGCGGGAAACTTGCCTGAAGATGAGACTTCCCTGGAGGCTTGACCTCCCTGAAGAGTCGTTCGAGACCAGGACGTTGATAGGTCGGGTGTGGAAGCGCTGTGAGGCGTTAAGCTAACCGATACTAATTGCTCGTGAGGCTTGATCCTATCATTTGAGTTGCTTTGTTG
>NZ_CEETRO010000082.1:0-255 GCF_979366545.1 Vogesella perlucida
CAGTTACCTTAATCTGATGAGCTTCGCGCTGGTGACTTGTCGCACACTAAGGCGTATACGACAGTCGATACAATCTTTCTACCCAAGTCGACGATTCATTACGATCAGAATTAACTTATCGTTTTGTCTCGCCGCTTGTAAATTGGCTTCTTCAGTTTGTTAAAGATCGGGCGTTTTACAACGCAAACAAAAACTCACTCAGCGGACTGAATGCATTTTTGTTTGCATTGGGTGGTGGAGGATGACGGGATCGAA
>NZ_CEETRO010000083.1:0-255 GCF_979366545.1 Vogesella perlucida
CTGATGCGGCAGGCAACACCAGTGCAGCAACGGTGCCCGTGACGATAGATAACGTGGCGCCGCCAGCACCGACGGTAACTATCACCACCGATACCAATAATGACGGGCTGATTAGCGGCTCGGAAATGGGCACAGCCACCACGCTGGCAGTGCGTATTGCCCTGCCGACAGAAGCCAAAGCAGGCGATACACTGCAAATCAACACGGGTAGTGGAAGCCAGACCGTGGTGCTGACTGCGGCCAACATCACAGCCG
>NZ_CEETRO010000084.1:0-255 GCF_979366545.1 Vogesella perlucida
AGCCAGATCACCGTGACATCGGTGCTGGGCACCATCGGTATCTTCCTGGCCAGTATCAACATCTTCGGTGGCTTCATGGTCACCCAGCGCATGCTCGACATGTTCAAGAAGAAGAAAAAATAAGGGGCACAGCAGATGGAGAACGTATCCGCAGTACTTTACCTGGTGGCAGCCGTGCTGTTCATCCTGGCACTGAAAGGCCTGTCCTCGCCCACCACGGCGATTCAGGGTAACCGCTACGGCATTATCGGCATG
>NZ_CEETRO010000085.1:0-255 GCF_979366545.1 Vogesella perlucida
GCTGTGCAGCCTGCCGCTTTACCATGTCTTCACCTCTCAGGAGCCTTCCATGCTTTCCAGACTAGGAATTGGCCATAAATTGCTGTTACTTGTCTTGCCTTTCGGTGGCGCGGCGTGTGTATTGGGTCTGACATTGTCACTGCAGCGCTATGAGGTGTTCTCTGAAATGCGTAGCGCACAGGAGCTGGTTGCTGTTGCAACGCAAAGCGCCAACCTGATTGATGGTTTGCAGACCGAGCGAGGATTAAGTAATGG
>NZ_CEETRO010000086.1:0-255 GCF_979366545.1 Vogesella perlucida
CCGGCAATGCCGGCGACAGCATCAAAGTCACCACCCCGACCGGCGAAGTGCTCACCACCACGGTGAAACCGGATGGCACCTGGAGCGTCACCCCGACGCAGCCGCTGCCAGAAGGGGCGGCCAACATTCCGGTCGTCGCCACCGACCCGGCCGGCAACACCACCAACGCCAGCGTCCCGGTCACCATCGACAGCAGTGTGCCTAACGGCGGCAATGCGCCGACCGTCACCATCGCCGAAGACACCAACAACGACG
>NZ_CEETRO010000087.1:0-255 GCF_979366545.1 Vogesella perlucida
GCTGTGCAGCCTGCCGCTTTACCATGTCTTCACCTCTCAGGAGCCTTCCATGCTTTCCAGACTAGGAATTGGCCATAAATTGCTGTTACTTGTCTTGCCTTTCGGTGGCGCGGCGTGTGTATTGGGTGTGACATTGTCACTGCAGCGCTATGAGGTGTTCTCTGAAATGCGTAGCGCACAGGAGCTGGTTGCTGTTGCAACGCAAAGCGCCAACCTGATTGATGGTTTGCAGACCGAGCGAGGATTAAGTAATGG
>NZ_CEETRO010000088.1:0-255 GCF_979366545.1 Vogesella perlucida
GGGTCGGCCACCTCGCCGTTGCCGCCGCCCTGCTGCGCGGTTTGTACCGCCTGGTAGCCCGCCAGCCCGGCCTTGACGCTTTGCAGTGCGGCCAAGCGGCTGTTGTTGCTGTTACCTGCAGCCTGGGCGGCGCTGACGGCGGTTTGTGCGGCGTCTACCACGCCACCGCTGAGCGCCACGGTGACGCCGCTTTGCTTGCTGTAGCTGGATGTCTGCTGGGTTTGCGTGTGCTCGGCGTGTTCGATGCGCACGTTT
>NZ_CEETRO010000089.1:0-255 GCF_979366545.1 Vogesella perlucida
CGTAGCCCGGCATAAGCCGCAGGCGCATCCGGGGGGCGGCCGTAGGCCGGCGGGGGTGGGTGGCGTGGTGGGCGGGGGTTGTTGTCAGGTATCGGTTGAGGCAGCGATGTTGCGGCCAACGTTGGCCACAGGGCGGGGGTTTTCACGATGGCCATCCGCCATTGCAAAGCACAACTGCAAAGCACAAAGCCCAGCTCGTGTGAGCTGGGCTTCGGTATCGGGCGTCTGGCGGTGTCCTACTTTCACACAGGTATC
>NZ_CEETRO010000090.1:0-255 GCF_979366545.1 Vogesella perlucida
CATGCCGATAATGCCGTAGCGGTTACCCTGAATCGCCGTGGTGGGCGAGGACAGGCCTTTCAGTGCCAGGATGAACAGCACGGCTGCCACCAGGTAAAGTACTGCGGATACGTTCTCCATCTGCTGTACCCCTTATTTTTTCTTCTTCTTGAACATGTCGAGCATGCGCTGGGTGACCATGAAGCCACCGAAGATGTTGATACTGGCCAGGAAGATACCGATGGTGCCCAGCACCGATGTCACGGTGATCTGGCT
>NZ_CEETRO010000091.1:0-225 GCF_979366545.1 Vogesella perlucida
AGGTGAAGGTCACGTTCGATACCTTGTCTGCCACGTTCAGGGCGGCATCCACGATGTTCACCACCACGCTCGGCGCGCCGGTGTCCACGCTGTAACCCTCGGTGTCGCTGACGGTGATGCTGTTGCCGGATTCGTCACGGGTGGTGACGCTGGCCTCGATCACCTTGTCGGTGTCGGCCACCAGCTCGGCGCCCGGTACGTTGATGCTGAAGGTCTTGTCGGCCT
>NZ_CEETRO010000092.1:0-221 GCF_979366545.1 Vogesella perlucida
ATGGCCACGCTGCCGCCGGCGCTGATGCTGCGCTGCTGGCTGGCGTAGTGGTCCTGGTCTTGCTGGCTGGTGAGGGTAAGGTTGCGGCCAACGTTGGCCGCGATGGTGTCGCCACTGGCCTGCGCACCGGTGAGCGTGGTGTCGCGGCCGCTATTCAGGGTGAGGGTTTGCCCCGCGGTGATATGGGTTTCGGTGTAGCTGTCGGTGTCGCCGTTTTCTTT
>NZ_CEETRO010000093.1:0-213 GCF_979366545.1 Vogesella perlucida
TGGTGGCCGACGCCGACAAGGTGATCGAGGCCAGCGTCACCACCCGTGACGAAGCCGGCAACAGCATCACCGTCAGCGACACCGAGGGCTACAGCGTCGACACCGTCGCCCCGGACAACCGTACCGCCAGCATCAGCGTCAACGACATCACCGCCGACAACGTGGTGAACGCCGCCGAAGCCGATGAAGACATCACCGTCAGCGGCACCGTCA